>JAFGBX010000049.1 GCA_016932935.1 Promethearchaeota archaeon | reverse complement strand
GCGCTCGCCCTGGAGCACGTGGATCTCGACCGAGGGCTGATTATCCGAGGCCGTGGAGAACACCTTCTGGCGGCGGACCGGTATGGTCGAGTTGCGGTCGATGATGGGCGTCCGGACGTTGCCGAGCGTTTCCACGCCCAGGGTGAGGGGCGTGACGTCCAGCAGTAGTATGTCTTTGATGTCGCCCGCTAGAACAGCACCCTGGATCGACGCGCCGACTGCGACCGCTTCCATAGGGTCGACGCCGCGCTCCGCCTTTTTCCCGAAGAACTTCTCGAAGCGCTCGAGCACCGACGGCATGCGGGTCGGCCCGCCGACGAGGATGATCTTCTTGATCTCGTCCTTGGGGAGCTTGGCATCGTCGACCGCACGTTGCATGCACGGGGTGAGCCGGTCGAGCACGGGGGCGATGACCTTCTCGAGGCGGGATCGCGTGTATTCCATGTCGAGGTGCTTTGGGCCGCTCGCGTCTTGCGCGATGAAGGGCAGGTTCACCTGCGTGCTGAAGGTCGTGGACAGCTCGATCTTCGCCTTCTCGGCGGCTTCGAGCACGCGGCGCTTGGCCGTGGGATCCACGAGGAGGTCGATGTTCTCCTTGCGCTTGAACTCGGCGGCGATGTCCTCCTGGATGAGCCGATCCATGTCCGTGCCACCGAGCTGGGTGTCGCCAGAGGTGGAAACCACCTGGAACACGCCCTCGCCCATCTCCATTATCGTGACGTCGAACGTGCCGCCGCCCAGGTCTAGCACGGCGATCTTCATGGTCGCGCCCTCCTTGTCGAGCCCGTACGCGAGGGCCGCCGCTGTCGGTTCGTTGATGATTCGGACGACGTCGAGCCCGGCGATGCGACCGGCGTCCTTCGTCGCCGTGCGCTGTGCATCGTTGAAGTATGCAGGTACGGTGATGACGGCCTTCTCGATCTTATCGTTGAGGTATTCTTCCGTGTCCTTCTTGATCTTCCCGAGGATCATGGCCGATATCTCTTGCGGGCTGTATTTCTTCCCGTCGATCTCGACCTTGTAGTCGGTGCCCATCTTGCGCTTGATCGCCGTGACCGTTCGCTCGGGGTTCGAGATGGCCTGGCGCCTCGCCGGCTCGCCGACAAGGATGTTCTTCTCCTTCGTGAACGCGACGAACGAGGGGAAGGCCTTGCCGCCTCCTATCGTCGTCCCTTCCGCAGCGGGGATGATGACGGGCTTCCCCCCGATCACGACCGACGCGGCACTGTTCGAGGTACCGAGGTCAATTCCTACAATCTTTTCCTTCTTCTTGTCTGCTTCTGGCAATCGCTTTCACCTGGAGCAAGGATAGAATTCTGGCATTTAATAAAGAATGAAGATAAAAAAACTTACGTTTGGACTTCTATAAATGCAATGCCTCTATCTCCCTCTGTTAGACCTTAACTCGCCAAGTCAACTTGCCAGCTCCCGGGTGCAGCGAGTACCGCCGTTAAAAAAAAAGCGCGCTACCTGATCGATACGGCGGCAAAAAATTGAAATGCTCTTGCGCTTCGTCACCCTCAATGGAGACCGGTGCGAGCGCGTACAAGATCAAGGTACTCCTGTGCGGGGCCAAGGGCGTCGGCAAGACCGAGCTCATCAAGCCATACGTGAAGAGTGCCTTCCAGATGGATTACAAGCTCACGGTCGGCGTCGACATCCTCACGAAGGATGTCATGCTGCGGAGCGGACAAGCCGCCACGATTAGCATCTGGGATCTGGGCACCCAGAAGCGGTTCGAGTTCATCCGGTCGACGTTTTACAGGGGCGCGAGCGGCGCGATCCTCGTGTTCGACTTGACCCGTGCAGAAACCTACGAGGATGCCACTCGCACGTGGGCAGCCGACATCCGCAGCCATTGCGGCCCCGTGCCGTTCATGCTCGTCGGCACGGGTCTCGACCGCATCGCGGAGGACGGGCGGGCGGTCGACGCAGGCGAGGCACGGAAGTGGGCCGACAGCCACGACTCGATCTATGCCGAGACGGGGGCGAGCCTCAAGGGCAACCTCGAGCCCCTCTTCTCCGACTTCGCCGAACAGCTATGCGGCATCTTGCGGGTGCACGTGCGGCACGTCTGGAAGCTGCTCGTCGTCGGGGCAGATGGCGTCGGGAAGCGTAGCATCGTGTCCCGGTTCGCAAGCAAGGAGTGGTGGCACGGGGAGGATCCAACGGAGCCGCTCGTCACGCGCAAGGTGACCGTGCGGCTCGACCGTGAGACTGGCGCCTTCCTCTCGATCTGGTTCGCCCGCAAGCAATCGACGCTCGCGAGCCCGTCGATACGCTCGAGCTTCTACACGGGCACGAGCGGCGCCTTGCTCGTCTTCGACCTCACGCGGCCCGAGACCTTCGACGTCGTGGTCGGCGTGATGTTGGACGGGCTGATGGAGCACTGCGCGGGCATCCCGTGCGTGCTCGTGGGCAACAAGCGCGACCTGTTCAAGCCCGCCGAGCACAGCCAGCTGCGCGACCGTGCGCAGCGTTGGGCGAACCGGAACGGCATGGCGTACTTCGAGGCTTGTGCCGGCACGGGAGCCAACGTCGACGATACGTTCAACGAGATCGCCGACAAGATAGGTCTGCTGGAAAAATGAAGGGGATGTCGCAAGGATCGAGCGCGCCCCACGCGCATTCAAAGGAAGCAGAGGGATCTGTAAAAAATAAGGGGCCACCACATCAAGGGGATGTGACCCTTTATGTCACAGAGGCATCTCCGTGCCGCACTGGCTACAGACGCCCTTCTTCGCGTAGATCGGGGCACCCTGGTGGTAGTAGAGCACTTTCGCCTTGTCGACGTGCTTTATAATCTTGAGCGACCCGCACTTCGGGCACGCGATGCGCGTCGAATCGCCCTTGTCCTCGCCGCCGTCGTCAGCGCTCTCCGCTTGGAGCTCTTGTTCGTCGGAGGCTTCTTCATGTAAGATGTCGCGTATCTCCTTGATCGAAGATTCGATCTCTGCTAACTTGGCTAGTATGGCGTGCTTGTTCATATGCACCACTCCAACAACTGGACGTAGATCCTCTGTGCCTCGCCCCTATAAAAACGAGCTGATTCTTCGAAAATGCGGTATCGTCCCACGCGGGACCGACGGCACGAGCTACGTTGAACGGCATCACGTTGAGGATCCTAATCCGACAAGTTGATTATCGGTAAGAGCGGGGTATGCATCATGAAGGCAAGAATCGACTCTGCGCGGCTCGTCCATGCCCTGTCCATACCGCTCGTGGCATGCAACGGGCTCATGATAGTCGCGGGCACGTGGTCGCTGGTCGATCCGGGCGGATCCGTACTCGACGCGTTTCTCGACGTGCTGCTGGTATCGAGCATCGTCCTCAACCTCTTCCTTGCGGCGCTGGGGCAGGTCTTCTTGAACCACCGGAGGAGTCGACAGGCCTCCCGGCTTCAATGGTACTTCTCCGCCTATCTGGTAGGCATCGGGCTCGTAATCCTCGGGAACATGCTCGTCACCGTGGCGTACACCTACGGCTTCGCGACGGGATCGGCCGCGCTCGGCACCACCGTTGCCGTCGCGATAGTTCTGAACGCACTCATCCATTTCTTCCCGGCCCTTGCGGGCATCAAGCTCTTCAAGATCACCCGGCCAGAGGGCGCCGAGGCAGAAGCAGCCGGCGAGGTCGTCTGGTCCGTGGAGCCCGTCCGCGCCGACCCGTCCTGGGAGTTCAAGCCAAGCTTCAAGAAGTTCCTCAAGGTTATCGGGGTTGCTTGCCTCGTTTTCATATTCGTGCTCTCCACCCTATTACCCCTGGTCTTCATACCCGGTGGTAGAGACTGGGAGGCGTTCGTCGCGGGGAACCTGGCGACAACGATGCTCTTCGCCCTCGCACCGTGCACGCTCATGCTCGCCCGCCACGTCCCCCGCGCGCGGGGGCGGGGGAACAAGGCACTCCTGGTCGCCATCATGACCGCCGGCTGCGTCCTCGCCTGCACCAACGCGCTCCCCATCGTGCAGACCGGCTCGACGATCAGCTCCCTCGAATCGCAATTTGCTGCCAGTTATGGTTCCGACTGGCAGTCTGCCACACCGGCGAGCCCCTACCACCCCTTCCGGAGCGCGCCGATATCGATATGTGACTTCTTCTACACGCTCCCCATCGAGAAAGTTGATGAGCGCATCGACATCACCTACATGGTCGACAAGGGACAGACGCTGCGGTTCGACTGGTACGCACCAGAGGGCACATCCGGGACGGCGAACTTGCTCCCCCTCGTGGTCGCCATCCACGGCGGCAGCTGGCGGCTGTTCGACAAGGGCCTCTACAACATCATACCAACCCAGAAATACATCGCCAGCCTCGGGTACGTCGTCGTCGACGTGCAATACGGGCTGTACGACGAGGACGATCCAACTCCCTTCACGCTGAGGGACATGGTGATGGAGGTCGCGAACCTCACGCGTTTCCTCGCCGCCAACCCTGCCGAGTTCCACGCCGACGTGTCGAGGACGATCTTCCTCGGGCGGAGCGCCGGGGCGCACCTCGCCCTCGTTTGCGGCCTTGGCCACGACGACCCCTACTTCGCGGGCAACTACTCGGCCGGCTTCGACTGCGCGGGCATCATCCCCTTCTACCCGCCAGCGAACATGTCTCGGATATTCGACAACTCGAGCGCGGCCTTCTTCGGGGTTTCCGAAGCGCAGCTCGATTACTTCGATCCCGTGGATCTTGCGTCGCCAACGAGCCCTCCCGTGCTCTGCTTCCAAGGCCTCGCGGACACGCTGGTGCACCCGGTGCACGCGCGGGAGCTGCAGGCGGCCGTGAGAGGCCAAGGCGGAACATGTATCCTTGGAGAGTTCCCTCATGCAGGCCACGCGTTCGACCTGTTCTACAACTACCCGCACAACCAGGTCTGCATCTACTACATCGAGCGCTTCCTGGCGCTGAACGCCGCATGATGCTCGTGGATCTCCCCCCGCAGCAGCATGGTTCATTGCCGCATTGCTGCATCCTTTATATTTCTCGGTTTTTTCTAACAGATGGGTAGAAATGCAGTCGCGCCAGACCTTCTACAGGAGGGCCGTGCACGTCCTTTCTGGCTTCCTCGTGTACTCCAACGTGGCCATGATTTGCCTGGGCGTGGTTGCCATGGCCACGAGCCTTCCGTTCTGGTTGGACGTGATCGTCGAGGACGTCACTATCGGCACGACTGCGTTGAACCTGGGGTTCATCGTGATCAAGGCGATGAACTTGAACTGGATGAGGAACCCACTTGCGAAGCGGATCCACACGTTCTTCTCGTGGTACCTCACCACAGCGTGCTTCAGCATCGCGGCGAACATGCTCGTGACGCTGGTGAACGTGTTCGTTCAAAGGCGAGATAATCCCTTGCATTTCCTCGTGCCGGCGCTCTCGCTCGGCCTTTTCACCATCACCCACCTGCTCGCCATCGCAGGCGGGTATCTCAGCTACGTATCGACGCGGGCATCGCTCGTTTGCGAGGAGGAGGCCCACGTCCCGGTGTGGCGCTTCGAGTGCGTGATTGCCGACGATCCGATTCCCAAGAGTGCCATTAACCCGAAGGTCATCCTCAAGATAACCGGGATCGGCTTCTTGCTGCTGCTGCTCGCGACGGCCATCTATGGGCCGTTCATCTTCCTCGCGGCAGGCGCGTCCGTCGAATACTGGGTGGCCGGCAACTTGTCCATCTTCAACGTGTTCTTGATCGTCCTCGCCATATTCTTGCTCGCTCGGCAAGTCCCCCGCACGAAGCGCAAGTTGCACCGGGGCATATTGATAGCAATCATCGCTGTTAGCGGCTCGATCGCAGCGCTCAACGCCTATCCCTTGCTATCGAGCCAATCGACGATAGACTCCCTGGACCAGCAGTTCCACGATTCCTTTGGCGTTGATTGCGTCGCGAACATCGCAGCCGACGTGAGCGCACGCTTCCGGGACATGCCCGTCGCCTTGAAGGACATCATGCTCTCGCTCCCCATCCCGCTCGTCGACGAGCGCCACGACGTCGCGTACATGGAAGACAAGGGACAGACGCTGCGGTTCGACTGGTACGGCCCCCTCGGCATCTCGGCGACCACGAGACGCCTGCCACTCGTCATCGCGATCCACGGCGGCACGTGGCGATACCTCGACAAGGGGGCGTGGAACGTCATACCGACGAGCAGGTACATCGCCGATCAAGGATACATCGTCGTGGACGTGCAGTACGGGCTCCACAACGATTCAGCGGGGGCCTTCACCATGAAGGACATGGTCGTCGAGATCGCCACGCTCACGCGGTTCCTCGAGACCAACGCTGGCGACTATCACGTCGACCTGAACCGCACGTTCTTCTTGGGGCGGAGCGTCGGGGCCCAACTCGCCCTCGTTGCCGGATTGGCTTACGAGTCGCCGTACTTCTCCGGCAACTACTCGCCGCTGCTCGACTGCCGCGGCATCATCGCCTTTTACCCGCCGGCCGATCTCAGCAGCGTCATGGCAGAGAGCGATCCGGAGCAGCTGTTCGGCGTGCCCGTGGCCGATTTCTGGCACTTCAACCCGGTCG
>JAFGBX010000393.1 GCA_016932935.1 Promethearchaeota archaeon | reverse complement strand
GTGGTGCCGTCCGCGCCGGTGGTGCCGTCCGCGCCGGTGGTGCCGTCCGCGCCGGTGGTGCCGTCCGCGCCGGTGGTGCCGTCCGCGCCGGTGGTACCGAGGCCCGCTCAAGTCGGGGTGATCAAGCCATTCCCCGCGCCAAGGGCGCCAGCAGCACCGCCATCCGGGCAGCAGAAGCTCGCGGCGGTACCCCGGCCTCCGACCGTGCCCCCGTCGATGGCTGTACCGAACGCCCCCCCTGTCCCGGCTACTACGTGGGCACCCGCTGCTCCGGTGGTTCCAGTCGCCCCCGCGGTTCCTGTGGCTCCGGTCGCCCCCGCGGTGCCCATGGTTCCCAAGCCGGCAATGAAACCACCCGCCGTGGCGAAGCCAGTTGCGCCAGCTGCCCATCCGGCTCCCTTCGTTCCCCAAGTGCCGCGAGTGGCAGCGCCAGCCGCGGCGTCCATACGTCCCACGTCGAAGGAGGAACAAGCGGCGATGTTCGAGCAGAAGGTGCACCAGCTACTAGCTAACAGGCCTACGGAGCTCCAGCTGATATACAAGCTGTTCGAGAACCCCAAGCTCGCGCTCCTCGGCTTCGACGAGGACTGGATCGCGGGAATCATGGGGGTCACCACGGATCAAGCTGTCGAGCTTATCAAGAACCTCAGGGCACTCAACATCGTGAAGCTGGGCTCCACCGGGCTCAATTTCGTCATAAACACGAACCTCTAGCCCACTCCCCTTCTCTTTCTCTTTCGGCCCCGATGCTCCCACGTTCCCATCTTAAAGGCAGATTCATTAGGTTTTTGCGTAGATCAACAATAACCGTCGGAGGCCCTGGCACCCGTGTCGGATAAAAAACTGGATCTGAGCCGGCCCACAGGCACGCGGGACTTCCTCCCCGCCGAGCTGCGGAAGCACCGCACGGTAGAGCGGATCGTGCGCGATTCGCTCGAAGCGTTTGGGTTCGAGGAGATCATGACGCCCACGTTCGAATTCTTCGACCTCTTCCTCGTGAAGTCGGGCGAGAAGTTCCGCGAGGAGACGTTCACGTTCAAGGCCCCGAGGGTGCAGTTGGACGAGCGAGACGGGGAGGCGAACGGGGAGGACGCTCGCACGTTCGTCCTACGCCCGGAGTTCACGGCGCCGGTCTGCCGGTTCTACGTGCAGAGCGACATGAACACCTTCCCGAAGCCCCTTAAGATCTTCTACGTCGGCCCCGTGTTCCGGTACGAAAAGCCCGCCCCGGGCCGGTTCCGCGAGTTTTTCCAATTCGGGGTCGAGGTGTTCGGCATCCCCGGCGCGATCGCCGACGCTGAGATCATGTACGTGGCCACGAGCATCATCAAGAGGCTCGGAATCAAGGATCACGTGCTCCGCATGAACGACCTCAACATCCTCCGCGAGCTGCTCCAGGAGGAATGCATCGATGAGGGCACGCAAGACAAAGTCATCGGCCTCATGGACAAGGCGAACGGAGACACGATCAAGCACAAGCTGGGCCTGCTCGACGACACGACGCCCGGAGCCATCGAAGCGGCCTTCGCGGACGCCCTGGCCGGCATCGGGCTCGAGCTTACACTGGTCTCGGCCCTGAAGGAGTTCTTGCACTTGAACGGCTCCTTCAAGGACGACGTGCTCCCGCATGCAAGGCAAGTGCTCGCCTCGTATCCCAAGGCACTCCAGGCGCTCGAATCGAGCAACCTGCTCCGGGCCGAGCAGTTGCTCGATGCGGGCGGGATCGAGAGCCGGGTGGTCGATTTATCCCTCGCGCGCGGGCTGGACTATTACACGGGCCTCGTGTTCGAGATAGACTCGCCATCGCTCGGCAAGCAGAAGCAGATCTGCGGCGGGGGGCGCTACGACCGGCTCATTCGCGACTTCGGCGGTGACGACACGCCCGCGACCGGCTTTGCATTCGGCCTCGACCGCCTCGTCCTCGCGGCTGAGAGGAACGGTGCTTTGGCACCGGATGCCGATGCCGCCAGGGCTGACGTATTCCTCTTCGCTTTCAAGCCGGATCTCGTGCCGGAAGCCTTCAAGCTGCAGGCCAAGCTCGTCGAGAGCGGCATCAAGGTCGAGATCAGCCTAACGGACTGGAGCGTGAAGCGCGCCCTGCAATGTGCATCCAAGCTCGCCTTCCCCTTTGCCATCTTGCTCGGGGAGAAGGAGTGGAAGGAAGGAAAGGTCGCCTTAAAGAATTTAAAGTCCGAGCTGCAAGAGGTCGTGACGCTGGATCGAGCGATAGAGATTGTGAAGGAGACGCTCTCCTCCACGACGAAGTGAGAACGCACACCCAAGAGCACCCGGCGATGTTTCAATTCGGCACGGCCGAGACGCGGGTATGCCCGCGCTGCAGCTACAAGATCTCGGCCCCCTATCCGGCCAACTGCCCCCGCTGCAACGAGCCCCTCGAGAAGGTCGTATCCAGCGTCGTGTCCCCGATTGACGATCGCCCCGCAAAGAAAGGCGGGGGGCCGGCGCTGGACGAGAGCCTGCCTCCCGCGGATCTCGCTAAAGCTATCGCCAGGAAGATCGCCACAGAGAAAGCTCCCACGCAAGCTGCAGAGGATGGCGAGCGCCCACCGGTGCCGCGAACGCCCCCGACGGTGCTCAGCAAAGACGGCGACTACCTGAAGATGATGGGGGTCATCAACCTCCAGTCCCGCGAGGTGATCTTCTGCAGTAACGACGAGTATGCCTACGTGCTGGAACTCGGCGCCAACGCGCACGAGATAGCGACGTCGATCCTCGGCGGAGACCTGGAGCGCGTCTTGTTCGAGCCCCCGAAGGCGCAGTTTGTCCCCCCGGATGGGGTCGAGCTCCCCGCGGGCCATGCCAACGCAGCCTTCGAGGAGGCCATCTTCCAGTCACATGGTTCGATGCTCTTCTGCATCTACGGGGTCTTCTTCAAGCGGCCGACCGTCCTGCTCCAAGAGCTCAAGCGCCTCATGATCGACATCTTCAAGGGGCAGCTGAAGGCGTCTATGTCGCCGCTCGAGCGGAGCGAGATCGAGCGCCGGAAGACATCCATCGCCGGCTTCATCGTCCACGAGTACCAGAAGATCCGGGACGCTGCACTCCGGCAGGCCACCATCCCGACCATGGAGCGAGCGGTCAAGCTCCACTACGTTGGGTTGTCCTACCAGTCCATCGGTACCATGGCGCTGCTGGTCACGCCGCACGGCCCCGACGCCTTGCCCATCAAGGACATGTCGTTCAGCGGCGACACGTCTGACGGCAACTACCTGGATCTCGTGGAGAGCTTGATATCCGCCAAGATCGAGGCCATCGCGGCGAACACGCTCGCCCACACGGGCTCCTTTCCACGGTACATCATCACGAAGGTCGGGTTCGACCGGTACCGCGTCATCGAGTTCCTCCAACTCGAGAACAAATATATCCTCCAGATCCTGGCATCGGGGAACGTTGGCTTGCTCGGGAGCGTGCTCGAGCGGGTCATACTGCCCGTCGTGGCCCCCGTCACCGTGTCGTCTTTCACGGGCATGCTCACGACCCACAACGAGGTCAAGGCCAAGCTACGCGAGCGGCTATCGGACAACTACGTCTACGAGATCAAGGCGTAGGCGGCCGGCCCCGGCACCACCCGTGGAAAAAAGGGGATGGGTGGAAGGTAGGATCACACCCGGACGTTGCCCTTGCAGCTGGCGCATTGCACGACCTGGCCCTTGAAGCGCGTGTAGAGGCTCTTGTCCAGGGAGATCGGCGCCGAGCAGAACGGGCAGTTCTTGATGTAGGCCATGGGTTGCTGGCAGGTGGGGCACGTGTGCCACTTCGCGAAGTCAGGCTCCACCACGTCGGTGTACTTCGCGCAAGCGTGGCAGTAGAACTTTGCCACGGGTTTCGGCTTCGGGGCGTACTGCACGGGGATGTTGACGGTCTCTTCGGCCTCCAGCACGATCTCGTGGCCGCAGCTCCAGCACTTCTCGCCTTGCATGGCCAGGGATCGCGCGCACTTCAAGCAGTAGAACACGTGGCATTGCGGGCAAGAATAGTTCGTTCCTTGTATCGGGCCCTTGTGCACGATGCAAGTCTTGAGCTCCAGCTGCGCCGTGACCTCGCTCTCGGTTCTCCGCAGCTCCTCCAGTTCCTTCTCCGTCTTAGGCCCATGCAGATCCTGGTAGGTCGTCGGGAAGGCCTTCTT
>JAFGBX010000392.1 GCA_016932935.1 Promethearchaeota archaeon | reverse complement strand
TGTTGTCGGCAATCACGACGTCGGGCAGATTCTTCGCATATTCGGTCACCGCAGGGACATCGACGACGCCACCAATGTTGATGCCGCAATGGCAGATGAACACCCCGACGCGCGGGGGTTCCCCGCTGACGTCGATTTCAGGCAAGTATTCCTTCTTCGAGATCAACGTGTTGCGAACGGGCGCTAGAATGGCGTTGATCTTCCCCGCGGCCGCGCTTGCTTCGATGACCGTCTCGGGGATGTCCTTCGGCTGCGAGAACGCCCCGCACACGAAGACCCCCGGCCTCGTCGTCTCCACCGGGTTCAACGCGCCCGTCCTCGCGAAGCCGTGCTCGTTCAGCTCGATCCCGAACTTCTCCGCCAGGTGCCCGGCGTCCCTCGGCGGATCCAACCCCACCGCCAGGACCACCATGTTGAACGCCTCCTGCTTGATCTCCCCGGCCTCGTCCTCGTACGTCAACCGCAGGTCGCGCGTCCCCGGCTGCTCCTCGACCGACGACACCCGGCTCCTCACGTACCGAACCCCGTACTCGTGCTTCGCCCGCTCGATGTACTTGTCAAAGTCCTTCCCGTACGCGCGGATGTCCATGTAGAAGATCGTGGGCTGTACCTGGTGCTGGTGCTCGTGCGCGATGACCGCCTCCTTGCACGTGTACATGCAGCACACCGACGAGCAGTAGGGCTTCCCCTCGCGGCTGTCCCGGGAGCCGATGCATTGGAGGAAGGCCACCTTGGTCGGAACGTCGCCATCCGACGGGCGCAACACCTTGCCAGCAAAAGGCCCGCTGGCGCTGAGGATGCGCTCGAACTCGATGCTCGTGACCACGTTCTTGTACCTGCCGTAGCCGAACCGCCTCATGGGCGTCGGGTCGAACTCGTCGAAGCCGGGGGCGAGGACGATCGCGCCGACGTCCAGCGTGGTGGGCTCATCCGCCAGCTCGTACTGGACCGCGTTCGCCTTGCAGACGCCCTCGCAAACGCCACAGCCGATGCAGCTGTCCTTGTTTATGGAATAGACGAGCGGGACGGCTTGCGGGTACTTCACGGATGTGGCCTTCAGCAGGGAGAGTCCCTCGTTAAAGACGTCGATGGCCTCGACGGGACATTTCTTCCCACAGACCCCACAACCCGTGCATTTCGTCCGGTCTATGAATAAGGTGCGTTTTGTAATCTTGACGGAAAAATTGCCGGCATTCCCTTGCACGTCGTTAATCACACACTTGATCAAGAGATCGATGTTTGGATGCCGGCCAGTCTCCACTAGCTTCGGCGACACGATGCACATCGCACAGTCGTTTGTCGGGAAGGTTTTATCCAGCTGGGCCATGACCCCGCCGATACTCGTGGTCGATTCGATGAGATATACCTTGAACCCGGCATCGGCTAGGTCAAGAGCAGCTTGGCAACCGCCGATTCCCGCCCCGACTACCATCACTGCACCGATTTTTTCCATCTTTGCTGCTCATCCCTTCCGGTTCTTGCGGCCGTTCAAGAGGAATCACTTGGAGCGACTGGTTCCTGGTTCAGCGCGTGGATCTCCGAGAGGATCTGGTCATTAGTGAAGTTCTTGATGGTTATGGCTCTTTCCGGGCATGACGCGCCACACACCCCGCAACCTTTACATAGGGCTTCTCTGACGTATGCATACCCTTCTTCCTTTACGATTGCGTTGAACGGGCACGATCTTATGCATATGTTGCATCCCGTGCACTTCTGCTTGTCCACGACTGAGACCGCACCTCCGATAGTCAAGCTGTCCTTCGACAGGATGGTCATCGCCCTGGAAACCGCGGCAAAAGCCTGGGCAATGCTTTCGTCGATGTTGGCCGGCGCGCGCGCGGTACCGCTGAGGAATATCCCGTCGGTGGCGAAATCCACCGGCCTGAGTTTCACGTGCGCTTCGAGGAAGAACTTTTGCTCGTTCAGCGGTACTTTCAACATTTTTGATAGTTTCTCGTTCTGCTTATCCATAGCAACGATCCCGTTGCTCAACACCACGAAGCTCGGTTTAAGAGCGACCTCCCCGATGCCCTTAACGTCAACGATCACCTTGACGGCTTCTGATTCGGTTATGACCCGCGGGGGATTGCCTTCGTCGTATGTTAGGAAGATGACCCCTTTCTTGCGAGCCTCGTTGTAGTATATCTCCTTAAAGCCATATGTCCTGATGTCCCTGAACAGGATGAAGACTTCAGCCTTTGGGTTCACCGCCTTCATCGCCAGGGCGTTCTTAATCGCCTCTCCGCAGCATATCCTGCTGCAGTACGGGTGTTCCTCGTTCCTCGAGCCGACGCACTGGATCATCACGATGGAGGAGACCCCTTTCGTGCTTGCAGGGTTCTCCAGCTTCTTTTCGAACTCCAGTTGGGTCAGGATTCTCGGATCTTGACCGTAATTGTATTCCCTCGGCTTGTATTCAGTGGCACCGGTGGCAACTACCACGACGCCGTGCTCGATCGTGGTCGAATCCCCACCGTTCCTGGATTTTAACGTTGTCTTGAAGTTGCCGAGGTAGCCGTCGATGTTGTCGATGTCCATTCCCGTGAAGACCTTGATATTGGCTTCTGTCAAGACGCGCTTCATTAGATCGCCAAGGAATTTGCCGATAACAGCGCCTTCCAGCGTTTTTTTTATGTTCCGACTGAACCCGCCGAGCTCTCGCTCCCTCTCGACGAGGTACGTCACGATTCCTTGCTCAGCGAAACCAATGGCAGCGGACATACCGGCGACCCCGCCTCCGATGACCAGCGCCTTTTGGATGACGCCAAGCGACAGCTGGGGGATGGGCTTTACCCGCCGGGCCCTCTCGACGACCATCCTCACGAGATCCTTCGCTTTCTCGGTGGCGGCCTCTGGCTCGCGCATGTGCACCCAGGAACATTGATCTCGGATGTTGGTCATGGTGAACAGGTACTTGTTGAGCCCCGCCTCCCGAACCGTCTCCTGGAATAGAGGCTCGTGGGTTCGGGGCGTGCACGATGCCACGATCACGCGATTGAGCTTGTGCTCGGTAATGATCTTCTTCAAGGCGACTTGCGTGTCTGCAGAACAAGTATAAAGGTTGTTGTCGGCAATCACGACGTCGGGCAGATTCTTCGCATATTCGGTCACCGCAGGGACATCGACGACGCCACCAATGTTGATGCCGC
>JAFGBX010000391.1 GCA_016932935.1 Promethearchaeota archaeon | reverse complement strand
TCCTCGACGAAGCTCTCGATGACATCAAGGGGTAAAAAATGATGCTATATCGTCTGGGATAGCGCAGCTATCCCAATGTTTTTCTCTATATGTTGGTTATTCGCCCGGCCCGGCATTCCATGAATCTGTGTAGGATGGCTTTCGGAGAATGCGATAAAGATTCTGATCTCGTTCATTGTTTTTTAAGATGCCTAGACGATCTGGACGATTTTGGGCCTTTCTATTGTCGCCAGTTATACACAAGAGGTTGGTTAGGCGCTTTTTTTGTAAAATGCCTCTTTATTGTCATGCTATCGCCTCGTTTGGCTTATTTTAGAAGAGAGCTATTCAAATCTCCAGGATGACATTCATTTAAACAGACACAGTATGAATCATTTATAAAGACAACCTGTGGATTGAAAAAAATGTCTATAAAGCGCGAGACAATTAAGAAGATTTCTCACGAGATTGTCGACCAAGTCGTCGAGGACGAGCTGCTCGAGCGGTTCAAGTCATGTTACGGTTGTGGTACATGTTCGGGCGGATGCCCTTCAGGGCGCCGGACGGCGATGCGCACACGCGAGATCATCCGGCAAGCGATCGTCGGCCTCACGGACGAGCTGCTCACGTCAGACCTGCTCTGGCTCTGCTCGACTTGCTATACTTGCTACGAGCGGTGCCCGCGTGACGTGCCGACCACGGATATCATCATCAAGCTCCGCAACATCGCAGCCCACAAGGGCTTCTTGCGGGGCCCACACATCGCGGTGTGCAAGTTCCTCATCAACACGGGGCACGGCGTGCCGCTCGACCACGAGAAGAACCCGAACTGGATGAACCTCCGCAAGTCGCTCAAGCTCGCCCCTATCCCCCCGACCGTGCACTCCTTCCCAGAGGCCCTCAAGGAAGTGCAGACGATCATCAAGGAACTGAAGTTCGACGAGCTCATCGGCTACGGCGAGGAGGTGCAGAAGGAGATGGCGAAGAAGGACAAGGAGATGGCGCCGAAAAAGATCCAGGTCCTCGAGGAGCAACTCAAGAAGCTCAAGTCGGAGGTGGAGAAGAAATGACCGCATCCGCGCCGGCAAAGGACATCGTCCGCGATTACGACTTGTACCTCGGTTGCGTCGCCCCCAACCGCTACCCGCAGATAGAGGCGGCGACCCAGCTCGTGTTCCAGAAGCTCGGCATCACGCTCCACGACATGAAGGGGGCCAGCTGCTGCCCTGCCCCTGGCGTCTTCCGCGGCTTCGACATTCCCACCTGGCTGGCCATCGCGGCTAGGAACATCACGATCGCAGAGCAAGACAAGCGAGATGCCGTGATAATGTGCAACGGCTGCTATGGGACGCTTCTCGAAGCGAATCACATCATGAAGACCGAGCCGGAGAGGCGGAAGGCCACGAACGATGTCCTCGCGAAGGTGAACCGGGAGTTCAGGGGCACGGTGAGGATGCGCCACATCATCGAGGTTCTCTACAACGACGTGGGCGTGCCGGCTGTCGCCGATCTCTGCGTGAACCCGTTACGCGGCATCAAGGCGGCCGTGCACTACGGCTGCCACCTGCTCAAGCCCTCGGAGACCCGGCCGTGGGGGAAGGACGAGCGCCCGACCTTCTTTGACGAGCTCGTGGAGGCCACGGGTGCGGAGAGCGTCGACTACAAGGACAAGTACATGTGCTGCGGCGCGGGTGGTGGCGTCCGCACGGCCGTGAAGGAGGTCTCCCTCGACTTCACGCGGGAGAAGCTGGTGAATATAAAGGAGGCAGGCGCCGACATCATCGTCGATTGCTGCCCGTTCTGCCACCTCCAGTTCGACCTCGGCCAGGTCGAAGTCAAGCAGATATTCCAGCAAGAGTTCACGATACCGGTGATATACTACACGCAACTCCTCGGGCTCGCCATGGGCTTGAGCCCCTACGAGCTGGGCCTGCTCCCGGCGGCGGACAAGCCGGCTGGCACGTCGCCGTTCATCTCGACCAAGCCCTTCATGGACAAGGTACTGTCCAACATGAAATGAGACTACCACGAGGAGAAAGAGAATGACAAGCGAAACCGTCTCAACAGGGCCATCGCAAGGCGCGGGCGCGCCTGGCCCGGAACCAAAGGTCGGCGTGTTCTTGTGCCATTGCGGCATCAACATCGCCGGCGTCATCAACATGGACAAGCTGGAGGCCTACGCGAAGACTCTCCCGAACGTGGTGAAGGTGGTCCAGTACAAGTTCATGTGCTCGGACATCGGGCAGAACCTCATCAAGGACGACATCAAGAACGGCGTGGTGAACCGCGTCGTCGTCGCCGCGTGCTCCCCGCGTATGCACGAGCCCACGTTCCGAAAGGTGCTTAAAGCGGCAGATATGAACCAGTTTCTCTTCGAGCAGGCCAACATACGCGAGCACAACTCGTGGGTGCACATGAACCAGCAAGACAAGGCCCTCGAGATCGCCCAGGATCACGTGCGCATCGCCGTGGCCAAGGCGAGCAACCTCGAGCCGCTCGACGTGATGACGGTCAAGGTCAAGCCGGAAGCCCTCGTCATCGGCGCCGGCGTCGCGGGCATCAACGTCGCCAAGGACCTCGCCAACCAGAATTTCAAGACGTACCTGGTCGAGAAATCGCTCACCATCGGCGGCCACATGGCGCAGCTCGACAAGACGTTCCCCACGATGGACTGCTCGGCGTGCATCATCACGCCGGAGATGGCGGCCGTCGGCCAGCACCCCAACATCCAGATCATCAGCAACGCTGAGGTCACAGACATCTCCGGCTACGTCGGAAATTTCCACGTGACCATCAACAAGAAGCCCCACTACGTGGATCAAGATAAATGCAATAGCTGCGGCGGGTGTGTCGATATCTGTCCTGTCATCACCGAGAACGAGTTCGACGAGGGCATGAAGGAGCGCAAGGCGATCTACATCCCGTTCCCGCAGGCGATCCCGAACAAGTACACGATCGACATCGACCATTGCATCCAGTGCGGCCTTTGCAAGAGCGTTTGCGAGCCCCACGCGATCGACTTCGACGACAAGCCCAAGAAGATCGAGCTGGACGTCGGCACGATCATAGCAGCGACCGGTTACGACGCGTACGACCCGACCAAGTACTCGCCCTACGGGTTCGGCAGGTTCGAGAACGTGATCACGGGGTTGCAGATGGAACGCGAGCTGTCGAGCTTCGGGCCGACCATGGGCAAGCCCGTGCGGCCGTCGGACGGCAAGGCCCCGCACTCGATCGCGTTCCTCCAGTGCGTGGGCAGCCGGAACTGCCAGCCGGGCATGCACGCGTATTGCAGCCGGGTTTGCTGCATGTACGCGATGAAACAAGCTCGCCAATACAAGGAAAAGCATCCCGAGGCAGACATCTACGTGCTATATATGGACATCCGGGCGTTCGGAAAGGGTTACGAAGAGTTCTACGAGATCGCCGCCCGCGAGTACGGGATCACGTTCATACGCGGCCGCGCGTCGGAGATCTACGAGAACCCGGCGAACAAAAACGTGATCATCCGCTCCGAGGACACCCTCCTCAAGCGGCCGGTCGAGCTCGAAGTCGAGATGGTCGTGCTGTCGGTCGGCATCGAGCCCCGTGCCGACATCCAGAACTTGAGCCGCATGATCGGCGTCGCGCAGACCGCCGACGGGTTCCTCATGGAGGCGCACCCGAAGCTGCGTCCTGTCGACACGCTCTCGGACGGGATCTTCGTCGCCGGCGCCGTGCAGGGCCCAAAGGACATCCCGGACGCGGTCGCCCAGGCCAAGGGCGCCGCCAGCGCCGCGGCCTCGCTCATGGCCCGCGGCGAGGTCGAGATCGAGCCGTACTTCTCGGTCATCAACCAGGCGGCGTGCTCGAGGTGTCTGAGCTGCATCGATCTCTGCCCCTACGGCGCCATCGGTTTCGACAAGCTGGGCGACAAGGTGACCATCAACGAGGCGCAGTGCAAGGGCTGCGGCACGTGCGCGGCGGCCTGCCCGTGCGGCGCGATCTCGCAGAACCACTTCCGCGAGCGGCAGATCTTCGCGATGATCGACACGGCGATCGTCGCGAACGGAAGATAATATATATCCTCTCCTCTTTTCCCCCGGCCCTCCATCGGCCTTGGCTCGTGCTCATCCAGCGCCGGCGAAGGTCGAAGGCTTCGGCACGGACCCGGGCAGTCTCAGCGATAGCGACAGGTAATAGACCGCGAGGGCGGTGAAGAGCGACCACTGCCAGAACGCTGACCGCTTGAAGAACGGGGGGACGCCGCTGCCATTCATGACGAGCAGGCCAGCTGCGAGGAGGGCGACGAACGCGGCGACGTGGGCGAGCTGCCACCACGCGCCGAAGTCGTCCTTCCCCGTCTTGACGCGGTGCGAGATCATCGGGAAGAGGTTGACGAGCACGGCGAGCAAGTTACCGCCGAAGGCGATGGCCGAGCCCACGTCGTGGACGTCGCACGACATCAGGGTGCAAGAGCCCGCCCCGTCCAGGAGCAAGCACGTGGACTGCTCGTCCCAGATGCCCACGACGGCGAACCCGGCCGCGCCCGTGATGGCGAAGAAGAGGGCCAGCCCGGCCGTGTTCTTGCACGCTGCCGAAAGGCGGCGCCACGCGTAGAGGTTGAAGGGCACCAGGATGATGGAGGTGCCGACGAGCCCGATGACGAAGAACCACGCCCCGACGGGGTTGTCCCCGTGGTTCCCTTGGCCGCTGATCGTCCGCGTGAACGGGACGTACCCGGGCGAGCCGTCCGGCTTCGGGGGGAAGATCAGGTCGGCGGCCAGGAAGCAGCCGAAGAGGAAGCCGTACATGAACGGGACGAGGCGCTTGAGGAAGAACTCCCGCGAGAACGCGCCCGTGAAGAACTTCCTCGACCGATCCCCCAACCCAGGCGACGGGTTTGCGACGCGCGTCATGGACCCTCATCCGGGTAGGGCACGTCGCCACATTCGGCCTGGAGATCGTGCAACTCGCCCTTCAAGGCATCTATCTCTGCCGCGCGCGACGGATCCCGGTAGACGTTGCGCATCTCGTAGGGATCCTCGTCCAGGTCGAAGCATTCCCACTCGCGCACGTGCGCGTACTTGCAGCGTTCCGCCCCGTCGAGGACCTTGCCGTACTGGCCCGTGTCGGCGATGCCCATGCCGTCGGCATAGTAGTAGATCAGCTTCATGGCGGGGCGGCCGGGGCCGGCCGTGCGGATGCCATAATGGGCGGTCGTGTTGTGCGCGCCGTCGGCCTCCATCCAGTACCGGTAGTACATGGACGTGCGCCAGCCGTCCGGGGCCTCGCCGCCGGACTCGAGCACCCCGCGGAAGCTCGTGCCTTGCATCTCCTTCGGGACCGGGACGCCCGCGTAGTCCAGCCACGTCGGGGCGAAGTCCAGGTTGAGCACCAGCGCCTTGCTCGTGGTGCCGGGGCGGATGGCCCGGGGATACCTGACCAGGAACGGCATGCGCAGGCTCTCCTCGTACATGAAGCGCTTGTCGTACCACCCGTGGTCGCCGAGGAAGAAGCCCTGGTCGCTCGTGTACACGACGATCGTGTCCCCGGCGAGCCCCTCCTTGTCGAGGTAATCGAGCAGCTGGCCGACGCTGTCGTCGACCGACGCGATGACCGCGAGGTACTTCCGCATGTACCGCTGGTAGAGCCATCGCTTGCGCTCCTCGATCGAGGAGAAGTGAACCCCCTCCGGCTCGGCGTCCTCGTCGAACCGGTCGAACGGCTCGAGCATGTAGTCCTCGATGCGCTGGGGCGGGGCCAGGCGCGCCTTCCAGCCCGCGCCAGGTGGCGGGAGCACGTCGACGTCCTCGCAGTCGAAGTCCTTCTCGATGCGCATGCACGCGTTCTCCCGGGCCTTCGATGTCGAGTGGTCGTCCGAGAACGACGCGGGCAGGGGGAACGAGGCGTCCTTGAAGGCGTTCCAGTGGGCCTCGTCCGCGAGCCACGGGCGGTGCGGCGCCTTGTGGTGGCACATGACGAAGAACGGGCGCGACCGGTCTCGGCGGGCCAGGAAGTCGAGCGTGTCGCGCGTGATGATGTCGCTCACGTAGCCCGGCACCTTCACCTCCCGCCCGCCGGGGACGGACGGATCCATCACGTGGAACACGGGGTCGAAGTACTCGCCCTGTCCCGGGAGGACCCTCCACTCGTCGAAGCCCGCGGGGCAGTGCTGCGGCCCGAGCCCGAGGTGCCACTTGCCGAAGATCGCGGTCTGGTACCCGGCGGCTTGCATGTCCTTGGCGACGTTGGGCAGGCTGTTATCCATCGGCAAGAACGTCTTGACCCCGTTCAGCGGGTGGTGCGAGTGCTTGCCCGTGAGGATGACGGCACGGCTCGGGGTGCATATCGAGTTCGTGCAGAAGCAGTTGTCGAAGCGCATCCCTTCTTTGGCGATACGGTCGATGTTGGGGGTCTTGTTGATCGCCGGGCGGGGCGGACTGGCGTCGGCGCCCGTGTAGCACGAGATCGCGTGGGACGCGTGGTCGTCGCTCATGATGAAGAGTATGTTAGGAGCAGATGGCGGCGCCATAAACATATTTTACCCGGGAAATGTAAAAGGATGCTCCCGCGCGGGATGGCCGGGAAAAAACGCATCGGTCGGTGCGATTTCACGCGTCATCACTTGATGAACGGGATGGGAAACGAGCATAGATTGCATACCGGGCACGCGTATCCCTTGACTTCTCTCGCCTGTTCGGCCGCGTCGTCGTGTTGGCGCCAGAATACCATTCTTATATCAAGAGTAGTACAGAAGGATCAGATTTCCTTCAACTTTTTACAATACGCTTCGACGGACAAATCGATATCCGAAAGAATCTTCCGAATCAACCCGCGCCCGAGCTCTTTTCCCTTGTGTATAGGAATTGTCGTGATCCGGCCGTCGTCATGCTTCCAAACGGTGTGAGAACCCTTCTGGTGTACCATCACGAAGCCTAGATTGGATACGACCTTGCACATCTCATCGCCCGGTACCGCGGGTAATTTCATCAAGATACCTCTATTTCTATCTCCGATATCCCTTTGAATCGGTCAATCGGAAGCTCGCTCCGGTTCTGTTTAAGATATTCGAGATGTGCTTCGATTGCTTCTTTCATGTTACTGAGTAATTCATCGAGCGTATCACCTTGTGAATGGCACCCCTTCAAGGCGGGAACGCTGCCAACAAACATCCCATCTTCGTCTTGCTCGATCACGACGATATACTTTTGTTTTAACATGATAGCTCATCTCTTGGTCATTACAAAGTCGAGACGACGAGATACAAGGAAATGATAACAGATAGCCCATATATATCTTTGGAGGGAATGTTCTGGTGCCACGTGCATTTCCAACCTTTCGAGGGGATTCATGCTGGATCCAGCTTATTCTCGTGAAGCCGTTGAACGGCTTCACGTCCTAGTAGACCTCGATTTTTACGAGCAAATTTTTCGCCTCGTACTTGAATAACCTTGCAAATCAAGATAAGCTAGGTTCGTTAAAAGGCTCCAAATAAGATACTTGGCAGGTATCTTCCCGCGTAGAGCACGGGGCGAATCTGCGACAGGCTCGCCCCCCGCGTTCTTCGCACCTCCCCCGCTCCATTGTCGGTAGTGATCACGTACTTCATCTTTGACAGGAGCCCCGCATACGGGGCCCGCGTCGTGGTCGCCAGGCCGAGCTCGTCTTGCGCCTCAGCCGCGTCATCCATAGCGGCGAAAGACGAAGGCGGGACGGGCGAGGCCGACGTAGAAGCAGACGACGGCCACGATGCCGCACGCCCACGCGGGGAACGTCCAATAGTTCGGACGACCCAGCGCCTCGTTCACCGCGTTGAAGGCGAAGAACATGGCGAGGGCGAGGCCGGAGAGGGCGATGAACTGGATCGCGCGCCGCTCCTTGATGACCGGATCCCGGGCCGCGACCTTGGAGGCGAGGTACGCGAGCCACAAGAACGGCGCGGCCATGCCGAAGCTCTGGCCGGCCAGCAACCAGATGATCGAGAACCTCACGCCAGTGGTCGTGTAGATGTGGACCTCGAGCACGTGGTAGAGGACGACCACGGCGAGGTTCGAGATTACGAAGGCCAGGGAGAGCTTCGTGATGCGGGGGCTGCCCTCGCTGTCCGGCGCGAATATGCCGACGATGAACTTGATGAAGTAGAGGGCCGCGAACGTGATGATGACCTTGGTCACCATGTACGTCCACTTGTCGGAGACGTAGTCTGTGAAGATGTTGATGGGGATCGCCGCGACGCCCGCGACGACGAATAGGAGGAAGGCCACCAGGAGGTACAAGATCGTGCGGCTACGCTTCCTCCTGTACTTCCGGGCCAGGACCAAGGACAAGACGAACGCGATCAGCATGCAAAGGACGCCGAGGGCGGTCACGGCGGCGTTCGCCTCGGGGGGGATCTGGAGCTGCATCGGGGATCACGCGGTCGCGTGTGGGTACGGGAGGAGGAGGCGCCGGTCGTATTAAGCTCCTCGTGCTACCGTGTCGCTAGGCTCTAGGGATGGGGGAGGCAACTTTTGGGAATCGAAAGCATTATAATTTTTGGAATAGAGTCTTGTCATAGAGTGATGCGATATTTCACGCGACGAGAAGATCGACATGGCTGATGCGGCTGGACACGGCGCGAAGGCGACCGAGGCGAAAGACGAGGAATGGAACCCCTACATCCTGGGCATCTTCTGCAACTGGTGCTCGTATGCCGGGGCCGATGGGGCGGGGACAGCGCGCATGCAGCGGCCGGCGTCGCTCCGCATCGTCCGGGTCATGTGCAGCGGGCGCGTGGAGCCCGAGATGGTCTTCCGGGGCCTGAAGAACGGCGCCGACGGCGTCATCGTGAGCACGTGCCACGCGGGCGACTGCCACTACGTCGCCGGCAACTACAAGACGTTCCGCAAGGGGCCGCTCATCACGAAGTTCCTCGAGCAGATGGGCATCAACCCGAAGCGGTTCCGGCTCACGAACGTCTCCGCCAGCGAGGGCGCCGAGCTCACCGAGATCATCAACGAGTTCGTCGAGGAGCTGCGGGAGATCGGCCCAAGCCCGTTCAAGAGCCACGGGAGCAAGTAGGTGCGGACAGATGTCGGTAACACAGGTCGAAGCCCAGAAGTCCTACCAGATCAAGATCAATTACCACAAATGCGTGGCTTGCGGGGACTGCGTCACGTCTTGCCCGGTCAACCTCGACCAGCGGCGCCTCAAGGGTTTCCTCGACGAGTCGAACGCCGTGATCTTGATCAAGAACTCAAACGTGCGCGTGATCAACGAGAACTCGTGCACCGGCTGCGGGACGTGCATCCCGGTTTGCCCGGTGAAGGCCATCGACATCGTCATGCGCCCGTAGGGCTGCCCGCCCTTTTCGTTCCACTACCGTCGCGCATGAGGCACCTCGGATCCGCACGCGCTTTTCTGGATCCGCAAGAAAAAGCGGGCACGGCTTTCCAAACCCGATGTTTTCCACCGATCTTGTGCTGGTCTCCGCCAAGGCCTCGCAGCCGTGGCGACGATGTAATACAAAATCCGCGGTTCTTTTCTGAAAAAGAAGCCTATTAAAACGTAGAATCATCTTATTCTAGTAAGAATCAGCACGCGACGCCCTTGGAGGCGAACACCCACCATGTTCCCCAGACTACAGCGCGTGGTTACCGACACTGCACAGATCGCCGAGAAGAAGTTCCTGGTGAAGTCCCTCAAGTTGATCGTCGACCGGGATAGATGTGTTAACTGCGGGACGTGTATGCTCTCGTGCCCGAACGATGTCATCAAGGCGGGCGCGCCGTGGCACACGACGTCGGTCACGCTCGACCCGGAGAAGTGCTCCTACTGCGGGGTCTGCCAGTACATGTGCCCGACCGGCGCGCTCCAGCTCTACATCGACGACGAGCCCGTGAAGAACGAGGATCTCGTCCTCGTCCAGAAGAAGGCCTTGCCCGAGCTCCTCGGCCCGGAGGTCGTGTGCACGAACAAGCCGGTCGGGAAGGACGGCAAGCCCGTCATGGCTAAACACTACATGGACGGCCGCTTGAAATACAACAAGGAGATCTGCCAGACGGGGTGCCGCACCTGCACGGTCACGTGCCCCACGAAGGCCCTCTACTTCCGCCGCGGGAAGGCCTGGGAGGCGGGCGAGGTGCTCGAATTCGACCGCACGAAGTGCATCTACTGCG
>JAFGBX010000048.1 GCA_016932935.1 Promethearchaeota archaeon | reverse complement strand
GCCTTGCAGTAGTCAAGGACGGCGTTTGCGTGGTCGGCGGCCGTCGAGGGATCGCCGTGGCCGTGGGCTGGCTCGTGGCACGGCCCCCGCCAGTCGTGCTCGTCGACCATGAGGAACGCCGTTCCGGCCAGGATCGGCCCGAGCACCCGCCGCATCTTCTCCTCGCGGAAGGCCGGATCCACGAAGCAGCCCTCGCGGAAGGCCGGGAGCGCGCGGGCGAGGCTCGTGCCCGGCCGAAGATCCCCTTGCTCGTGCTCGACGAGCCATCGCTCGGGGATCCAACCCTTGTAGTCCCGCAAGATCGTGCGGAAGGCGAGCTTGAGCCCCTTGGCCTCAACATCCTCGACGAGAGCCCTGGGGGGCCCCAGCCGCGCCTCGTCCCACGTCGTCGACCCCTCGAACACCTCCCAGCCGGGGTCCAGGTAGAGCGCCTCGGCATGGCAGGCAGCGGCCTTTTCGGCCTCCGCGAGCAGCGCGTCGCGGGTGTAATGCGTCGCCAGCTTGGCCGGGTCGCTGTGATACCAGCCGACATCATAGAGCTCGTTCCAGTTCACCGGGGGATCGTAGTCGGCGGGGACGCCGTGTCCCATTGATTCGAGGAACGAGTAGAACGCCTGGCACGCCGCGATGACGGGGTGCTCCGAGCGGACGGGCACGTACCTCGTGATACCGAACGTGTAGCCCTTGCCGGCTTCCAGCCGCCTCGCCGCCGCGGGTTCGTGGTAGAGCGAGAAGCTGGCGCCGCCGACGCGCAGCCTCCCTTCGGTCGGCCTGACCATGGAGAACTCGATGTCCCGTGGGTTGTATTTGACGACGAGCAGACCCCGATCCCGCGTGTGCAAGAGCCACGCCTCGGAACGGAGCTCGCCCTCGTCGCACGGCTCGGGCCAGTACGGGCAGTCGGTCTGGTACCCCGGGCTCTTGACCTTGCCTGCCCGGAGCATCGCCATGCTCAGGTCGTACTCCTGGCCGTTGGCCTGTACCGTGAAGGGGATGGCCTTGAGCGCCCACCCTTCGCCGGGGAGGGCCATCTCGAGCCCGATGTCCACCTTGTCGAGCACGACGGGCGCCGCGCCTGTGTTGGTGATGGTGACCAGCTCGTCGATGTGGTCAGGCGTCCCGCGGGGCTTCCACTCGATGCGGACTGCCAGGCCCGGCTGTTCCAGCGTCCATTGCATGGCGATCCCGCCCTCGTCGCGAGAGATCTCTATCATGGTTCCAACATACCAGGTTCCTTCGCTTGCAAGTTTCACGCGCACGGCTGGCGTGAGAAGCCCCAGGTCGCCGTGGATCCCGTCGACGCGCAGCGCGCCACCTTCGGCCTCGATTCTCATGGATTGGGTGCACCCGATCAACTGCAGATACCTCGGCATGCGCGTTCTTAAGCTTCGACCGGCTCATTGACACGACGGGTAACCCACTGGCTAGCCACCATCGTGAACCGGCCATGAAGGAGCGATTCTTGACCATCAACTGCATCGTCCGGAAGCACCAGATCGAGAAGACGAGGACGGAGTTCGAGGGCAACGACGAGACGGAACTGCACGACACCGGCACCGTCGGGCGGCTCGCCAAGATCATCCGCGACGGCTTCCCGGATGCCAAGATAACGTGGGCATTATCATGGTGCGCCTTGACCGACGCCAGCGACCGGTACCGGCGGGTCCGGGCGCTGTTGGGCGAGTTCATGGCGACGTTCGGCGACGACGTGACCTTTATACCCGGCGGGTACTTCGCGAACCGGTACAACACGCGCGAGCAGGTGAACAAGGACGTTTCGGACGCTGCACGCATCATCGAGCAAGAATTCGGCCGCAGGCCGCGCTCGCTCGTGGCCGGGTTCCTCTCGGCGGCGAACATCAAGCACGCCCGCGAGCAGGAGGGCATCATCGGCATCCAGGGCAACATATGGAGCCAGTACTCGGTTGACAACATGGACGGCGACGGCTCGGTCTGCTACCCGTACTACCCGTCCACCCAGCACTTCTGCAAGCCCGCGCAGGGGCCTCGCGACTTCATCGACTGCTTGAACTTCGACGGGTGGACCGTCGACTTCCACAACGCGAGGCTCGTGGGCTGCCGCTCCCGCAAGAAGAACTCGCGCATGGGCGTCGGCCCCATCGAGACGCTCGGGAACCTGGGCCTTGCCAAGGGACTGGCGGAGATGAAGGCTACCACGGCGGCGCACTACGAGGCTTCCCACCCAACGAACCCGTTCACGTGGGTGGCGAACACCATCGAGGTGGCGCTCGTGAGGCAGATACCGGCCATCGGCGGCATCACGAGCTGGCTCTCGTGGGTGCAGGAGCGGTGGCCGGACGTCCAGTGCCCGACGCTCGCGGGCCTCGCGGCCGAGCTCAGGTCCGGGTTCCCCGATAACGACGGGCTCGCCTACGAGCTGCACCAGGAGGGGAACGGGATAGGCGCGTCCAAGCCCGGCGCCGAGATCACGTGGTACATGAACAAGCACTTCCGCCTCGGCATCGAGCGCGGGCGGCGGGGAAAGGGGAAGGTTTTCGACTACACGCGTTATTCACAGGACTACGCTGAACCGGCTGGCGTGGGCAAGCGGAACTGGAGCATTATGGACGTGATCAACCAGAAGCGCACGAGGAAGCAGGATAGGCCGGTGCGGGTCGACCGGCTCTCGGGCTGGCCCGCGATCGAGCCCATCATCGCGCGGGTTTAGCAGATCCCCATCATCGGGCCCACGACTATGGCTTTTTAACCTCGGCGGGGAAACGCAAGAACCGTGGTCAACGTGGCTTCAAACATGCTATCCGAACGCGTGGCCGGCCTGACCCGCGCGCTGGAACGGGTCTCCCGCGGCCTCAAGGGCTTCCATGGCAGCGGGTTCCTCATCGCCACGGTCCTCATGGAAGCGGTTTCAACACACTTCTTCGTCCAGACCCTCAGGTCGATCATCATCGCGCCGAACATCTTCGTGGAGCTCATCCCAATCGTCGCAGTCGTCCTCGCTGCCCCGTTCATCGCGGCACTTCTCACGCTCGTGTGCAACGACCTCTTCCTCGGGCTCGTGGGCGCCCTCGCACAGGTTGTGGGCAGGGGTCTCTTGCTCACGCCATCGGATCCAGAGCGACTGCTCTACTTCACCGGCATGGGCTTGTCGACAGCTGGCTACCTGCTGGCCTTCCTCGGCCTGTTCGGGGCGACGCTCAAGGGAACCAAGGTGAGGGATCTAGGAGATGCGGGGAGGCAGCTGCAGAAGTTGCTCGTGGGTGGGGTGCTCCTCGGCATGGCGGCGAACGTCGCGCTTCGCTTGCCGAACCCTGCGGGCATGAACCTGGTGGAGGACGTCCTATTCAACGTTATCCTGCTAGTGGCCTTCACGATCGTCGCGTTATACTGGTACGCGGGCCACGACCGGGAGCATAACATACTCAAAGATCCATTGCCGACCGACATGAAGCGCGGCAAGGAGAAGCGCTTCCGAAAGACCGTGCACCTCTTCATGCTCTGCCCGTGCTTCGCCATCCTGGGATTTTACTTCAACAGGCCCGAGTGGAT
>JAFGBX010000390.1 GCA_016932935.1 Promethearchaeota archaeon | reverse complement strand
TTAACACCAACACGTGCTTCGAGCCCCTCGTCCCCACCATCCACGACATCATCGTCCGCCGCCAGGAACGAAGGGAAGCCAAGGGATACACGCTCGTCATCGATCCAGACGTGGACGACAACACCAAGGGTACCAAGAACCTCAAGGTGCACTACTGGAAGAGTTTTCTCAAGTTCTTCATCAAGCAAGTTCTTGTATTGCAGACCAAGGAGCGCGAGGAGCGCAAGCTGGTCACGCAGCTCGTCGGCACTATCGGCGCGATAATTGCCATGACGATATTCGTCGTGATCTCGTTTTTCTTGCTCACGGGGTTCGAGCAATATTCCGTCGCTTTCATCTTCATCACCCTCATCGCCTACGCATTGAAGGATCGCACGAAGGTCATGTTCAACGCCATCGGCGAGCGCCTTTCGAACCGCATGATCCCCGACAAGGTCTACGACATCGTCGACACGCTCAAGAAGAAGGACACGATCGGCTCGGTCAGGGAGAGCATGCGCTTCATCAAGATCGACAAGGTGCCGGACGAGGTGCTCGAGATCCGGAACAAGGATCGCACCTCCTCCATCGAGAACGAGTATTCCCAGGAGAACGTGATATTGTACCGCAAGATCATCAAGCTGAGCACGTCGAAGATAACCCACGCGCACGAGAGGCACAAGAACATCACGGACATGCTCAAGATAAACATCAAGAACTTCTTGTTGAACGCGTGGGATCCAGAGGAAGACATCCTCTATTATGACAGGAAAAAGAGGGAACTCGTCGACGTGCCCGTCCCGATCCGGTACCACATGAACATGGTTCTCCAGCAAGCATATGTCGATGCCAAGGACATGGAGCGGAAGCGTTACAAGCGCATCCGCGTCGTGTTCGGGAAGGACGGCATCGACGACGTCGAGGAGATCTCCGTCTGAGTGGCTCATCGTCGGCCGCGCGCCAGGACGCCTTTTTTCGCGCCCGCGGGCTTCTTAATCCACGGCGCGTTTTAAAAGGTGATCTGAGACGCATCAGATCGGACTTGCATGGAACATGGGTGACAAGAAATCCGAGAAACAACAGGTATCGAAGGCCCCGTCGTTCAAGCCGCAGTACCTAAGAGAGCTCGACGGGCCAAAATCGTTCGTTTTGCCACAGAAAGAGCTAGAAGTATTGAAGTGGTGGCGTGAAAACAAGATATACGCTGCGCTTCAAGAGCGCGAGAAATCATGGCCCGAGTTCCGATTTATAGATGGGCCACCATACACGACCGGTGCAATTCATATCGGTACGGCTTGGAATAAGGTATTGAAAGACATTATCATCCGGTACAAACGGATGACCGGATTCCGCGTTACTGACACGCCAGGCTATGACACTCACGGGCTGCCCATCGAGGTACAGATGGAGAAGCAGCTCAAGACCAAGAATAAAAAGGAAATCGTTGAAAAAATCGGCATGGACAAATTTATCGATTCATGCAAGAAGTTCGCCATCGACAATATGCACTTGATGAACGACCAGTTCAGGCGGCTGGGCTGCGAGTTCTGGAACTGGGATCGCCCCTACGTCACCCTCACCGAGGGCTACATGGCCGGCGCGTGGTGGATGATAAAGAAGGCCCACGAGCGCGGCCTCCTCTTCATGGGCCACCGCCCCTTGAACACGTGCCCGCGGTGCGAGACCGCCCTTGCCAAGCACGAGTTCGAGTACGCGAACCGCAAGGACACCAGCATCTTCATCAAGTTCAAGGTGATCGGTAAAGAAAACGAGTACCTCGTGATCTGGACGACGACCCCGTGGACGCTCGTGAGCAACATCGCGGTCATGGCCAACCCGGACTTGAAGTACGTCCGGGTGAAGGTCAAGGGCGAGGTCTGGATTATGGCCGAGGCACGCCACGCGATGTTCATCCAGGCCGAGATCGGCGAGTTCCCGGAGGTCATCGGGTCGCTCACTGGCGAGGAACTCAAGGGCACCAGGTACGTGCACCCGCTGCTCGATGAGGTGCCCAAGCAGCAGGAGTTCCACAAGGCCTACCCCAACGCCCACTCGGTCATCCTCTCCCGCGAGTTCGTTTCCGCGGACGAGGGCACCGGGCTCGTCCACTGCGCGCCCGGCCACGGCCCGGAGGACTACCAGGTTGGACACGTGGAGGAGAAGCTGCCGGCCTTCTCGCCCCTCGATGACCAGGGGAGGTACACGCCCGAGGGCGGCGTCTTCGCCGGCAAGTACGTGTTCGACGCCAACGATGACGTCATCGCGAAGCTCAAGGAGAAAGGCACCTTGCTCGTGGAGGCGGTCATCGACCACGAGTACGCGCACTGCTGGCGGTGCAAGACCCCCCTCGTCTACAGGGTGCTGGACCAGTGGTACCTCAAGACGGGCGGCGCCCTCGCCGACCGCATGCTCGCGGAGAACGCCAAGATCAACTGGGTGCCAAACTTCGCCGGCGGGAAGACGTTCTACCAGTGGCTCAAGGGGCTCCAGGACTGGTGCATCTCGAGGCAGCGATTCTGGGGCATCCCCCTCCCCATCTGGACGTGCAGCACGAAGGGCTGCAGCAACATCATCGTCACTGGATCCCGTGCAGAGCTCGAACAGATCTCGGGCCAGAAAGTCGAGGATCTCCACAGGCCGTGGGTTGACAACATCAAGTTCAAGTGTCCGAAGTGCAAGAAAGGCACTATGAAGCGCGTCGATGACGTCGTCGACGTCTGGCTCGATTCCGGGTGCGTCATGTGGGCGTCCAACGAGGCAGTCTACGGGGACGACTACGCGCTCGGCCCGAGGGGGTACGAGGACTGGCGCCCCGCTGACTTCATCCTCGAGGGGAAGGACCAGATCCGCGGTTGGTTCAACTCGCTCATGTCGTGCGGCATCCTGAGCTCCGACCGGCCCACCTACAAGAACGTGGTCATGACGGGCTTCGTCACGTTCGAGGGGGAGCCCATGCACAAGAGCCGTGGGAACGTGGTCTCGCCCGAGGAGGCCATCGAGCGCCGGGGCGCGGAGACGTTCCGCATGTACTGCACGATCAACATGAGCATGGGCGAGGATCTCAACTTCTACTGGCGCGACTTCGACGACTCGTTCCGTATCGTGAACACGCTCTGGAACTGCTTCATCTACGCCAAGGAGATGTTCAACCTGAACGGCTTCAAGCCCAAGGCCAAGGATTTGGCCTCGCTGCTCAAGAAGGACAAGAACGTCGAGGACAGATGGATAGCGTCCCGGCTCAACTCCGCCGTCAAGGCGATGACGGAGAGCCTCGACGGCTACGACATGGCAAAATACGCCAAGATCCTGCGTGACTTCATCGTTGAAGACGTTTCCAAGGGATACCTCAAGCTCGTCAAGGAGCGGCTGTCCGAGGGCGCCGACGAGAAGGACAAGGCAAACGCGATGGAGGCCATGTTCCAGCTCCTCCGCGCGCTGAGCCTGGTGATGGCCCCGATCTTCCCCGTCATCGCCGAGCTGGTGCACCGCGACTTCCTGTCCGCGCTGCTCGCAGCCCCCACCCGGTCGATCCACCTCGACGCGTGGCCGAAGGTGGCCACCGGCCTGATCGACGCGAGGCTCGAGGCCGACTTCGAGGTCGTCGGGAAGGTGCTCGAGACGACGCGGATGATGCGCGAGGAGGCGGGGTTGAAGCTCAAGTGGCCGTGCAAGGAGCTCGTGCTCGCGGCGGAAAAGAAGCTGGAGGGCATCGAATACCTCGTGCCCATACTGCAGAAGGAGGCCAATGTCAAGAAGGTCACGCTCGCCACGTCGTTCGCACCGGGCGAGAACCACTTGGCAGGCGAAGCGGGTGGCGTCAAGGTCTACATCGACAAGTCGATGGACGAGGCGCTGTTCGCCGAGAAGTTCTACCGCGACTTCTTCCGGCAGCTCCAGTTCCTGCGCAAGGCCGCCCGGCTTAACGTGGGCGATATGATCGTCCTCGAAGTGCGCACGCCTTCGGCCCTCGTGAGGGATCACTTGGCCCGGTTCGTCGAGGACATCAAGAAGAACGCTTTCGTCTCCGATGTGAAGTTGACGGCCAAGAACGAGCTACAAAAGGTCGATTTCGAGCAAGAGCTGAAGTACTGCCCCGACGAGACGTGCCTCGTGCCGCTCAAGGCGAAGACGATCGAGAACGCGACCAAGGCCGGGAAGAAGGTCGTGACGTGTTCCTACTGCAACGGGGAACACCCGATCGAGAAGGTCATCCCGGTCGCCTTGCGGTTCAAGAAGAGCGGCGCGTGAGTGGCACGCGCCACAAGTTCCTCTCTTCGTCACTTGTCCAGCAAGCCGGATTCGACGATGGTCTCCTTGTGCATCATGCATTTCTCGAAGAACTCGTCCCACTCCTGGTATTTCTGAAGCATCTGTTCGCCTGCGGGGCTCAAGACCATCTCGCCCCCACCCCCCTTCCCACCCTTGTGGGTCTCGACTGCCGGCTCTCCGAGGCGTTGTTTCATCTTCTGCGTGCGATCCCATGCGTACTTGTAACTATAACCGACCTTCTCGGCGGCGAGCGTGAGAGAACGGGTTTCCTTGATTGCCGACAAGAGGCGGGCCACTCCCAGGCCGACGATGAAACTCTGTGTGTCCTTCTTGTGTCGGCCACTCGTCGCGGGCGCCTCCCTCTGCGTTACGTCGGCCTCGATCCAGATCCTGTATCGAACGCGCGTGGGCTTCATAAGTAGGAACAACCATCAGCACATTTTTAGATGTTCCCCGATCAAATTCCCGCGACATCAAGGGGGGGAACGGGAAACCCCATCGTCCCTATAAATCTTTCCAAAACTTGTACGGGGGATGCACAAGAAGTGAGTTTTAAATATTTCTCGTTATGGATGAAAATATCCCCATGTGTCCCGCTAACGCTTTGAGATTGTGTGAAACCAAGGCAATGTTTATATATCGATCGTAGCTCTCCACATCTGACCACCAAGATAAGAGCCAGAACCGGGCTGGAATCACGGAACAAAGAACCGGATCGACCAAGCATCGTGCACGGCTAAGGAACCCCCTCCGTCGGTGGTAATTATAGCGACGAATCCCATAGCGACGAGCGCGTGGAAGGAAGCGGCGGCATATCGCGTGGACGGAAAACTGCCCGAGAAGGAACGAAGATGCCGGCAAAGAAAGCGACGACCTCGAAACCCATAAAACCCACAGCTCCCAAATCCCAGGGGAAGGGTGGTGCCGGCAAGGCAAGGAAGGCGACGAAGGGCGCGGACGACGATCTCGGGGCGGTACCCGCCGAGGACGAGGGTGGAGGTGCGGGAAAGAAGGGCACGAGGCCGGTTCCAAGGCACGTCCAGCGAACCGCGCCGGTGGCTCCGCCCGCCGATGAAGACGACGATGTCGGTGAAGAGGAAGGGGAAGATGACAAGGCGGTCAAAGTCCCTAGTAAACGAGGCAGATCCGCCAAATCATCGAGCGGCAAGCCCAACGTGGATGAGGATGACGATCTGGAGGGGGCGGGGGACGAAGATGCCGATGACGAAGAACTCGGAGTGGATGATGGGGAAGAAGAAAAGGATCTGGAAGAGATCGACGAGAAAATCCCGTGCGATTTTTGCACCAAGAACTCAACCCACGCGTGCTTCAACTGCGGAAAAAATGGCTGCGATGACCACGTGCTCTCCGTGATTATCTGGGTGAAGAAAGGTAAAGGACGCAGCAAGAAGAAAGAAAAGCAAAACGTGATGTGCTGCATCGATTGCGTTTCCAACGTCGAGGTCGTCGACGAAGAGGATGAGGAAGAGGACGAATGGGAAGAAGTCGAGGAAGACGACGACGAGGCCGATGAGGAAGAAGGGTCGGAGGAAGAGGAGGGGGTCGAGGAGGAAGAAGATGACGATGAGGAGGAAGAGGATGAGGATGAACTTCTCGATGACGATGAGGATGACGACGATTTTTATGATGACGATGACGATAGCGAGGATGACGATGACGACTTCTATTAAAGAGTCCAGTCCTGAGCCGCATCTCTCCTCGTCCACGTCTTCTTACTTGTGGCCGAGTACCGGCCTCTAGCGGCAAGTGGAAGGTACAGGCGTCCTTCCCGCCGCCTAATTAAACCACAATCGTCACAAGCCGGTCAAATGCGGGCACCGTCACCGGAGGCCGCGACAACCAGCAAGGATGCGTTCCTGGCCGGGCGGTCGGGTGAATCCGGGACATTTTTCCTGGAGTTTATATGGATTCGTGGAAGAAAAATAGCTAGCTCTCGATCTCGCAATCGGGACGGGAGCCGGGGGGTTTCCTCTAACGACCCGCCCGGGCGAGTGGCCCACCTTCGTCTAACTTCATAGTTAGAGTCGATCTGCTAGGGTCGATGTATTAGATGTACTCCGAATCCCCTCCCCTTCGGCAATCCCAGGCTAACCCGGCATTT
>JAFGBX010000047.1 GCA_016932935.1 Promethearchaeota archaeon | reverse complement strand
GTAGCTCGCCCCTATCAGGCACGCGGACCTGGGCCTGTGCTCGCTGATGAATTGCCGGATGGTAATCCCCGTCTCGAGGCCCCGGACGGAGAACACGCGGGGCAGGTCGGCGCCAGGCACGGGCAGCACCTGGGGGCTCGCGCCGGTCGCGATGACCAGGTAGTCCCACGCGTCGGCGAACTCCCGCCCGCTGCCGAGATCCATCACGACGACCTGCCGGGCGCCCACGTCGACCTTCACGACCTCGTGGCCCGTCTTCACGGCGATGTCCCGCTTCTCCAGGAACTCCTCCTTCGTGATCGTGATCATCGACCGCACGTCTGCCACCCAGCCGGCGACGTAGTACGGGATGCCGCACGCCGCGTAGGAGATGTACTCGCCCTTCTCGTAGACCACGATGCTCCAGTCCTTCTTGAACCGGCGAACCGCCGACGCCGCCGACAGGCCGGCCGCGTCGCCGCCGACTACCACCACTTTCTTTTTCTCGCTGGCCATCTACGTCACTTCCTCGTCCCGCGGGGAGGGCCCGCCGCGGCGGGGGAGGGCACCGGGCGGGCCTTGGGGACTATGGGGTAGCCCCGCCGATCGCCCGATCGCCCGATCGCGGCTCCTAGCCTAGGATCGTACTTGCCGCGGCATGGCTTAAATGTTGGCCCGCCGATGGTAGATGGACGAGTCGAAAACCGTCGTGGGTTGACATGACAGAAGCAGAAGCGGAGAACCCCGAGCGGGTGTGGCTGAAGGCGGCGACCCCGATCATCGCCGCGGGGCCACTGCCCTACCCGCCGTCCGAGACCTTGACCAGCATATTGAAGGAATACCTGACCGAGGTGGAGGCGGCGTTCATCGGGAAAGCGTTCAAGTTGAAGCAGTCGCAGACCATGGAGCAACTGGTCAAGAGTTCGAAGGGGATGGCCGAGGCCGACATCCAGCGGACGTGCGAGGCGCTGGCGAGGAAGGGTTTCATCTTCAACCAGCCCAGCTCGTCGGGGGTGATGGTGTACCGCCTGCTGCCCCTCGAGGTCGTCGGCGTGTTCGAGTACACGTTCATGCGGGAGAAGCCGCCCGAGGGCTTCGACGAGGAGAAGCTCAAGCGGCTCGCCCGCCTCTACGAGAAACTGGGCACCGAGCTGCGCGACTCTATCCAGGGCGCGTACGACAACGTGGTTGCGGTCTTCAAGACTCAACCGCCGGTCGACCGCACGGTGCCACTCCAGAAGACCGAGGAAGGCAAGGAGATCGCCATCGAGCAGAGCGCGGGGGAGGTCGGCGAGAAGATCTTGATCGCCAAGAACGTCGAGGAGATCATCGACAAGTTCGACGACATCGGCGTCGGCAACTGCTTCTGCCGGCTGTACCGGAAGGCGCTCGGCAAGGAGTACGACGTGGACGCTCCCTACGACGTTTGCTTCACGTTCGGGAAGTCGGCGAGGCACGTGATCTCGCAAGGTTTCGCCCGGAAGGTCTCGAAGGAGGAGGCCAAGGCGATCATGAAGAAGGTCGAGGACGCCGGCCTCGTGCACAAGGCGTTCCACAACAAGTCCGACGTGAAGGAGATCGAGAACTCGATCTGCAACTGCCACAAGGATTACTGCAACACGTTCGACTACTGGCGGGCGGGCATGATCGCCATGGTCAACTACGCAACGCACATCGCTAAAGTGAACGATGACGCTTGTACCGGCTGTGGCACGTGCGAGTCCAAGTGCCCGGTCGGCGCGGCGATCGTTGACGACGGCAAGGCGAAGATTATGCAGGACGTCTGCATCGGCTGCGGCGTGTGCGCCCACTTCTGCCCGGAGAACGCCATATCGCTGTCAGAGAAGCCGCGGGTCGTGTTCCAGCCCCCGCCGAGGCTCGCGAAATAGGCACACGCCGCGGGTACGAAGTGCCGATCCCCCCTCGACGCGATTCATTCATCCCCTTGATTAATCGACCTATTATGATAGCTACTTTTTTCTTGGTACGAGGCTAACCATGATCATCACTTGTTTCGAGTGACACACCATGGCAGACATAGAAGCGTTGAAAGCGAAGTTGTTGCCGAAGTTCAAGGCGCAAGAGTTCGGGTTCGATGAGCTCGGGGATGCGCTCCAGTTAATGTGCGAGTTAGGCAATACGGAAGAAGATTTCCAGGACGAATACGAGGACTTCACGAAGACCTACCAGTTCGCCGTGAGCGACAAGCCCGAGAGCGACTGGATGTGGCTCAAGGTCGAGAAGGGCAAGTTTTCTTGCGGAAAGGGGAAGATCGACCAGAAGGATCTGACCTTCACCATGACCGCCCAGCTCGCGGCGGACATGATCTCCGGCAAGGTCAATTCGAACAGCGCCTTCCTCTCGGGCCAGTTGAAGCTCGAAGGTTCCGTGAAGGACGGTGCCAAGTTCCAGGGCATGCAGGCCATCATGCGCGACGTGCTCGGCCTGGATTGAGTTCCCCAGCCCTTTTTTCTTCAATTACTTTCGCTCGGAAAGTAATTCGCGAGACGACGCTGCCGTCGGGGAGAATGTTATTGGGATGGGCCTCCCCGCGTTCCTCCTTCTCGTATCGGACGCATCGCTTGAACCCGCCAACGAAGCCCCTATCTGGGCGAGACACATAGCGACGGTGCGGAGAGAACAAGACGTCTCCGAAGAATCCATGCCCCGACGCTGTGAAGCACCGGAGCGATTGGCGCTCGCCCCGATGGCGAATGCACGGTAACCAGGCGACCCTGGCGCAGCACCAGGACGTATCTGCCACTGTACTAGCCAATCAAAAAGAGTAAGTCTTAATTTTTAATTTCCGGAGAATTTCGTGCAATTTCTTTTCCGTGGTATGAAAATCGATGCTATCGTTCAAGGCATGCGCGATTTTGATGCAATCTACATTTGAAAGCCGTGCACGGTGTTGACATTTTAGCATCCCGGCTTTGAATGCAATTGAATTATCCATCGGGATGATGGATGTCAGCGGTCAGCCTTGGGCTCCAACGCTTGGGCTCGTAATCCATCCATGCCTTCACCCAGCACCGTTCGGTCGGCGAGGCCAGGGCACATGACAAAAACCGGGCTTGTGGAATGTTATAAAGTATCGTTTCGATCATCCAACTAACTATTGGAGATCCACGTGATGACGATGGTCGAGACCAAACCAACTGCGAGGGAACGCGAATACCGGAAGTGGGACGAGTTGCAGGCCGTGATGGCGGTCGGGTTCATCGCCTGGACGACGGTCGACGCCCTCTTTTCCTTTACGACTTTCCTGGGAACGTGGGTCGACGGCTGGTTGCGGCTCGCGGTTGGCGGCTGCGTCGCCGCGGGTGGTGGGTTCATGGTCGGCAAGACGCACGGCGTGCTCTTCGGGAAGGGCCACGAGCCGCCCTCGGGGCTGGTCTCGACGGGCCTCTTCGGCCGGCTGCGGCATCCCCTCTACGCCGGCGTCCTCCTCATCTACGCGGGCGTCGTCGTCATGACGTTCTCGCTGGCCGGGCTCGCGCTGCTCGTCGTCTACGCGATTATTTACGACAAGGCGGCGGCGTTCGAGGAGAAGGTGCTCGAGCGCGTGCTCGGCGAGGAATACCTCGCGTACAAGCGGATGGTGCCCAAGTGGTTCCCGCGACTTCGTTAATACGACCGGCACCACCGATTGGCGGTTAGCACCAGTGCTGGCGAAAAATGATCGGACATGGGGAGGTCATCATCCCACTCTGCCGGAATGTCGTCCTTGTATCGCTTAACCGTTTCGTCGCAATCCAGAAGCCTTCCAGCATGAGAATTATAAAAAGAAACAATCAATTTGAAAAAAACTGGTGTGCATGTATTTTCGACAGATAGGAAAAACGAGAGTAGCTGAAACTAGTATGACGTACGCAATAGATACATACGCTTGTGTTGGTTGCGGAAATTGCGCCAGCATTTGCCCCGATGGAATTGAAATAATCGATGGCAAGGCCCATATAGTAAATCAAGACGCGGCTTGCTTGGAAATTGCGGCCATGGAATGCCCGAGGCAGTCTATTTACATCGAGGGTTCACCGCGGGTGCAAAACACGCAATCTCCTTATCCAGGAATGGTCTATGGCCGCGGCATGGGAAGGGGTATGGGAGGGGGCATGGGAATGGGAAGGGGATATGGGAGGGGGCTCGGCATGGGCCCCCGTGATGGCAGGGGCGGCGGTCGAGGCGGTGGAGGACCCATGGGAATGGGTAGAGGAATGGGCGCGGGCACAGGGAAGGGCCTTGCAAGGGGGCCAAGGGATGGCAGGGGTGGCGGCAAAGGCGGGCAATAGAAGGAGCTGCCACCAATCGATGTGTGCACCACCATTTAAATGACAGCAAGGAATTTCGACCAGAAGTCCGTCGCACGGGGGTAGAGCTTTGAAGATCGATGTAGAATACCACGAGCTGATCACGAACAAGGATATCGATCGAAGGTTTCCCGCGGCGGTCGCCGCGACAGCGGAGGGTAGGGGCCTTTATCAATGCGTGGCGTGCGGGAAGTGCTCCGCGGGCTGCCCGATCTCCGATGCTTTGGAGGTTCTCCCCCACCAGATCATTCGGAAGGCAATCCTGGGGCTGAAGACCCAGGTCCTTTCCTGTCCCACCATCTGGGTTTGTGCCACGTGCTTCCGTTGTAATGATCGCTGCCCGGAACAGGTAAATCCCGCCAGCATCATGTTCGTGTTGAAGAACATGGCCACGGATGAGGGGATCGTCCCCGAAGGGATCCAGACCCTGGTTCGGAGCCTGTATGCCAATGGATGGGCATCCACGATCATCAACTACGAGCGCGAGGAGCTCAACCTCCCCGAGGTTCCCGAGGCGAACGACACAATCCGAACCATTTTAGACAGGGCCGGGTTGAAAAAGAAATCCCTGTTGGAGGAGGACAAGGGCTGAGGGAGTATAACCTCTTTTTGGGATGCACCATCCCGTCGCGAACCAACCATTACGAGAGTTCCTTCAGGGCAGTCGCGAGGGCGGTGGGACTGGAGTTCTCAGACAGCTTGCTGGACAAGTGGAGCTGCTGCGGCACGACCTTCATGAAGGACACGGACTTCCATCCCTGGCTCGCCCTCAGTGCCTACAACTTGGCGCTCTCGGAGGGCGAGGGCCGGGACATCATCACGTTGTGCAACGGTTGCTTCAATTCCTTGAAGGAAGGGAACCACATCCTGCAAACCAACCCAGAGCTGCTCGAGAGGGCGAACGCGTCGATCTCGCCCCTGAAGTACCACGGGGGCGTGCGCGTCGAGCACGCGATGAGCGTCCTCTACAAGGAGATCGGGCTGCCGCGGCTGAAGCTGTACATCAAGAAACCCCGCCCGCTCAAGGTAGCCGTCCACTACGGGTGCCATTTCCTCAGACCCGCAAAGATAATGCAAACGGACAACCCGGACGACCCGACGACGCTCGAGGAGCTGGCCGGGGTCACGGGGGCGACGAGCGTGAGGTGGAAGACCCAGCAGGATTGTTGTGGCGCCCCCGTGCTGGCGACAAACGAGGATCTGGCGATCCACATGATCAGCAAGAAGCTGGTCGACATAATGGACAACACAGACGCCCAATGCGTGCTTACATCGTGTCCCTTTTGCCAGATCCAGTTCGAATTGCACCAAACAAGAATTGGGAAGATGCTCAATCGCAAGATCGAGATACCCGTGCTCTTCCAGACGCAATTGCTCGGATTGGCGATGGATCTAGAGATGGAGGAGCTCGGATTCGATTTCAACCTGACGCCCGTGGATTCCATCTTGGAGCATTTCAAAGAATAACAAAAAACGAGACGATTGATAAGAGACATAAAAGCGGTGGGAACCATCGAGCAAATACGGGCAAAAGCGATGAACGTGGGCGTGTATCTCTGCCGTTGCGAGGGGAACATCTCCGACGTGGTGAACATGGCGGAGCTCGAAGCGTTCACCAAGAGCTTGCCGAACGTCTCCGTCGTCCGAACCAGGGATAGCGCGTGTTCCGACGCATCGCAGCTGCAGATCGTTTCAGACATCAAGAACGAAGGATTGGACCGCGTCGTGATCGCGTGTTGTTCCCCCCACTTCCACGAGGACGTCTTCCATCGGACGCTCAAGGACGCCGGGTTAAACGAGTACATGATGGAGATTGCCAACGTGCGGGAACAGTGCTCTTGGGTACACTATGACGACCTGGTTGCGGCCACGCGGAAAGCGAAGGCCTTGGTTGCAATTGCAGTAGAGAGGGTCATTAGAAACGAGCTTCTCGAGCCCTTGTCGGTTCCGATTGGGAAGCGGGCACTTGTGATAGGCGCTGGCATAGCGGGGGTGCAATCAGCGATCGAGCTCGCCGAAGCCGGCTATAATGTCGTGTTGGTGGAAAAAGACCCGATCATCGGCGGCCACATGGGTCAACTATCCCGAACCTTTCCGACGAACGATTGTGCCCCATGCATCTTGGACCCCAAACTCTCGGACGTGCGAAAGAACGAAAACATCGAGCTGCACACCTATTCCGAGATCGAGAACATCGAGGGATCCGTCGGCAATTTCAAGGTTCACCTCAGCAAGAAGCCGAGATACGTCGACGCCGACCGGTGCAGGGCGTGCGGGAAATGTGCAGCAGCTTGTCCCGTCAAGGTGCCCGACGAGTTCAACTTCGAGATAAGCGAACGAAGCGCGATCTACATCCCCCGGGTGGATTGCGTCCCGAAGGCGTATCTGATCGACGAGAAAGCTTGCCTCAAGTGCCCCAAGCCCTTATGCGTGAAAGCGTGCCCGATGGAAGGTTGCATCACGCCCCCCTCGCGCGAAAGGACGGTGGAACCAAAGCGCCTCTCATTCAAGGTTGACTGCATCGTCGTGGCCACGGGCTACGATCTGTACGACCCGACGAATATCACGGAATACCATTACGCGTCAATCGAGAACCTCATCCATGCGGGCCAGATGGAGCGTATGATGATCGGAACCGGGCCGACCCTGGGCGCGATCAAGCGACCGTCCGACCGGGAGCCCCCGAAGAGCATCGCCTTTGTCCTCTGCGCAGGCTCGCGCGACAAGAATCACATGCCATATTGCTCCGAGGTCTGCTGCATGTACTCGATGAAGCAGGCGTTCCTCGCACGGAAACAGCTCGGCCCCGAAGCGCGGATCACGATTTTCTACACGGATATTCGCGCCGCGGGAAAAGGGTTTGAGGAATACTACAACGACGTCAAGGATCTTGGGATCGAGTTCATCAGGGGGCGTCCGTCGGACATCATGCCCGCCCCGAACGGGAACGTTCTCATTCGGGCGACGGACACGATACTCAACGTCGTCTTGGAGCTGGAATACGAGCTCGCCGTCCTGGCACCGGCGATCGTGGCCAACCTTGCTGCCGAGCCAATTGTGAGGATGTTGAAACTCCCTAAGAGCTCGAGCGGGTTCCTCAAGGAAGCTCATCCAAAATACAAGCCGGTGGACACACGCACGTCGGGCGTGTTCGTCGCGGGCTGCGCTTTGGGGCCAAAGGACATCCGGGACAGCGTGACGCAGGGCAGTGCTGCTGCGAGCAGGGCGGGGCGACTCTTGAGCAGGGGTAGGATCGAAGCCAGCACGATCACGGCATTCGTCGACAAGAGTTGGGTCAAGCCTTCGGAGGAAATCATTAACTCGTGCATCTTCAACGCGATTCACGACGACAGCGGCGTGATCAAAGTCCGGCCGGAACTGTGCCAGGGCTGCGGCTATTGCACGAGCGCGGTTTCGCCATCCCCGTTCTCTATCAAGAACTTCACGCACGAACAGATTCTCGCGCAAGTGAAAGCGGCAGTCAAAACGATGGAAGTTCCAGCCATCATTGCTTTCCTAGACGACACTTGCAGTTATGAGGCGGCGGACATACTCGCTACCCGTAGAACCCGCTATTCGAGCCAGATCATTCCGATTCGGATCCCCGACGGGTCGATCATCAACGTGCCCCTCCTGCTCGAGACGCTCCGGGAAGGAGCCGCCGCGGTTCTGGTTGGAACCTGCGAGGGGAACGTGAACCCCTATTCGTCCAAGTGCACCAACATGTGCCTTGAAAACGTGGCGAAAGTGCAGGAAATGTTGAAACCGCTGCACCTCGAAAGAAGAGTGCGGGGTGCTCCTGTGGTCTCCGGCGCGCCGGCGATGATACTCGCCAATTTCCAGCAATTGGCGGCGATCGTTCACGAGGAGGGAAGTACATCGGAAGTCGACCGGGCCGAGATTGGGAAGTCACTCGCTACCTTGCGCCCTTTAATGTGACGGTCGTGAAGAAAAAAACTGAATCAATATTCAGATCTGTGGGAGAGAGATTCCTTATTGATGCGAATATTTTTAAGGATGTGCCTTAATACAAGATATGTATCTTTATGCAATAAACAAGGAAAACCAACATCCCAGGTAGCAATGGAACGATGCCAGGGGCTTTAGGGGCCCGAACGGGTCGTAGCCTCGGGTTACGTTTTGGCGCCCCCCAGGCGACATGCAACGAAGGCCTTGGCTCGGTGGCCGGTTCTGGGGTCGTGATGGTGGCTTCGGCAGTCATGCGGAAAATGCGTGCAATAGGCCGGAGCTAAAACGGATTGCAAAAATCGCCATCCAACTGACGCCAAAGAAATGGGAGGTTAATGGAAATGTGCCTGTCAAAAGTCTATTTGAAAAATGAAAGCGGAACCGAGCTGCTTTCTGAAGAAGTTGTCCAGGTTATCTGTGATAGCGGTGCCATCGTAATATCCACTTTTTTTGGAGAAGACAAAAGAGTGGATGGGTTAATTATCGAAGAGGTCAACTTGATGGACGGCACCATATTTTTAAGGAGGGCTCGGCAAGATATTGTCCTTTGAAGGGATTAAGATGGAGATGTCTTCCAAATCACATGAAGATGGGTTGAAGAAAATACTATCATATTGGTTGGGCCATAACAACGAGCACATCAATGACATGAAAAGATGGCTTGCAAAAATCGGGGAAGACCGTTATACGATTCCGGAGCTGGAGAAAGCTATAGAAGCCTCAGAAATGGTTAGCCTTCACTTCAGGAGGGCATTACTCGCCTTGAAGAGGGACGAAATAAAAGGCGAGATCCAGGAAGGAGAAGTACATGGACTCACTGTTAATCACAAGGAGGATGCTGGTTCTAGTAAGTCCAAGGCAATCGAGAGTTCAAGGAACTCCTTCAGCATGAGCCAGATTGGTACCATCCGGACGCCCTATGAAAATGACGCCCCCTATCAACCGATAGAGGAGGACGACGGAAGTTTCCAGGTTATTATAGATCCCAAGTACTCGAATGGATTGTATAAATTGGAAACCTTCAAGTATATTTATGTAATTTACCTGATTGACCGTGTTACGCGGCCATACTCGGACTTGATTGCCCCCTCTTGGATCCCATGTGCAAATGTCGGGATATTTGCAAGTCGGTCTCCCGTCAGACCGAATCGAATTGGGATTTCCATCGTTAAAATCAAAAGGATCGAGGATAATACAGTCTTCACAACGGGATTAGACGTTTTTGACGGAACCCCTCTGCTCGACATCAAGCCGTACATCAAGGACTTGGACTCGAAGAAGGACGCGAACTATGGCTGGATCGAGGAGGTCAATGGATGGGAGCATATGATCCTTCATCTGAAAGGAATCCCGCACGATTATTAACTAGATGGGGAACTGTCTATGCTTGAAGTGAACGGCTTCCGAAGGAGACCTAGCATAAATGCAATCGTGCAAGCGAAGATCCTATGGAAGCACGCTCTTAATTAGTTGATAGTGCATCGTATGGCGGAAAAAGTCCTCCTCAACAAGAAGCTGGCGATAGACTCCGACGACCGAAGGATCATGGCCTTGTTTCAAAAGGCGCCCGACCTGACCCATGGCGAGATCTCGGAGAAGATCAACAAGTCGCAGCCCGCGGTCGGGGCTCGCATTTTGAAGCTTGAACGGAAGCGCTTGCTAGTAAGACAGTACGGCATCGATCTAGGCGAAAATAAGCTCAGCATCGCCCTCGTGACCATGCATGCGAAATATCCGAAACCCGTGCTCGATACGATCGCGTGCTGCCCGTATGTCATCAACGCGTTCAAAACATCTGGAAAAACCAACATCCTGGTGTGGTTGGTCGGATCTCGCCTCGATAAGATCGAAGAAATCGTCGACACCCAGTTCCGCTCGAAGCCCGACATCACGCACGTCAACATGTCGGTCGTCATCGAGACCGTCAACAGGCTGGTGCTCCCGATCAACTTCAACTTCGAGAGCCATAACACCTTGAAGTGTGGCGAGGAATGCCACGCGTTGCTGCTCGAACGGGCGAATAGCACTGTTGACTACGTTCCAGTCAAGGGTGAGAGCGATGTCAACAAGACATTCAACATCGATGACGTTGACAAGCGCATCATGATGTGTCTGCAAGACAATCCCGAGATGACCCACTTTTCAATTGGCGAAAGGATCGGCAAGTCACAGCCCGCTGTCGGCACACGCATCGCTAAATTGAAGGGCAAGAAGTTCTTTGGCATCCAGAAGGGCGTGAACTTCCGTTTGGTCGACCAGTTCCATCTCGTCCAAGTCGCCATCTCCGCGCTCAACAGCACGAGAATGCTGGAACGGGTGCGGAGGTGCCCGTTCATCATCACGGGGTTCCACTCGACCGGGGACGCCTCGCTCGTCGTGTACATCGCAGGCTACTCCCTCGAAAAAATAGACGAAATTATAGACTTCTGCGTTCGTTCCGACGAGAACGTCAAGGAAATCGAAACAGCCATCATCTTGAAGTACATGAAGGACCTGGTGCTGCCGTACAACTTTGATTGCGAGTCCCTTGAGGATACCGATTGTTTGGAATGCAAGAATTGTAGCGCACTTGTCGGAACGATCTCCAGATGATGCGCTCAAGACGGGGGTCACAATTGTAGTAGAAGATTAATCCAAAGGGGATGGTTATGTCCAAGGTCGACGGCAACCGGTGTTCGGATTCGGTAAAATTCGGTTAGTCAATGTTGTAGGCAGGCACGGTCATGAAGATCATCGAGGGACAATCCTATTCCTGGGATGCCGTCGCGACGCGGATCCTATCGTTGAAGTGCCGGTTGGGGTTCAGCGAGGAGATCTCGTTTCTACGCCTTTCAATCGACGATCGCGGTAATATCACATTAGACAAGCCCGGCTCGAGTAGCCGTGTCCTTGTTAACGACGATTGGCTGTCCTATTGCGTGAACCGCGTGCTCTTCTACTATGCCATGGGGGACGAAACCGGGGAGCGTGGCGAGGCACAGCAAGGGCACACCAAGGAGAGCTTCACCAAGATTTCCCTCCTTGATGATTCGATGCATCTCGGCTGTAGCACGAACCAGCATCGCATCGAGAACGAGCTGAAGGCCTTGCTCGACGAGAGCGAGGAGAAGGTAAGAGGCGCACTCGAACGCCACCTCGGTGCATCACCCGTCGAACAAGGGGATCTCGCGTGGCGCATCCCCTTGTTGCCCAGGGTCGTCGCCTTGATCGTCTACAACCGAACCGAAGATGCCAGCGAGGGTCTCGATGCCGACCTCGATGGAACGGCCAACGCCGCTGCTTGCTTGCCCTCGACCTTGAACGTGTTCTTCGAGAAGTCGACGGCCAGATACCTCCCGCCGAACGCTTGCGAGACGCTCGAATCCATTGCACTATGGGTCTTAAAGGTGCTGGTATCGACTGCATGAATGCCCTTGAACGCCTCATATACCGCGCGTTCGTCTTCCACCGGCTGCACCCCGTAACCGACAAAAAATGATTAATAGCTTGTTTTCGACGAAAAAGACGTGCTCGCCTTTCACGCATTTTTTATTTCCTAAAGACCTTTAAGCTGATCGAATACACTGTTGTTTATCACCTACCACGCGTCTAAAGTTAATTTTTCATCGTCATCTCCAAAATAGCATTGCGGATGGCTCGACAAAAAGGCCGTGTTGGTGGGCCAGTTGGTATCACGAAAAAGGAGAGTGCGTTCATGGAAGCAAACAACGGGAACGAGGCGGGTTCGAGCAAGTGGAATGACTTCGTGAGCAGGAACCTTCCCAACGTGGTTCGATCCGACGGCAAAACCGAGCGCTTTGACCCCAATCGCATCATCTCTTCGCTGTTGCGGGAAACATCGATAGGCGAGGTCGAGGCGAAGGAAGTAACCGAGGAGATCACCGTCAAACTGCTGAGCTCCGGGCACGACATGGTAACTGCCCCGTTCATAAGGGAACAGCTGTGCAGCATCATGTACCGCAAGAATCCGGTATGGCGCTTCGAGTACACAAGACTAGGCCTTCCGTTCCGAGATTTCGAGAAGCTATTAACGGGGTTCTTCGATAAATTCAAAGTGGAATCCGACCTGGATGAAAAGGGGATCCAGGACGTCATCACGACCCTGGACAAGAGGCAGCTAGCGGAACTCGTGCGAAGGATGGCAAAGGATTACATCGGTGTGAGGAATAGCATAAAACGTGGCGGCGAGGTCTCCGACCTCGTGACCTTGGACGGCGACAGGCCATGATGCAGGACACGACGGCCAGTGCTGCGGCCGGCAAACGCGGGTTTGGACAGGAGGGGGCGCGCTTCGACATCTCCTCGATATTCCCCACGCACGTGATCAACTCCCAAGGAATCAAAGAACGGTTCAACCCGGAAGACATCGTCTTGAAGCTGCAGGTGCAGACTGGCCTGGACCACGACCTTTCCCTGAGCATTGCCGACCAGGTGGTGAAGAAGATCATAAGCGAGGGCATAAAGGCGGTGCGGTCGGCCCACATTCGCGACCTGGTGTTCTCGGAACTCGCTTCGAGGGGGCTGGAGAAGTACAAGTCGTTGCTGAACTTCGGTGTGGAACACTTCTATCTCGACGATGCTTTCATCGGACGGTACCGGGGCCAGCAACCGAAATGGGGACCGCTGGGCTACATCACCTACAAGAGAACCTATTCCCGCTTGAAGGACGACGGAACCAAGGAGGAATTCTGGGAAACGATCCGGCGGGTCGTCGAGGGGTGCTATTCCATCCAGAAAAACCACTGCGCGTCGTTAGACATCCCCTGGAACCCGACGAAGGCACAAAAATCCGCGCAGCGGATGTTCGAGAAGATATGGCAGTTCAAGTTCATCCCGCCCGGTCGAGGCTTGTGGATCATGGGGACGGACTACGTGCACCGCCACGGCTCCATGGCCTTGAACAATTGCGGTTTCATCTCCACGAAAAACCTCGCCTTGGCCAAGACGCGACCGTTCGAGTTCATGATGGACGCGCTCATGCTGGGCGTTGGCGTTGGATTCGACACGAAGGGAGCGGGAGCGATCGCCATCACCAAGCCAGCCGATGGCAGATACACGTTCAAGGTTCCTGACTCTCGAGAGGGCTGGGTCGAGGGGCTGCGACGTTTACTCCTTGCATACTTCGACGGCGGCCAGCTGCCCGACTTCGACTACTCGCTCATACGACCGAGGGGGTCACGCATCAAGGGCTTCGGTGGGACGGCCTCCGGGCCCGAGCCCCTAGAGCGCTTGTATGCCTCCTTGGTCGATCTGCTTGAAACACGCATCGACGAGTCCATCCGATCCACCGACATCGTCGACCTCATGAACTTCATCGGGAAGTGCGTCGTCGCTGGAAACGTGCGCAGGTCTGCACAGATCGCACTGGGCGATCCCGACGACAACGAATACATAACCATGAAGAACCCGGACTTGCACGCCAATGAACTGATGGACAGACGCTGGGCGAGCAACAACTCTGCGATCATCGATCCCGATGCCGGGTTCGATTACGCAGCGATTGCAGACTCGATCATCAAGAACGGCGAACCTGGCGTCGTCTGGTTGAAGAACGCCCGGCGGTACTCGAGGATGACCGGGGAGCCGGACTGGGTCGACAAGAACGTCGCAGGCGTCAATCCTTGTGGGGAACAGAGCTTGGAATCCAGCGAGCTGTGCTGCTTGGTCGAGACCTTTCCTTCCAACCACGACTCGTACGATGAGTTCCAGGAGACGCTCAAATATGCGTACTTGTATGCCAAGTCGGTCACCTTGATACGCACCCATTGGAAGGAAACGAACGCAATCATGCTCAAGAACCGGCGCATCGGCATCTCCATGACTGGCATCATCGATGCTTTCGCGAGGCTTGGCCGGCGAACCGTGCTCCGCTGGTGCGACCAGGGCTATGGCTTCTTGCGAAAGACCGACGAAGAGTACTCGAACTGGCTGTGCGTGCCTAGGAGCGTGAAGATAACCACCGTCAAGCCGAGCGGCACGACGAGCTTGCTGCCAGGCGTTTCCCCGGGGATACACTACCCGCACTCGGAGTACTACATCCGGCGCATCCGTATCGCGAGCAACTCGGATTTGATCCCCTTGCTCCGCGACGCCGGCTACCGCGTTGAACCGGCTGCTACGGGCGAGAGAGGCACCCTGGTGGTCGAGTTTCCCGTGCGCCAGGAGAACTTCCTATGCGGTAAGGAGGACGTGTCCATGGAAATGCAGGTCATGAATGCCATCGACTTGCAGCGGTACTGGAGCGACAACCAGGTGAGCATCACCGTCACTTTCAAGGCGGAAGAGGCGGCTAGAATCAAGGACGTCTTGCAGATGTGCGAGGACAAGCTGAAGAGCATCTCGTTCCTCCCGCTCTCAGACCATGGTTACCTTCAAGCCCCCTACGAGTCGATCACCAAGGAGGAATATGAAAAGCGTGTTGCCGAGATCAAGGGACTTGATTTCAGCACCTATTCGTCTGTGGCGGAGGGCGTCAAGGGGTGCGATGGTGACCACTGTGAATTATAGGGGCATCTCTTGCGCTTGAAAGCACGCGTTGGTTCTTGCCACACATATCTTCTGTTTTCTGTCTTTCTTTTCCGACCATCTCTCCACGTTAACGACCAGCGATGAGAAGGGGATGAAGCCGAGAACTACTCATAAGCAAGAGCGCGCCAAGCAGCCCTCGCTGCTCCGGTCGCGTGCGCTTGTCATTCCGCGGTCGTCAATCCTGATTCGTGATCAGAACTCCAACAAACTGATGCTCATAATGACCATACCGACGATGATGCCGGCGATCACTAGGTGTCCGTTCCCGTACTTGTGGGCCGTGGGCAATATCTCGTCGAGCGATATGTAGACCATGATGCCGGCGACGAAGGCGAGCATCCCGCCGATTACCTGGGGGTTGAGGAACGGGAGCAGGATCGCCGCGCAGACGAGCGCCCCCGCGGGCTCGGCGAGCCCGGACAGGAACGACCAGGAGAACGCCTTCTTTCGGTCGCCCGTCGCGCACAGGATGGGCAGCGCCGCGGAGACCCCCTCGGGTATGTTGTGGATGACGATGGCGAACGTGATGAGCAGACCGAGGTTGACGTCGCTGAGCGTCGAGCTGAACGTCGCCATGCCCTCTGGGACGTTGTGGATGAAGATGGCGGCCGCTGTCATGATGCCCGAGCGGAGGATGGTCATCTTCTTGTGTTCCTCCTCGGAATGCACGAGCATCTGGCGGCGGACGAACATGCGGCGGTGCAGGTGCGGGCCGTTGCCGCCGCCGTGGCCGAAGCCGCGCCCGCGGCCGTGCCCGTGGCCAGCGCCCGGCCAGTTGCACGGGCGGGCGTCCTGGGGCAGGCCCTGGCCGCCCTCCCCGGCAGCCGCTCGGCCGGGGTTCTCCTGGCCGGCATCGCTTGCCCCGTTCATGACCCCGTTCTCCAGGAACGGCTCCGGCACGAACAGGTCGATGATGCCGGGCACGCCCATCCCGGCGAAGAACAAGATGATGCCGAGGTTCCCCACCTCATTTATACCCTCGGGGAGCAATTCCATGAAAGAGATGTAGACCATCACGCCCGCGGATAGCCCGAGCGAGAACGACATCACGGCCATACTCGGCTTCTTGACGAACAGCGCGACGGCACTCCCGATGCCCGTCGACAAGCCGGCGACTAGCGACAGGAGCAATCCGAGCCCGACGTTCATTGTGACCATCAATAGGCGAGCCTAATTAGCCGTATCTAAGAGGTTATTTAAGCCTACTCGCGAACTTTTGCACCTTCCACGTGCGGGACGGGATTGCGCGCCCTACTGAATGGAAAAAAGAAGGATGGAACGATTTAGGAGCTGTCCAGGTCGCTGCCGCGCTACTTAGACTTCCTGAAGCACATGAACCAGTCGAGGCAATAGGTGTCATCGGACTTGGCCTCGACCCTCTCCTTCGCGGCGCCGCACGAGCCTGGCGGCGGCACGATCACGTCGTCGCCGGGCTGCCAGTTGGCCGGCGTGGCGATCCCCTCCTTGTCGGCCTTCTGCATGGCGATGATCGCCCGTTTTATCTCCTGCATGTTCCGGCCGCAAGACATGGGGTAGTAGAGGATCAGCCGCACCTTGGCCTTGTCGTCGATGATGAACACCGCACGCACCGCTTGCGTGCTGGACGCGCCCGGCTGGACCATCCCGAATTTCATAGCCACGTCCATCTTGATGTCTTCAATGAGGGGGAACATAACCTCCACGTTCTTCATTCCTTTGAACTCGATCTTCTCCTTGATCGTGCGCAACCACGCGATGTGCGCGTACAAGCTATCGATCGAGAGCCCGATCAGCTCGGTGTTCAGTGCTCTGAGCTCTTGCTGCATCGTGGCGAAGGTCATGAACTCCGTCGTGCACACGGGCGTGAAGTCGGCCGGGTGGCTGAAGAGGATTACCCACTTCCCCTTGAAGTCGTCAGGGAAGGTGATCTCGCCTTGCGTCGTCTTCGCCTTGAACGACGGCGCCGTGTCCCCGATCAGGGGCATCGAGAATTGTTGCTTTGCTTGTTCGTCCATATTCGTTCCACTCTAGAGCATGTCTGGTGAGAATGGTAGACTAGCCGCCCTAAAGGGCTAGCTCCACTGCAGACTTTGGCCCTCGGGTTGCATGTTGCTCTCTTGTGAATGAATATAAAAAAATATCGATTGGCGGACAAAAGGGGGGCGATCAATGGTTGCAGCTCGACTCGGTGAGGACGGGCAGCCGCGACAGGCCGGCGAGCAGGTCCTTCACGCTGGCCTGGGGGGCGTCGTGGTGGACGACCGTGATGCCGACTTGCTGGAAGCCCATCAGCGGCCGGCCGCCGATGCCCCCAACGACAATGGCGTCGGTGCCCTTCTCCTTCAATAGGTTCACGGGCATCATACAGCCGCCTTCCGAGTGCGGGATGTTGTCGATGATCTCGTGCTTCATTACCTGGTTCGAAGACTCGTCGACGTCGACGAGGCAGAAGTACTGTGCATGGCCGAAATGCATGGAGACTTCCGAGTCCATGCCGGCCTTGTTCTCCACGGGGAATGCGATTCTCTTCATGTTCTATAACCTGGTTTTAGTTAATAGTTGAGCCTACGGTAAGAAACACCCACCGTGCTTCATATACTCGTTTAGAATGAGAAAAAGGGGGGATGACCGCATCGGCTTATGATTATTTTCCCCGGTCGTGCCTCGAGAGAGGGGTGAAGGTTCTTCTACCTTGGTTCATTCGCCGTGCCCGTCCTTCTTGGGGATCCCGTAGCCCTTGCCGCCGCCGGGGGAGCACGTGCTCTCGCCACCTTGGAGATTGCCGTCTAGGATCTGCTGGACGACGTCGTCGATCTTACCGGCAACGCCTAGAATAGGCTGTATCTTGTATTGCGAGAACATCTCTTGCGCTCGCCAACCCATACCACCCGCGATGATTACGTTTATCCCTTGATCGCGGAGAAAGTTCGGGATGTACCCGGTTTCATGACCCGGGTTCGGGACTTCCGACCGGGAGACTAGCTTTCTGTCCTCGACCACCAGCATCGTGTACGCGGGGCATCGCCCGAAGTGGGCGGAGACCATATCTTGATCCGTGGATATTGCATACTTCATCAAAGGTCACTCTTGTTGTGGTTGTTTTTCGCTTTCTCTACTTCCTTGATTACGATGGCTTCTCGTCATTCTTGCACGTGGATCACGTTTTGCGCTCTACTTGCTTCTTGAGCGTGGCGAAGATGCCGTCGATCGCCCTGCTCGCCGGCGTTTCCTTGCCGCTCGCCGTGGCGGCCGGCACGAGCTGCTGCATCCGGCCCGGCTCCAGCGGGATCGACCCGAGGAAGGGGATGTTGAAGCGCCCTGCCAGCTGCTCCACGCCGGCCTCCTCGCCGAAGAGCCGCACCGTGTGCTGGCACTGCTCGCAAGTGTACGTGCTCATGTTCTCGATGACCCCGAGGATGCGCACGTCCATCTTCCCGGCCATGGTCGCCGTCTTCGCGACGCTGGTGAGGCTCAACTCCTGGCTCGTCGAGACGAGCACGATGCCGTCGAGGGGCTTGACGAGCTGCATGATGTCCAGCACCTCGTCGCCAGTGCCTGGCGGGAGGTCGATCACGAGGTAGTCGAGTGCCCCCCATTGCACGTTGCCGAGGAACTCGCGTATCACGCCCATCTTCATCGGCCCCCGCCAGATGACCGGGGTGTCGTCGGAGTCGAGCAAGAACGCCATGGACATGATCTTGATGCCGCCCGGGCCGGTCACGGGGACTATAAGGCGGGTTTCCGGGTCGATGGCTGGGTTCGTGTTGACGCCGAGCAGCTTGTGCAGGTTGGGCCCGGTGATGTCGACGTCCAGGCAGCCCGTCTTGCTGCCCGCGAGCGCGAGGCGCATGGCGATGTTCGCGGAGACCGTGGTCTTGCCGACGCCGCCCTTGCCAGAGATGACGGCGATCTTGTGCGAGATGCCTTCCATCGCTTTCTTGATGCGGTTCTCGAGCTCTAGCTGCTCGGCCTTCCGCTTCAACGTGGGGCTATCCTTCAACGACGCATCCGGTTTATCATCAGTCATAGGGCACCAATAATCTGATATTAATTCAGAAGTATTAAAGATATTTGTGGGTCTGGATAATAGAATGCATTAGGAAGGTTTATATGGCTGGTCTTGTATAGTCATTCTGTATATTCATTCAGAAAACAACTCGAATGAATATTCAGCAGAGATCATAAATACAAACGAGGAAAAACAACATGCCAGGTGGCGATGGAACGGGGCCGCGGGGTTTTGGGCCCCTAACAGGTCGTGGTCTCGGGTTCTGCGCCGGCTACAACACCCCAGGCTACATACAACCAGGGCCGGGGTTCGGTGGCCGGTTCTGGGGCCGTGGCGGCGGCTTCGGCCGCGGCTTCGGTGGCGGCTTCGGCCGTGGTTACGGCCGCGGCTTCGGCCGCGGTTACGGGGGGTACTGGGGGGTTCCCTTGGCTCCACCCGCGGGATATCCAGCCGCGGGGGTGCCTGTCACGCCCGCCCAAGAGGTCGAGATGCTCCGCGCGCAGAAGCAATATCTCGAGCAGGAGCAGGCGGGCGTCAAGGAAGACCTTGATGCCCTGGAGAAGCGCATCCAGGAGCTGGAAAAGCGCAAGGAATAGAACGGGGTAACGACGGATGGCAAAGATCGCGATCCCTTCGATGTCAGGCGACGGCTTGAGCAGCCAGGTCGACCTCCGGTTCGGACGCGCCATGTACTTCACGTTCGTGACCGTCGAGGACGGCAAGGTGAAGGAGGTGACCGTCGCTTCCAACAACGCTGCGCAGGCCATGGGCGGCGCGGGGCCGCAGGCCGTGCAGTTCGTCATCGACCACGGCGCCGACACGGTCTTCGTGCTACAAGTCGGCCCGAACGCTGCTGCCGCGCTCGGCGCGAGCGGCGCAATGGTCTTGACGCGAAGCGACACGTCTCCCCCGCCATACACGGTCAAGCAGATCGTGGACGAGTACATCGCACAGAAGCTGGTGCCCGCCGCTGGCGCGAACGTCCCCAGCCATGCCGGGATGCGGATGGGCAGGTTTGGGTAAGGTCGATGCACCCGCCCCTTTTTTTCCCATACAGCTCGGGTAAAAAGGGAAAAAAGCTCATGGGAACGTAATGGAAATCGTAAAAACCGCACTATCATCAACCACGTCTTTATTGCGATCATCATTAACCCACCTAACCATTATTTTCAACACGACCATCTAATCGAAAACGAGAAGAGGCCAGACATGCGAAAAATAATCGGCGTTTCGGGAGGGAAGGGCGGCACCGGGAAAACCTTCGTCGCGACAAACCTTTCGCTCATGTTATCCGAGGATCACCGGATCATGCTCGTCGACGCGGACGTGGAGAACCCGAACGTCTCCATTTTGCTCAACAAGAAGCTCGACGGGAACGGCCAGTTGGTCACGAGTTTCTTCCCCAAGGTCGACGCGGGCAAGTGCACCCATTGCGGCGCTTGCGCCGACGCTTGCAGGTTCCACG
>JAFGBX010000389.1 GCA_016932935.1 Promethearchaeota archaeon | reverse complement strand
GGGGCATCGCCCAAAAGCGCGGCCTTGAAGGCGTCCTCGAACTCGACGAAGTCCTTGACCTTGTAGCCCTTCACCCCCATCGAGTTCGCAATCGCCGCGAAGTCGGTCTCCTCGTACTCGAGGGACTTGCGGCCGCTCGTGGTGAGGTAGTCGCGGGGGTTGCCGAGGCTCGAGTTGTTCATCACCACGTAGACGACCGGGAGGTTGTACTGCTTCGCCGAGACCAGGCAGTGCAGCATCATGAGCATGCCCCCGTCGCCCATGACCCCGACGACCTTGCCAGACTTGTGCACGAGCTGCGCCCCGAGGGCCGCCCCCGCGCACCAGCCCATGCCGGCAGCGCCGCCCGGCCCGACCAGCTGGCCGGCACGCTTGGTCTGGAACAGCTTCGTGAAGAACATCCGGTTGTTGCCCGCGTCGAGCAAGAGGAGATCCTGCTCCCGCAACAACGAGTTCACGGACTTCACGACGCGCTCCGGGTCGAGGGGGAGCTCCTCCTTGAGGAAGAACTTGGAGTGGAAGAACTCGTTGTCCGGGTCCGCCTTGGCGTCCTTGATGGCCTGGATCCGTTCCTCCACGTCCAATCGCGGATCCAGCGCCTTGACCTCCTCGATCACCATGCGCAGCGCGAGCTTGGCATCGGAGTGGACGCCGAGCGTGATGGGATAGGTCCATCCGGCGTTCCTTGGCTCGATGTCGATCTGGACGATCTTCTGGTACTTCGGGTTGATGAAATCGAAGCTGCAGTTGCGCGTGTTGTCAGGCGCGAGGCACGTGCCGACGGCGAGGATCAGATCCGCGTTGCCCACCAACCTGTTCGCAAGCCGCTGGCCGATGGCGCCGGTCGAGCCCACGGCCAGGTCGTGCGTCTCCGCCACGATGCCCTTGCCCATGTATGACGTGGCGACGGGCATGCCGATCAGCCCGGCGATCTCCGCGACCTCGTCGTAGGCGTTCGCAGCGTGTGACCCCCGCCCGCAGATCATCACCGGCGCTTCAGCTTCGACGAGCATTGCCGCGATCCTCTGCGCGTCGTCACGCGAGATGCATGGCGGCTCGACGCTCAAGAAACCACCGAGGGGTTGCAGGGGATAGGGGGAGACCTTGGTGGGATCGTCGATGAGTCCCATCATCGTGTTCCACTTGGAGATGACGACGGCCGGGCCGGGGCGGCTGGCCATCGAGTGCTTGATCGCGAGCTGGACGGCGTGGTAGAGCTCGGCAGGTTCCGATGCCACGGTGACGAACTTCGCCATTCCCTTGAACATGGATCGCAAGTCGACCGCGCCCCATTCCCCGTTCCCGAGCTGGTAGCTCCCGAAATGATTCAAGCCGAACCAGTCCGAGAACTCGGTGATTACCACCATCGGATTGCCCGCGAAGAAGGACTCCGCGATGCCGAAGCCACCATTGGTGGCCATCCAAACGCCTTGCCCCACGACGATGGCCGGCTTGCGCGTGATGCGCCCGATGGCGTCCGCCATTGCCGTCCCGGCCCCCTCGTGGCGGGGCACGATCGTCGTGAACTTTTCGGGCCGCTTGTAAAACTCTTCCATGAGGAACGGCGTCGAACCGCCCGGCAGTGCGATGATGGTCGTGAGGCCCGCGTCGACGAGCATGTCCGCGATGTAGTCGATCACGCGGCGGGGCTTTACCTTCGGGCGTTTGACCCAGGACGTCTCGGTCGGCACGCCATCCTGCGTCCACCCGCGGAACTCGTAGTACCGCGGGAGGAGCTTCTTGATCGGTGGGACGTTCTTCTTCGTGCCACCTTTCTCGATCTTCGTGAAGAAACGCGACCCGACCGTGTCATCTGCCCTCGTGATGCCGCATTTCACGTTGTAGGATCGCTTGAGGTTGAAGATCGTCTCTCCCGCTGCCATCCACGAGTTCACGTCGTAGTCCCGGCCGGTGATAGCGTTGAGCGCGTCGATCCACACCTGGATCGTGTCGAGCACCTGGAAGCCGAAGATGCAGCCGCCGCAAGCCGAGTATGCCTCGCCCGCGTCCTGAATCTTCACTACCGCCTCCACGGACGCGTCCTTGCCCTCCTTGCCGTCGGCCGAGTAGGTGCTGAACTTGTCGATCATCCCCGTGAGGCCGAGCTCCTTCTTGAAGTTCATGTTGCTGCTGAGGGCCATCGGGGTGTTGCAATGGTATGCGCCCCTGGGCTCGGTGAAGTAGTCGAGCGCGGTCATGTTGTTGGCCCTGGGCTCGTGTGCGGGAACCTCGAGCCCCTTGCCATGCGTTGACATAGCCGCTGGCAGGCCGTGCTTCTCCACGAAGCGCTTGATACCATCCGCGAGGTCGTCGCCGATGCCCTCGCGGCGAGAAATCATGCCGAAGATCAGCTCGATCGCCGCTTTGTTCCCCCAGGGCTCCGATCCGGGCTCGAACCCGAGAGTCGTGGGGTCGATCTTGAGCAGCTTCTTTTCTATGGCTTCGAGCAGCCCGGCCACGCACGCCCCGAGGGAGATCGTGTCGATGCCCAAGTCGTCCACGAGCACATTCCACTTGATGATGGTATCGAGGTCGTCGACCAACAGCTGCGAGCCGAGCATCGCGAGCGTCTCGTACTCCGGCCATCGCACCTTGCGTCCCTCATATTCGACGATGCCGGTGCAACGAACCGGACAAGAGAAGCAGCCGTGACTGTCGACCTTGCGCTTCAACAAGGCCTCGTGATCTATGGACTTGTTTCCCTTCCACCTGGATTCCTGGTAGTTCTTGATCGGGACGTCGCCTATGGCCTCGTTGCTGTAGTTGGCGGGGGTGCCGTAGTTGGAAAGGACTCCGGCGAACAGGCTGCCCTTGACGAGTGGCATCGCGGTCTTGACCGCCTCCGCGAGCCTGTCGGCATGCTCCACGTGCGGCTTGCCCGTGCCACGCACGGCGATCGCTTTCAGCTTCTTAGAGCCCCAGACCGCGCCCATACCAGTGCGGCCGCACGCCC
>JAFGBX010000046.1 GCA_016932935.1 Promethearchaeota archaeon | reverse complement strand
GGGGGCGTCGGGAGCCACGGTTGCGTATTTTGTCAGAATAATCGGCGGCTGACGATATGGGGTCTATGAATTAACCAATTCATACGTGGCGGCCCTGGACGTTAATTATAAATAAGGCCGGGGCGGATCGTATTTCATGGTGGTAGCAGCGGATCTTGAAGGGAAGGCCATTCCGGTGGCTGGCGAGTGTCCGATCTGCCGGACGGGGCGGGTCTACAAGCGGTTGCGGCTGCACTTGATGGCCGTCCACGGGTTGCCCCCGATGACGTACAAGGAGAAGTTGGACTATGCTCGTGAGTACCAGCGCCGAAAGCGGGCGGCCGGTGGCTGACCGTGCCTCGGGGCGGATCCAGGCCGGGCGCGGGGCGCCCTAAAGGCACCCGGTCGGGTGTACGTACACTCGACCTCGCTTCGGGACAAGTCTCGCGCGTGCCGAGGCCGCGGGGGCGGGGCCGGCCGGCCATCCACGGGGAGCGCATGACCGACGCCGAGGCACAGCGGCGGCACCGGCAGCAGAAGGCCGAATACCTCGACGTCAAGCCCACGGGGCGGCATTTCGCGAGGAACTACCACTTGATGACCGCGCGGGGGATGCTGCGGGTGTTCAAGGCGTGGGTGCGCCACCATTTTAATGTCACCTTGTTCAAGACGCAGGAAGAGATGTTCTTGATCTACGTCCGGTCGAAGCGGAAGATCAAGCTGCTGCGGCTGCTGCTGCTAGAGCCGAGGGAGCACGGCAAGACGGAGCTCAACCGCTGGTTCCTCGCGTTCTGCTTGTACGAGCACCCGTTCTGGAATTACCGGCCGCTCTGCGTGTACATGTCCGCGAACCCGACGCTCAACAAGAATTGCGCCCAATACTTTCGCACCTACGTCTTCAAGAACCCGCGCATAAGGGACTTTTACGGCGACCTGGTCGATCCGGCGAGCCACGGCGACCGCGCGGTGTATTTCCGCCCCTCCGAGCGCCTCCCGTACCAGTCCGACCCGAACTTCAAGGTGCCGGCGACCTTGAACTTGACCGGCATGCACGTCGATGTCCTCATGGTGGACGACCCGCTCGACGAGACATGTCGGCGCAAGCCCACGATCATCGATGATTGGATCAATTGGCACCAGCAAGATGCCAACTCGGTGGTCAACGACGGGGGCATGGAGGTCATCATCGGCACCAGGAAGATGCGAGGCGACTTCTACCAGCACATCGAAGGCCTCAAGACGCATATCTGCATCCAGCGTTCCGCGATCTTGACGCCGGAGCTGCTCGACAACGAGCTCGAGTGGCACCAGCAATTCGACGAGGACCGCGGGATCGTCGTGCCGGTGGTCGTGCATCCGGAGAAGTGGCGGGTGCTGTGGCAATCGGACGACCTCGTGCGCCAGCCGGACGGCTCCCTGGCGCCGAAATGGACTCTCCTCCGCCTCCTCCAGAAGCTCATAGAAATCGGTTGGGAAGCGTTCGAGTGCGAGTACCAGAACAACCCGCAGCCAGCGAAGGGAAAGCATTACAGCGACAAGGACTTGTCCTCCCACCGGTTCGAGATACGGGACGACCACCACATCTATCGCTCGGACGGCCTAATCCTCAACTATTTCGAGGTCGCACGCGAGCTGGTAGCGACGTGGGACCCGACGGGGAACCGGGACAAGAACAAAAAGGCTCACCACACCCTGGACTTCTCTGCCATCGTGCTTGGCTTCTGTTGGAAGGGGGACTACTACGTGCTCGACTTCCGGCTGCTCGAGGAAGCCGACCCCGAGGACCAAGTGCAGACGTTCGTCGCACTCCGCAACCGCTGGAAGACCGGCGACAGCCGCACGGCGCTGGCGAAGATCGAGAAGTCACGGTTCGCCGGCGAGCAGCAACTCGAGCTCCTCGCGGACAAGGGCATCTACATCGCGGACGACGACGTGATCCGGCAGAACGAGGACAAGCTATGGCGGATCAACGCGACGTGCAAGGGGATCATCAAGACCGGCCATCTTTGGTGGCGGAAGGGCTCCGACATCCCGACGCAACAATGGCTCGAGATGAAGGCTCAATGGATCGCGCTCGGGAACGAGAACGCGCACGACGACGGCCCCGACGCGACCGAGATGTTTATTAGGTTCTGCCCAGAGAGTTACGTGGCGGCGCTCACGAAGAAGGCGACCGAGGTGACCTTATGGGATACCTAAAGCGGCGACATGACGCGTGGTGCCAGGACATAATTCGGAACAACGCGACAGTCCAGCGGATACACCCGACGATACCCCCGCTGAATTACGGGTCCATCCGCTGCCCTCGGTGCTTCAGGGCGGCGAATGTCGTCTACCAGGCGGACAGTTGGGCGAAACAAGGCCAGGGGAACTTCATTGTCTGTGGCCATTGTGGCTACAAGTCCGGCCTCGGGCTCCGCCAGTTCGGCGCCCCCGGCGCGATGGAGCACTCGAAGAAGCACCTCGAGCGCAACCCGGCCTATGTCGAGGAGCAGCAAGAGAGGAGGCGCTGAGATGTACGTAACTCGACTTTCGCCCCTCGGCAAAGTGTTGAAAAAGATCACGCGAAAGGCCCCGATCGTCGATTGCCCGATCGGTTGTTGCGGCGACGAGGTGTATTGCCTCTGCACCCTGCATTGCGCCGACTGGCCGGCGGGGATCGTGTCGCCGCGTCGGGACGGGTACGGGTACTTGCACCCGGTCTTGTACGCGCTCCGCTACGCCTGGTGGTTGCTGAGCGGGCGCCTCTCGTGGAGGAGATACGTGTGAACAAGAAGGTGGAAAGCGAGGCGGGTACCAGCCTCGCAGAAGACACCCCTCGCCTGGCGAGGGACTATAACGACTTGGAGTTGCGCGAGATACGGCTCAACGCCTATCCAAAGGGCTGGCTCCGCAACAGCGAAGTTTTGAAGCTGATGGAGCTCGCTCGGCAGGTCGACGGGCAAGACATCATCGAGATCGGGAGCTGGCTCGGGTTGAGCACGGTCGTGCTCGCCCACTACGCGCCGCTGTCAACCATCTACGCGGTCGACCCCCACAACGGCTGGTTTTCCAACATCGGCGAGTTCTGGACGAACTGTCGCTCCTATCCTAACATCGTTCCGATCGTCGCCACGAGCAAGGTCGCACGGTCGCTCTTCGACGGTTTCGGCAAAGTGGGCCTCGTCTTCATCGACGGCGCCCACGACTTCGAGAGCGCCATGCACGACATTGCGACATACGGGGCGCTGCTACCCAGGCTCATAGCCATGCACGACGTCGAGCCGGAATGCCCCGAGACCGGCCCGCGTCGGGCCTTGGGCATGTACCAGGCGATCCACCCGGCTTTCTGGAGCCATCCGGATCGTGTCGATGGCCTCGGGGTCATACGGAGGTTGCGTTGAGATGATCGTCGGACATGTCCGCGAGCCCAAGAAGCTCCGCGAGGACGAGGTCGTGTGGTACGACCCGGCCACGGGGTTCTGGGAGCCAGGCGAGCGCCGCGCTGGCACTGTCCACCGCGCCGTCGTGAAGAAAATCTTTTCGAAAACCGGCGTCGTGCATCTCGACTCCGACCCGGCGCCGTTGGAGCGCGTGTATCTCGTGGTGCCGAACAGCTACTTCATGGTGCCCCAAGAGGAGATGACCTCCTTCGCGGTCGACATGACCAGGCTGCTCAGCAGCAACCCCGAGGTGAAGATCGGCGTCTACGACTACCTCAGCAACCTATCGATCGCGGCGGCCCGCAACTACCACTCCCATGTCGCCATGGAACTTGGCGTCGAATGGTTGTGGTTCGTCGACACCGACCACCGGTTCCCCCCAGGGTGCATGGGCCAACTCTACGCGACGGCCCTCCAGCTCCGGAAGAAGTTCGACGCCAAGTTCCTCTGCGTCGGCGGCCTCTACTACGGGCGCACCTGGAACCACCCGCCCATGGGCCTCGACCGCTCCACCATGCGCGAGGAGCTCGAACCGTTGTGGAAGGATCCGAACACGACCTACGAACAATGGAGGGCGGCGATCGACGCCACGGGGAAGACTGTTTTTGAGTCGACGACCGTGGCGACCGGCTTCATGCTGGTGAACGTTCCCGCCCTCAAGAAGTTCTACGAGTCGCTGGTCAATGAGCGCGCTGAGCTCGCCGCGAAGGTGGCCCAACTCGCAACGTTTAATAGAGTGGAGGAGGTTATGTCTATCCAGGATCCGACCGAGCGGGAATCCGCGTGGGTCGCTCTCGTAGCCGACCTCCTCAACCATGCCCTCGCATTCCAGGCGCACAAGCCGGCGCTGTTCGTTGGTCAATACACGCCGAAAGGGGAACTGGTCACGACGGAGGACTACTATTTCACCTACAGCGCGACCACGAAGGGATTCCGCTGCTTCATCGATACCAGGGCGGAGGTCCAGCACATGATCCGTGAGATGTGGTATCCGAAGACCAGGGCAGACGAGCCCACGCCGCGCCCCCCCGCGGGGCAGAAGTTCGAGGTCGCCGGCGACAACACGGATGGCCTGGTCACGAGGGTCGACGACACGATCCCCCGCCACGCGGGGACCCAATTCGAGGCGAAGTAGATGCTGAGAAAGCTCTTCGGCTACCAGCGGCACCAGACCGGCCAACTCAAGGGGCGCGGCCAGGGCCTCAACATGGCCATTGAGAACTTGAGCCAACTCTCCACGCGGCCACAGCAGACCACCGCTCCGAAGGATCGGCTGAGTTTCACCAACCAGGAACTATATTCGATGTACGACTGGTTGATGATGGCAAAGCAAGGAGTGGAGCAGATCGTCAACAGCGCCTTCGCGATGAACCTGGAGCCGCCGGTGAAGCCGGCGATCCTATCGGAACTCGTGCGCGGCTTCATCCAGGTGAGGATACCGGGCTACACGGCCTTCGTTCACGACCCCGACTCTGTCATCATGGCGATCGAGCCGTACCACGACCTCCTCATGTCGGGCTGGAAGATCAGCCGCCGGACTCAACTCGAGGTCATCATGAGGGTCGACGAGGAGACGCATGAGGAGGAGGTCGACGAGGACAGTTCCCCCGTCACGCCTGGTGGCCTCAACAAGGCGACGGGAGAGCCGAACGCGATCGACATCTATGTGAACGGGGTCTGCGTGCGGGAGCACGAGACCGACTTCGAGCTCATAACGAACCCGACGATCCACCACGGTTGGAAGGGCGACCAGCCGCTCGTCCCGTCCCACTACGATCTGTCCATGGCGGACAAGATCAAGGAGCAATACGCCAACTTCTGCGTGCTGGCGGCCATCGGCTTCGTCGGGGCCTCGTGCAACGGCCAGGACGGCGTCAACGAGTTCTACTCGAACTTCGACAAGCCGGCGACGACGCGGGCCTACGCGTGGGATAGGCGGCACATCGAAGAGGTCGCGTGGGTCGGGCCTGGCGACGCGAGCTTCGACCCGCTCCCGTTCCTCGAGCACCTCGAACAGGGGATCCGCGAGAACTTCCACCTCGACAAGCTATACAAGGGCGGGGAACTGAGCGGCTCGGGCGCCCTCGCGGGCGAGTCGGACTACTACGCGACGGTTTCGGAGTGGCAAGCCAAGAACTTGCCGAACGTCATCAAGGTGCTCAAGTTCGCTGGCCCCGTGGAATCGCTCCTTCAAGACACCACCGTGGAGCCCACGGGAGCGGGCGAGATCGAGATGGACATGTCCGCGGCCGGGGCCGATCCTCCAGAAGCCCCCGGGGAGGCGGAGGCCGGGGGGGCCGGTGCCGAGCCAGCAGAGGAGGTCGACGTGTTCCGCAAGACCATCAAGGACCACGAACAGTTCCGGTTCCCCGACCCGCGCGAGTCGTCCACGGCGCAGACTATGACCAAGGTCGCCACGGCCATCCAGGCCGGGGGGATCGCGGGGATCGACCCTGCAAGCGTGATCCGCGAGATCAACAGCATGACCGGGTGGAGCCTCGAGTTCTCCGCGAAGATATACGAGGCCGCCCAGGCGGCCATGGCCGCTGGCCCGGCTAACGAGGTGGCCAGGGCGAAGGGCGACGCGTCGCACAAGCCTGGCGACGCCGCGAAGCGCCCCAAGGAGAAGGCATCCAAGACCCGCGACAAGGTTGGCATGAAATGAGCGAAGAAGAGAAGAAAGAGGGCGACAAGCCCGAGGAGGCTGCCGAGAGGGAACCCGAGGCGCCCAAAGACGAGCCCGAGGAGGAAGCCGAGGAGTCCGAGGAACCGGTTGAAAAGCAGTCCCGTTCCAAGGGCAAGCAGAAGCCGGCGACCGACGCGGAGCTCGAAGAGAAACACATCCAACTGCTGAGGGCCCAACTACCCGCCGACGTTCTGAAAGCACTCGACAAGAAGTTGGGCCTTTCCACGAAGACCAACAAGCAGCAGATCGCCGCGCTGGAGGAGGCATTCGAGATCCACGCGGCGATACAGCAGAAGTCGGGAAAGGGGGCCGATCCCGGCTCGAACAACCAGGGCTATCCCAGGATCCCGAAAGGGGCCGAAGCGACGAGCGACGACCTCCTCGACGCGGCGTTCAACGAACCCGATTGGAAGCGGCGCGACCAATTCCACGCGGAGAACTTGATCAAGCCGTTGCACAGCGAGGGGAACTGGAACCAGCAAGGAGACGAGGTAGACCTGGAGCAATACGAGTTCTTGTTGAAACACGGCCCAACGAAAGCAAGACAACGGCAAAAGAATGGCAGGATTTAACGATGTAGAGCTTGCCAGCTTCAACGGCGTACCCGCCGAAGTTCTCGCCATGAAGAAGGTCGTGTGGCGCGGGAACGATCACGGGTACATCACCGGGAAGGCTGGCACCGCTTACAGGGCGGGAAAGCTCGGGCATTTTGCCACCGACACCGCGGCGACGGACTACTACACGTTCGACTGCTCGGTGTACGGCGACTGTTCCAACGTCGTGTTCGAGTTCGAACCCAACGAGGTCGACGACCACGACGGGGACGGCGCCGACGGCGATGATGTCCGCGTGATCCCGTTGAACGAAATCTCCTTCATGCGCGCCTGGTGCTCCAGGTCCGAGGACGACAGCGGGAACCTCGCACTCCTCCCCGGCAACAAGCTGACCGAGTCATCCGCGGTCGCCGGTTGCGTGCAGAAGGTAGTGGACGCGACGCTCTCCAGCAACAGCTTGGCCTACGGGTTTGCCAGCTCGACCGCGGCGAACGCGACGACCGGGCAGAGCCTCCCGAACTACGTCCGGGGCATCTCGTGGACGAGCCTGGCCTCCGTGGCCTCGGCCGATCCGGTGCCGATCTTGATGCAAGTCAACTTGTCGTGGTGAGACACATGGACACGAGCAGCATCAAGAAGGACATCGGCGCCTTGATCGAGGCGCGAAAGGCAAGGATCAAGGCAAACTTGGTTTCCGGGGTGGAAGGCAACTCGATCTCCGACCTCGAGAAGGCGCTCAACGACTACAAGCGCCTCGTCGAGTTGGAAGGGGGGTTCTCCCGCATGGTCGACGCGCTGTTCATCTCCACGAAGGAACCCGAGGGGCCGAAGCTGGTTGAGGCGCCACCGAAAAAGAAGAAACTCGTGGAGGTTGATGAATAATGGCGAGTGGACACGACTCGAAACTCGCGATCGCCAACCGCAGGATCTTCCGCACGGCCCGAGCGAGTTGGGCAGTCGACCAGGGCGCGGTCGTCGCGGCACTCCCGCGCATGACCACCCCGTTCTTCCAGCGTGACTACCAGTTCACGACGGTCAAGAGGTCGGGACAGAAGCTTCCCGCGCCTCGCGACGACTTCGTCCGGAAGGATCGCCAGCACGAATCGGACAAGTACAATCAACACATGTATGAGTTCGATTGGAGCTACAGCAAGGAGGAGCGGTACATCAACCAGAACCCGGTCGAGGCGAACGCGGAGCTCGCGGAACTGTTGCTCGAGCTGTCGGAGCTCCCGAGCCAGGTCGTGCTGATCGGCACGAACGGCGACCATGCTGGTACTGGGGCCGCGACCGACAACCTCAGCGAGAACACGGTCTACGGCATCGCGGACATCCCGCACGCAACGCACGCCAGCTGCCTCGGCACCAGGGAGCGCCCGCAGCATTGCTCGCCGGCCGGCGCGCTCGGGAGTGCAGGGGACTACAGCACCCAGGCCAACCTCCTCACCGATCTGACGCAGATGGCCATCAGCCTCAACATGGCACATTTCTACGGGCCGCGGGGGCTGATCATGCCTCGGCCCATGGAGCCCGTCCTCTGGAGTCTCTTCTCCGCACTCTGGAAGACGAGCAAGGATTGGCTGGCGGACATCGGCAACATGCTGTTCATCCCCCAGGCCATCACGGGGGAGCCGACGACCGTCGCTGGCACGTTCTACGAGTGGATGATCGACCTCATGGGGTTCGAGATTTGGGGCGCCGACGGCATCCAGGAAACCTGGCGCAACCCGGACAACAAGAACACCACGATCGACGTGAGGCAGACCATGTTCACGAAGTTCAACCCGAACTACGTGTACAACTCGACCGCTGGCGCTTGGGAGTGGGTCAAGGGCATGGTCACGATCAACGCGGACTACAAGGACTAAACCTTCCCTTTTTTTTTGGGAGGAGACGAAAAAAAAATGGTCAGCGAACCATACCGGTGCCCCAAGTGTGGCACCGTAAGCAAGCAGCCCGGGCATGTTGTCACGATCTCGGAGGTCGCGTTCGTCAACAACCTCCCGCTCAAGACGACGTTCAACGCGCAATGGAACGTCAAGGAGGTCGACAACGTGATCCGCATGCTATCGGGCAAGCTCAAACAGTTGACGCCGCCTTTCAAGGTGACGGTCAAGGTCGACTCCTGGTGATGACATGGCGGAGTTTTCCTACTGTGCGAACACAGACCTTCCACATGCCTTGTGGAAAGGGACGCCGAACGCGAAAGCCTTGTCGGATGCCACCCTAACCACGTTCTGCGACCGCGGGTCGGCCCGCGTCGCCGCGAGGGTTCGCCTGGGCGGGGTCACGCCGCCGGCGACCGCGAGCTCCACGGAGAACATGTTCCTATGGTCAGCGGCGATAGGTGCCGCGCTGTACGACCTGGCCCACAGCGCCTTCGCCGAGCTCGTCGTCCAAATGGGCGTGTTCCCGCCCAAGCTCGAGGACATCATGGCAATGGCGGACGCCTACGTGCTCGGGCAGAGGGCGGCGGCCGGGACGATCATACGCGAGAAGACCCTCGAGGTCGGGAAGGGGCAATATTGGCCATGACGACGAAGAAGGTTCACCACGAGGGCTCGACGGTCTTCCACGGTTACGCGGGGGACGCCGACGTGTCCGCGAATTTTGACACGGTCACGAATGCCACGGTGGTCGCAAAAGCCGGCACGGAAGAGTACCGGTACGCACTCATCACCACGACCGACACGGACAACGTCGTGGAGAAGGAACTGGCAATAGACAAGGACACGGGCTGGCTCGAGTTGCGGGTCATGCCCGGCGACGCGACGTTCTCGATCGACCTCGTCGACGGGGACGGCGCGGGCATAAAACTCTCACTAACGGCCGCGGGAGCGCTGTCGTACAACGATGGTTCCGATCACTCGATCGCGACTCTTGTATCATCCGCCTTCTCTTCGCTCGACATCTCGCTCGAAAATTTGACCATCCGGGTCAACAATGGTGCCCCGTCAACCATTGCACCCAGCGGCACCCCCGCGGCCACCCTCGACCTCGCCATATCTTGCGCGGCGGCGGGCAAGAAGTTCTACCTCGCCGGCATCAACCACAGCAGCGCCTCCCCGGCGATCCGGGGGCGGATACACTACTTGCGGGAGTCCCCTGCCCAGGCCGTTGCGATCTGGATCGCTACGAACTGGGCGACGGTCGCCGCGTGGACATGTCCTACCCTCCTCCTCCGCGACGTCGACGACATGGAAGGCCTCAACCTCGTCGATCTCGGGATCGTGATCCGCGAGGACATCCTTGTGGCCCAGCAAGAAGGCCCGGTGCCTGGCCAGGCGAAGGTGAGGGGCTACGTCGAGCTACGCGTCACGCACCCCGCGTTTCAACTCGACGACGACTACCCGTTCTGGAAGAACGAGGCAATGAAGAACTGTTGGGCGCTCCTCTACCTCTGCCAGCAATGCGCGACGCTGGTGCCGGGCTGGGGCGGCGTCTACATCAATAGTGGGTGGCAACTCTCGATCGCGGAAAACGATCGTTGCGACTACCGGATCAGCCTCCACCTCTACAAAGGAACCCTCACGAGTGAAAGCTAATGAGCAACGTCTACTCACCGTTTCAAACCACGAAGCCGGCCATCGCGGCCGAGGCCAGCTTCTGCAACGCCGATTGGGCGACCGACATCTTAGCCGCGACGACGATCTACGACATATTCGGGGACATCATTGGTCAATGGGAATGGCCGGAGACCGCGTGGGACAAGAACGAGATGCTGCGGTCGCTGAACACCACCACCCTCCAATTCAACGTCGGTAGGAAGGACAACCCCCCCGTCATGAAGGCGAGCAACCGCTTCTACCCGAAGAACTTCGTGCACGCGGCTTACTTCTTCGGGGCGGGATTGCACGAGGCTGCTGGCGACTACTTCAAGCACACCTACCCGCACTCGACGGCCGGTAGTCGCACCCTCCAGGGGCAGATGCACAGCTTCTCGCTCCACCGGCAGAACCTCCTCACCGACCAGAACATTCTCGTGGACTATCTCGGGTGCGTCATGCCCGAGCTCCACTACACCTGGGAGGAGCTCGACCCGGCCTTGCAATGCCGCGCCGCTATCTGGGGCGGCTACCCCGTGACGGGCGCGGCCCTCACCGACCCCACAACACAGATCGTCGCCCCGACCGGCTCGGTCGAGAAACGGTACACGCACGCGGGCTCCGACACGGGGATCGCCGTCGACATAGCCGGCGCGGTCACGCTCATTGCGAAGCGAGCCGACATCGTGTTCAAGAAGAAGGTGGAGCCGATCTACTCGAAGCGCTCCGAGGCCTTGACCAAGTACCCGGTGAAGGTCTTCACCGGGCCAGAGTCTTGCGAGGTCGATCTCCTCGTGGTCGGACAAGTCAACACGATCGAGACGCTCCTCCGCACTCGGAACTTCGCGGACGACGACGCGGTGGTAACGATCAAGGCGTGGAAGGAGGGCGAGGACACGGACGAGCAAGACAAGGTGGCCTTCACGTTCTCCTACGCAGACCTGCGGCGGGGCTCCATGTCCCCCTCGTTCGAGCAAGGCACCATTCAAAGCCAGTTGCACTTCATCCCGAAGACCTGGAGCGTCGTGATCCACGACTCGATCAACGGGTCGGGAGCCGGGAAGTACCCGGTATGAGGGAGGTGGCGGACGACGGGAAAGAAGAAGAAGGGCGGCTTCAGCGGCTACAACCAGCCGATGGCCAACGCGGGGTCGTGGACAGCGGCGGAAAACGCGTCGATGAACCAGAAGCTCGCGGCCGGCGGGATCCAAGGCGGCGCGGGTGGAGTGGCACAGGTGGCCGGCGGGCAGATGGGTGGCGGCGCCGGGGCGGGGATCCAGAAGGCGGCCGAGGAGATGGAGGAGGCCATCTCGCACATAAGCGACAGCTTCGCGAAGCCGAGCGAGGGGCTCACCGCTCGGATGAAACAAGGCGCCGACGCGGTCAAGGAACTCTCGCCCGTGCTCGGCGAGCTCGTGGAGGGCTTCCAAAGCATCGCGACCGGCTCGGACGTGTTCCGCGCCTCGATGGAGGCGGCCGACGCGGCATGGCGTGCGGGGGCGAACGCGTTCACCGAGGCGTTCATGCCGACGTTCCAAATGTTAATCGAGTCGCTCAGCGACCCGGTGCGCATAGAGTTCATGAGGAACCTCGGGCAATCGATACGTGAGTTCTTCGGGCCGCTACACGACATGATGGTGCAAATGACCGAGGCGCGGCAGCAATTCATGGCCGGATACAACGCGTGGTCGGAGTGGAAGGAAATGGGCTCGCCGGGTTGGGACCGACAATGGGGCCTCGGCGGGCAGATCGCCTCGTTCAACACGTACAACTCGCAGAACCCTGGCTGGTATCAACGGAGGCGTGACTCGTGACCACCACCTACAGCAAGGTCGAGATCCGGTCGTCCGAGTGGGCGTCCGCCTCACAATTCAAGGCCGGCGAGGGCACGCGGGCTGACATCAACTCGCTGATCCTCCTCGTGCACGCGTGCACGATCGAGATCGGGGCGGAGAACTTTTGCTCGCCGACCGTGCACGGCGAGACCGTGCAGACCATGAATGGCCAGGTGATCGCCCGCGTCACGCTGGAGGTGACCGTGCCGGCCTACGACGCGACGTATACCGACCTGGAGGATTTGATCTACGCGATCTACGCGTGGCAATCGACGCGGGTGGCGGACGAGCTGTGGTACTCGCTCGACGACTCGCGGTACCTCGAACTCCCCTATTCCGAGGACGGGGGCGACACCTACGCCATGCGAAAACTGAAGGTGAAGTTGAAGGGCCTCTCGCTGTCGGAGGGGCTCGACAAGGCGGCGAAGACCGTTGGCGCCTGGAAGGGCCGCTTGACGCTCGACGTCTTCAATCCATCGTGAGGGACATGGCATGGAACGAAAACAAACGCGTGGTCGCCTGCTTGCTGATCTGCATCGCGTGTTGCTTGCTCGCACCGCTGGTCACCACGCTGATCAAGGAGGCGGCGTCTCCAATGGGTAGTACATTTGGGAAGTTTCTCGACACGGACTTCGAGGACGAGGAAGAAGGGGAGTCAGCCGACTTCCCGGCCAACACGGGCGACGACCGTGATGGCGTCAATCTGTTCGCCGACGTGGTAGCCGGGCAGAAACTCAAGATCGCCGACGCGGATAACACGAAGGAGATCACCAGGCTGCGGACGATACGGGTGCCCGTGAACTTGGGCGGGTTCTACCGCTTCCGCTACGATTGGGCGGCCGCGGCCTACGGCTTGCCTGGCTCGTACATCCAGGTCGACTTCTACGCCAACACGAACATCGTGGTGAGCTTGCGGATCGACGCGAAGGACGGCTCGATCTACTACCACGACGGCGACGACTACGCCGACAGCGGCGAGGTGGCCGTGGCAGAGAAGTTCGTCGACGTGTTGTTCTACTCGACGACCCAGTTCAAGCTCCGCGTGAACACCGGCTCGTGGTCTGCCGCGCTCGACAACAAGCTGCTCATTGCGACGACCACGCGCGAGATCACCAAGGTGGGCCTCGTTACCCCCACGGCGCACGGGTACGAGGGCTTCGAGTCCTACACGATCCCAGACGCGCCGGACGACACGGCCTATTGGAACAACTGGGATGCGGGTGGCAAGGGCTCGTTCACGATCATCGCTGGCCAGAAGGGCCGGTTCCTCAAAAACATCACGGGCGCATGGACGACGCAGCCGATCTACACGTTCGGAACCGCGGGCAACAAGGACGCTGGTAGCATCACGATCATCTTCACGCCGGCCACCAGCACGGCAAATTACCCCTACACATACTGGTATTTCCGACGGAACGACGCGGCGGCAGTGTATCAGATACGCATCAACCTTGGAACCGGCGCGGTCGAATCATACAACTCGGCAGCATACGAGGCTGCTGGAACGGTAACGCTCGACGCGGCGAACACCATCATCATCACCTGGGCAAATAACACGCAGCACACGATCACGGTTGGCGGCGCGACGTCCAGCGCGATCACGAACGCCAATGACAACAATTCAGCGATGAAGCAGATCGAGTTCGGCTTCCAGGTCGTGCACACGAACAGCATCCAATATGACATCGACGACATCGTGACGAGCTGGGCGACCGCCGGCCCCGACGTGGACACGATCGACTGCTATTTTGACGACATGTACACGTTCAAGGCCGGCGTGGGAGATGTCCAGGTCCGCTCGCTGGAGACGGTGGTGGCGCACGAGGGCCTCGCGACGAGCCTCTCCTACCCGCCCGTCATGCTGGAGGACGGCTCGGTGCTGCTCTTCGACGGGGCGTCCATTTGGCGCCTCAGCGGCGAAGACCTCAGCACGGCCGACGAGGTGATCGAGGGGGCGGATTGCTTTCTCCTCGCGAAGCTCGACACCGGCGGCACCCTCGTGGTGGCGTACAAACACGACGACGTGGGCGCGGGCATAAACAACGCGTATTTCAAGAAGAGCGAGGACTACGGGGCGACCTGGGCCGACTTCGGCTATGCGCCGAGCACGGGCGTGGACGAATTCGCGGTCAACATGGTCGGGATCGGCGGCGTCCCCTACGTGGTGCTCGAGTCGGACAATCTATTGCGGGGGCGGTATCACAACGGCGCGATCTGGGACAACGTCCCAGGCACCCCCACCGTCGTGATCGCGTGCTCCGCGCCGAGCGGTGGCGGGGGTGGCTATGGCTTCGTGGCCGGGAGCGGGTATTACTTCGTGCATAATGACGACAATGACGCGACCTTGTTCGAGCTCGGCAACAGCATCTCGAAGAAGGTCGAGATCAGCGCGAGCCACAAGGTCGGGGCAACGAACGGCGTGTGCAACGTGGGGCACCTCGGCTATTACCGTATTGTCAGCCTCGAGGCGGGGGACGAGCACGTAGCCGCGTGGGTCAACAACGTGGTCTACACGACCGCCTTCACCGTCGGCACGGGCCAGCAATCGTTCCACTTCGCTCCCTACGACCATTGCGGGTCGTACCCGCAGTTCGCCTTCGAGAGCGACACGGCGACGATCTACGAGCTCGTCGTGGACCACATGGTGCGACACGAGACGGTCGACATCAGCGTGACCTACGTTCACCTCATGGTCAACCCGCAGACCGGGGACCTTTACCTCCTCGACACGGACGGCGTCGACACGACGATATACAAGCGCGAACTTGTCGCGGCTACGGAGGTCATCGCGTGCACGATCAAGGACGGAATATGGCGAGGGATGACCAGGTGCCCGAGCGCCTCGTTCCTGGTCGACGGTGCCCGCGGGGACAGGTACGCGGTCGGCTCCGTGGTGCAATTCTACGACCAGTTCGGCACGCTGGCGTTCCAGGGGGTCATAGACCAGGCGGCGCCGAACGCGCGCGGTGCGACGATCGATTGCCACGCGTACTCCCTTGCGAAGGAGGTGTCCTCCTCGTACCGGGGGAACACCGGGGCGACGAAGGTTTTCGCGGCGAAGAAGCCGTCCGCCATGGTTTCCGACATGCTCAGCGGCCATTGCCAGTTCCTCACCTCGGGGGGTATCGACGAATCGGACATCGCGGCCTTTACGTACACGATGGACAACCGCTCGCTCGATTATCTCACGCGCATGGTGCGAGCGGTGGACCGCGCGGTGATCTACGCGACGCCGGCCGGCCTCCTCTACGTCCGCCAGCACGACAACCTCTCCCCTACCGGGTTGCGGTGGAAGGAGCGCCTCCCCGCGCACAAGAAACTCGCCGACGGCATCTACGACGCGGCACACCAGGCGACGCGCGCGGCCGTGGCCTACAGCGGGGGGCAGATCGAGTATTGCGGGAACTCGGTCCAGGAGTCCCAGAACGGCTTCACGATCCTCCCGTGCTTGCGGGACACGGGGCTCCCCTCGGTGACCGAGGGCACCGCTGCGGCAACGGCGCTCTACAACATGCTCGCGGTCGAGCAGACCGTGGCGTTCCTCAGCGTCTTCAAGCAAGGTTTCATCCAGCCGGGCGAGACGATCGAATACAGCAACAGCGAGGTCTCGCCGGCGGTCGAGAAGGTGGACTTGTGCGTGATCGAGTTCGTCTACGACATCAAGCGCGACTCGTACACGCAGATCCTACTGTCATCCGGCATCGTGTCGATCGACGAGATCGAGGCCGGGAGGTTGACGTTCAATAGCGCGTTGGAGGTTTGAAGCATGGGATTCTGGACCGGGCTCAAGGACATGATCGCGGCGATCCGGGAGGTCGGAAAGCAGCCCCTCCAAGAGATCGACGAGATCAACTACAATGACATCAACGAGATAGCCAAGACGCTCATGGAAAACGCCGAGGGCGAGGCGCTCGTTCCTGCAATCGAAGCCGTCAAGGTGATAGTGACCGAGGCTAACAAGAACCACGTCGAGAGTCAAAAGCGACACGTCTACGCCTCGGTCGTGGTGGCCGTCTCGACGCGGCTGGTGATCCTGGCGCTGGAGGTGCTCTTCTTCCAGATCCTCGCCACCGGTGGCGTCGCATGACCCCTTTTTTTTTCCTCCACAATCGTTAAATAGGCCTGGGATGAATGCAATAACTCGAGGTGTGAATTTTGACAGCACCCGAGACAAACAACCAGATTTGCTTTAGGATCGACCCGGACCTGAAGAAGCGCTTCCTCTCAGCCGTCCGGGACAAGTGCGTGGACAAGACCGCGCTCTTCTCGAAGTGGGTGGAGGATTGGCTCGCATGAGCGATCACGAGGAGAGGGACGAGGACGGCGTCCACCACGTCCCCATCGAAGGCGGCACGCTCCACGCGAAGTTCGAGCAGAAGCAATTCGACGACGAGCTCTTCGCCGCCTATGTCGCATGGATGGACGGCGTGAGGGCGCTGGTGATCGCGCACTATCACGGCGAGTTGAGGGGAAGGGCTCCCCTCGACTTCTCGTTCCTGGAGAGATTCGACCTCCTCGTGTCGGACATCATGAAGGGGCTCTGGAGTTGGAGGTACTCGTTCTCGAAGGGCACCGTCCCCGAGGACGCGCTCCGGCGGCTGACCGTGATCTTGAACACCTTCCTCAAGAGCCCCACGGCCATGTACGAGGTCCCGGAAAACATGATCCACTTCCTGCGGAGGAACGTGGAATGAGCGCGGAGTCGGCGGCGGCCCTCGGGCTCGCGGTGGACAAGTCCCGGAAGTTCACCACGGGCGCCGGGCGGTGCGACAAGTGCGGGTTCTACAAGACCTGGCAATTCAAGATCGAGAACCCGAAGACAGGCAAGGGGCTTCCAGGACATGTCACGGTCGACGGCCACAAGATCGGCGACGGTCAATGCCCCTTCTACCTCTTGGGGGAAGATGCGAAGGCCAAGTTGCCGGTCGAGTCGCCGAAGGGCGTCGAGGCCCTCGTCAACTTGATAGAGACGACCTACGAGCACGAGGTGGTCTCTCCAGGGCTCCCACAGCGGCCACAACCAGTAGCACGACCAGCGGACCCGGCACAAGCCGGGGCGGCGGGGTACTTCCAGGTGATCCTCGACGTGGTCGAGGGGTATTGCGCCGCGGTTGAAAACAACGCGAGCTTGGCCCGCTTCATCATCATGGCGAACAACGCCATGGTGCAGATCAAGAAGCTGGCCTTGCACGGCAAGAAACAAGCGACGGAGGCGGAAGGCAACGCGAATTGATTTTTCCAAGCCAAGCGCCTGGGCGAAGGCCTGGGTGACAATGGTGTTGATGAAGCACAAGGAGGAGGTCTCGCTCGAGTACGACCTCTCGATAGGCGCGGCCAGGGAGATGGAACGAATGGGCAGCGGCTTCGAGAAGGCCCTTGGGACGCTCCTCTTCAAGGCGGACTACCCGAACCGTATGAAAATCCAGGAAGCATGGCCGGAGGAGTATTGGCGCTTCGTGGCGTGGTCGATCGACGCCGCGATGCGAACCGACCGCAAGGACTCTGCCATGCCTCCCAGGATCATGGGGATCCTCTTCCAGGAAGGCCTCGAACGGCCTTCCGACCCATGAATCCTTTTTTTTTTATTCTGAAGGTGGCTGGCAACGTGGAGGAGAACCACAAGCGCGTCTTCGTGCCCAAGGTGGCGGTCAACCAGCGCTACCAGAACTACCTTCGAGTCGTGCGTGAGCACGCCGAGCGAACCCTCTCGGACGTTATCCGGGAAGCGCTTAGGAAGGAGGTTATTATCGTTGTCAATGCTCTCGCCGAGCGCTTCGGCGGGGATGCTGATAGGGCGGCGCGGAGCATTGGAGTCGATCTGAAGGAGCTGTGCGAACCATGACGCGATACGACCAGGAAGTGTTCTACGTCTACATACTCGAATGCACCGACTTTCGCGGGCGTGTCACCTATTACACGGGGCAGACGAACGACCTCATGGGACGGTTTCGCCAACACGCGACGCACCGCGGGGCGAAATACACGCACACGAAAGGCGTGGTACTCTTGTACGCGGAAACGTTCAAGACCCGCAGCGAGGCCGTCCAACGCGAGGCGGAGATAAAGGCGTGGAACCAGGAAAAGAAGCGGGACTTGATCGACTTTGTTGGAAACGGAACGAGGTTCGAGAGATGACGGAACAGATAGAGGACCCGGTCATTCTCGCCGCGCGTGACTGTGCGCTGGCGAAGCGGCGGGTCAAGGAACTGGAAAACGACGCGAAGGACATGCGCCTCGAGATGGACATGTCCCGCGAGAAGCTCGTGGAGCTCGAGATGGAGCGAGCCGGCGTGAAACGCTGGCTGGACCTCCCAAAGCGGTTGTCCTACAAGGTGGGACAGCTCGAGGAGGGGGGGCTCCCGCTCGAGCTACAGCTGAGGGCCGTTGACACGGTCGCGAGGGGAAAGCGGTATTCCCCCGAGGACCAGGCCCGTATCGACGAATACCGCAAGAGCATCGAGGCGATCGACGAGGAGATCGAGGCGATCAAGCCGTTGGAGGTCATCGAGGATCCCGTCCGCAGCTGGCAAGTGTGGCTGGTGGCGGACGAGGCGGACGGGAAGCGGAAGCCCGCGTGGTCCAAGGAGGGGGCCTACAACAAGGGGGCGAGCCCGTGATGCACCGGGAGGACTACAATAGGTGCCCGACTTGCGGCAAGTCGCTCGCCACGCACCAATCGCTACGGCGCCACATCGCCAGACATGACAAGCCCGCGTCCAAGGCACATGGCTTCATCAAGCCGGTTCACACCACCTGCGAGCGGGGTGATTGCAAGAACTGGAACTGGTGTTCACACGTCGATCCCGTGGGGGGATGCTACCAGAGGAGGGCGAGCCCGTGATGACACACGAGCAACAACACGCTGCGAACACGGCGCTCGACTCGTGCCCCCTCCGCGACGCCTCTGGCCGGACGGCCATCCTCCTCCCCGAGCCCCTCGCCGGCGGGATCTACGAGTTCCACGTCGTCGTCGACGACCTCGGCCCGTACCCCGCCCGCGGCCACTTCGACAGCAATGCCGACCCGGACGCGGACCGGTGGCTTTTCCTCGGCCGGGTCGACGAGTGCCCGCCTTCTCGCATCGATGCCGTGCGCATCGCGATCGAGGGCTGGATCCACGAGGGCGTCGTGAGACTCGCCAGGTGGTGCCGGAACCGCGCGTTCGAACACGCGTGGAACGCCGCCGCCGCCTACGCCGACGCCGCCGCC
>JAFGBX010000388.1 GCA_016932935.1 Promethearchaeota archaeon | reverse complement strand
CTACTTCAACGAGGTCGTCGAGGCGGTGCAGCGGCTGCAGCCCGACAACGACTTCATGATCGTCCTGGACATGGTGCACTTCCTGGTCGACCAGCTCGCCATGACGGCGCAGAAGATCACGTTGAAGATCCGGGATCTCGAGAAGAGGATCCTCCAATCCCATTCCGCGAAGGACATCCACGAGCCATTCATGCTGAACGCCTTCTTCATCTACTTCGTCACGTCGATGCTCGGCAACCTCAACACGCTCCGCGCCTTCAACCACAAGCACGCCACGCTGAAGGAAAAGGACGTCGTCGCGTACGAGAAGCTGGACGACATCATCACGGACATGGAACAGGTGTTTCAATACTCGTCGATCTACCGGGACTCGCTCGACAACATTTTGGGGGCGTATGCCTCGGTGATCAACAACAACCTGACGATGGTCATGAAGATCGTCGGCTCGCTGAACCTCCTGGTGAGCGTGCCGACGCTGATCGCGTCGTTCTACGGGATGAACGTGGACTTCGGGTTCGGGCCGCTGACCTCAGGGAACCTCTTGCCACTGATAGGTATCTTGACAGCGTCGATAGCGATCACGATATTCCTCTACCTGCGCTTCCGGAAGGCTGATTGGTTATAACGGTACGAGGAGAGCCTTAACGTCATACTCTGCCCCGTCGACCATGCTGATGACCTTCTCCCCCGTGAAGAAAGCGGGGCCGAACTTCTTGAGGTTGTCGTACGCGGCCTTGATTCCGACTCGGTATTTGATCTGCTTCTCCAACTCGTCTGCGTTCTTCAAGTTGATGGCGCGGTCGATGAATTCCTTGAAGATCACGTCCGGTTTCAGGTTAGGAATCGGTGTATCCAGCTTCAGCGTGTTGGACACGCTGTTCACGTCGATGACGCGGGGCCCGTTTTTCGTGACGATGTACTCCACGCTCGAGAACAAGTACGGGTAATACTTCGCCACGACACTGTCGATCCGATCCAGGTTCACGTGCACCGCGTCCGTCGCCTGCTTCGTGTCGCCTTGGATGAGGTCGTCGTAGAGGCCACCGTCCACGTACGGCTTCAGCTTCACCTTCTCGATGACGTGGGACGCGCGAATGGACTTGTTAAAAATGTGCGTGGCGACGATCTCGATGGCATCCCCCGCCGCGAGGAACTCCTCGAGCACGAGCCCGCCGTAATTAGGGATGCCACTGATCTTCTCGTAGAACACGCGGCATACCTGGTCGAGCTTGGAGGTGGGCACGACGGAGTAGGGGAGGACGGGCCTCAGGTCGAAGTCGTACTCGTCCTTCAAGATGAAGTGCGTGATCCCCGACCGGCGCGCGATCTCGACGACCTTGTCGCCATAATCAGAGGCGCAAGTGCCCTCAGGGAAGAAAAACGACCTCGGCGCCATGGGCGCGAACGTGAGGGCCTTCAACCACTTGCTAGTGGCATCGTTGCAGATCATGGGATAGACTGGAACCTTGAGCTGGTGGTGGAAGAATGCATAGATCTCCTCGCTCTCGTCGAGGTTCATGGGCATGATGACCCGTAAATCCCCTAGATCCCCGTTCCCGATCCTCTTTTCGACATTGGAGAGGTTCCGGGCGCTGCCGGGGTCGTAAGGGCAGAAGTAGACGTCGCTCTTCGTGTCCATGAGGACGTTCAAGAAGCCCCGCCACGTGCTCCCGTCGCCGACGAGCTTCTTGAGCGAGTCCCGCTGGTACTGGATGTTGTTTTTCGTAAGGTAGTCCCTGATGTTGCCGATTATCTGGACGAAAGCCTTGCTCTCCGACGGGTTCAAGAGTTGGGATGCCTTGAACTTCGTGAGGATGTCCGATTCCACGCCTTGAAACGAGATGCTGCTCTGGTACTTGTTGATCAAGAACTTGACGATCGGCGAGATCAAGACGAGGAACCGCATGTGCAATGTGCCTCCTATCGAATGACGGGGCCCCATGCGGGTTCAGCTCGGAGCCAGGAGGGAACAAGGGGAGGCCGCGTCAGCTCTAGCCATGTATAAGACATTAAAAAGGTTATTCCGAAGGGGTAAAGATTTGACGAGATAGACAGATTTCCACGGTTTATTCGTTTGATGGGCACACTTATTGGGATGACCGGATGAATCTATGATCGCGCGAGAGGCTTCCTCGATTACGTAATTGCCCCCATCATGGACTCTGCACGGCACGTGGTGCGAGGCGCTATCAAGATGAAAGGAACACGCGCGGCGAATAAAAGCACATGGCATTCACTTGCTTCTACACGGCTTACAAGGAGGCCCGGGCCGCCGTCCCGGTCACCGCCGGGTACGACGCGAGCCCCGGTATCGCGTCGTGGCTCCGGTCATGTCCCGCCCCCCAGTTCATCCACTCGGGCAACTGGTGGAACATCAAGCCCGAGAAGCGAACCCGCGAGGTCGTTCTGAAGCGGCAAGCCGCGCTCGTGAACGACCACACGGTTGGGCTGATGTCGATGAATGTCCAGCCAGGAAACGACCCGCTGTACTGGGTGCACGGCGACGAGGAGGGTGGCCACATGCAGGCCTGCCTGGACAACGCGAACTTCGCCCGTGACGAGGCGAGATCGATGGGAATCCGCGCGCCCGTGTACTGCACGCTCCAGCCCGCCACCTCCCGCAACGCCGAGGCCTGGTTCCAGCGGGCCATCGACGCGGGGCACTCGAACCTCTGCATGGGCGTCTCGGAGTTCCTGCGCTCGCCGGGGCACCGCAACGAGGGGACGAGGCGGATCCTCGAGATCACCCGCGTTGTCAGGCAATTGCTCGGCAAGAAAAGCGGTTTCATCCACCTCTCCGGCCTCACGAGCTACCACTTGCTCCCCGTCGTCGCCGCCCTGGGTGCCACGAGCACGGACGGGTCGACCCCCGTCCAGTCCGCGCTAGCCTACGGCACGGTCTTCTTCCCGGGAACTGGAAAGGGGATGAGCGCGAGCGCGCTGTGGGAGGGCCGAGCAAGCTTGGAATGGGATTGCCCTTGCAGCTCCTGTCGATCGAGGCCCAAGGAGGCGTCGCTGCGCGCCCTCATGGACCCGGTCGAGCGGGTCAACCACAACCTCGACACGTGGGAGCTGCTCGTGCGGGAGATAAACGAACGCGTCACGAGCGACCCCACCTCGTGGTACGCGGTAAAAAAGGCGGGGCTACCGCCGGCATCGAAAAGGCCCTGGGCCATCGCGATCGACCTGTTGGAGAGGGAATAGGAACATAAAAAGAGGAGATCTATGGACGGCATCACGCGCCATGCGCGGCTTGCGGGTTGTAGAACGTCAAGAACCCTAGCTTCTTGAGCTGGTAG
>JAFGBX010000387.1 GCA_016932935.1 Promethearchaeota archaeon | reverse complement strand
GCCCCTCGTCCACCTCGGCGATGCCATACTTCTTCACGTCCAGGAACGGGACGAGGTGCTGGTCCCGGGTGCCGTCGTTCGCGTGGATGTGGAACACCTTGACGTGCCGCGCGAAGTCGGGGAGGTGGCGGGTGACTTGCCCGCACGCAGGTTGGCGTGCGAGAAGTTGATGTGGAAGCCGAGCACGAAGGGGTACCCGCGCCTCGCCGACCAGGCCCGCTCGGCGTCGAACCACGGCTGCTTGATGATGTCCTGGCCGAACAGGTGCTCGATGTCGCAGAAGTGGACGACGCCGCCCACGTGGTGCCGCGCGCCGAATTCCGCGACGATGCCGTCGAGCGTGGCGGCCACCGCGGGGAATATCGCCTCCGGGTCGTCCCCGGTGGCGTTAATGTCGGCAAGGGACTGCCGGTCGCCCAGGAAGAGCTTGGAGTAGATCGAGAAGCCGATGTAGTCCATGGGTATCGTCGATCCGTGTTCGCCGCGATGGCATTTAACGATGCGCACGTGCGGGGCCGGGGCGAGTCAAGACGCGCCCGGGCGTGCTGGCATCCGCTGGGTGCTCGGGCGCTCGGGCGGGAAAGGGAAAGAAAACGATAGAAAACCGGCTGGAAGGATCACTCTTCCTTGGGGGCCGGAATGATGTCGTCGACGATGCCGACCGCGACCGTGCGGCCCATGTCCCGGATGGCCAGGCGGCCCAGCGGGGCGAATTCCTTGAACTTCTCCACGCAGACCTTCTGGACGGGCTGCAAGGAGATGACCCCGTTGTCGTTGGCCTTCATGAAGTCCGCGTTCGAGCCGTCGGGCTTGGTCATCTTGGCGAAGCGCATGGCGACCTGGGCCGTGTGCAGGTGGACGACGGGAGTGTAGTTCACCGAGACCGCGGTCGGGTGCCAGATGACGATGCTCTGCACCTTGAGCCAGTTCTCCGGGCCTGCGACGCGAGGCGGGTTGTTCTGCGGGCCGACCACGTCGCCGCGGTTGATCTGCTTCCGCTCCACGCCGCGGATGTTGAAGCCGATGTTGTCGCCGGAGTGGGCCTCCTTCATGGCCTCGTGGTGCATCTCGATGCTCTTCACGTCCGCCTGGAGGCCGCTCGGGTTGAGGATGATCTTGTCGTTGACCTTGAGGACGCCGGTCTCGATGCGGCCGACGGGCACCGTGCCCGCGCCCTTGATCGAGTAGCAGTCCTGGATGGGCAAGCGCAGGGGCTTCGTGTCCTCCTTCGGCGGGAGGTTGAACTTGTCGATGGCGCCCAGCAAGGTCGGCCCGGAGTACCATGGCATGTTCTTGGAGGCCTCCTTGAGGTTGTCGCCCGTGAGGCCCGAGACAGGGACGAAGTCGACCTTGTCGATGTTGTACTTGACCTTGTCCTTGAGGAACTTGCCGAGCTCGCTCTTGATCTCCTCGTATCGCTCCTTCTTCCACTCGACGACGTCCATCTTGTTCACGGCGACGACGAGCTGGTTGACCCCGAGGGTCTTCGCGAGGAACGCGTGCTCGCGGGTCTGGCCGTTGGAGCCGATGCCGCCCTCGAACTCGCCGGGGCGCGCCGACACGACGAGGATGCCGCAGTCGGCCTGCGACGCGCCCGTGATCATGTTCTTCACGAAATCAGCGTGCCCTGGGGCGTCGATGATCGTCCAGTAGTACTTGGTGGTCTCGAACTTCTTGAACGCGAGGTCGATGGTGATGCCGCGCTTCCGCTCCTCCAGAAGCTGGTCCATGAAGAACGCGAACTTGAAGGACGCCTTATTCAGATCGCTCGCGATCTTGTCCATGTCCCTAAGCTCCTTCTCGGATACGCCGCCACCGACGACGAGGATGTGGCCCATCGTCGTGCTCTTGCCGTGGTCAATGTGGCCGATAACGACGATGTTCATGTGTGGCTTTTCCGTAGGCATTGATATTGGCACCTGGTTCATTTCCTTGAAGAGCACCCAGCCAGCATCTAGTCCCTTGGAGATCGACGCTCGCGGCACTCTTCAATCGATGGAAAGCGGACTCCCCATCGGTAACTGATTGAGTCAACCTCGGCATAAAAGGTTAAGGGGAGGTGTAAATACAATGTCCATACACCCTAGAACCGTAACGTTGATCAACTGCATAAGAGATGATAGAAACGACTCCCTCTACACGGGCGCGGAACAAGAAGAACGTCTCCATCTGGATCGACAAGAATCTGCTCGAGAGTTGGGACGACCACTGCGAGAAGAAGGGTACTTCACGCACCCAGCTCATCATCGATGCGGTCAACGACCGGCTCGCCAACGAGGAAAACTTGCGCGACCTCTCCATGAGGATCGACCGCCTCGCCGAGATCGTAGCCGACTTCAACCCTGACGCGGAATCGCTGATCGCCGAGTCCCGGCGGGCGAACACCAGGGGCCGTGTGCTCGAGCAGATCTTGATCACTCGCGAGAAGGGCATACGGCGGGAGGACATCAAGGGCTTCTCCTCCTACGCGCTCCAGGTGGCCCTCGAGTCCCTGGAAAAGGACGATATCATCCGCGGTGACAAAGTCGGCAGGTACTGGCTCGCTGATTACTTCCCCGAATCGTGAACCGGTTAAAAGGCGCGACAAGGCGAGGCCAGCCGCGTGGAGCTGCTGGCCCCTGGCCGCGCGCGGGGGCTTGCCGATCGATTCGAGTGTGTTCGAGCACATGTAACGGCTCGATGATCGGCCACGCTGGCGAAGGAGGGGCGGGGGAGCCGGCCGGTCAGAAGGCGTCGAAGATCAGGCCGAGCAAGGCCATCCGCAAGAGCATTCCATACCGTGGCTGTTTGAAGTACACGGCTTGCGGTAGCACGTCGACGGACGGGTCGATCTCGTTGATGCGGGGAAGCGGGTGCATGACGAGCAGCTCCTTCCTCGCGTTCTTGAGCAGCGAGCTGGTCAGGACGTAGTATCCCTTCACCCGCAAGAACTCCTCCTCGCTGCGGAACCGTTCCCGCTGGATGCGGGTCATGTAGAGGACGTCGAGCGACGGGATGACCGTGTCTATCGCCTCCATCTCCTCGAACGACACGTTCTTGGATTCGAGCAGCATCTTGTCTTCCCGCCGCACCTTGAGCTGCTGCGGGGAGATGAGCTTGAGCTTGACGTCGTAGTTCACGAGCAAGGGCAGCAGCGAGTGCACCGTGCGGCCGTAGGTCAAGTCACCGCAGATGCCGACGGTCAGGCCGTCGAGCCTGTGGCGCTCCCTCTGGATCGTCATGAGGTCGAGGAAGGACTGCGTGGGGTGCTCCTGCGCCCCGCTGCCAGCGTTGATGACGGGGATGTCGAGGATTTCCGACGCATACCTGGCGGCCCCCTCCCACTCGGAACGTATCACGAGGATGTCGCTGTAACCTTGCACGACCTTCAGCGTGTCGGACAGGGTCTCGCCCTTCTTGAGGCTCGACTTGTCCCAGTCCGAGAACCCGATGACCTGGCCCCCCAGGTGCTTCATGGCGGCGTCGAACGAGAGCCGGGTCCTCGTGGACGGCTCCAGGAATATCGACGCGAGGATCTTGTTCGCGAGCACGCGGCTCCCCTGCCTCGCGATGTCCTCCATTCGCCCTGCCACTTCGAGCAAGTACTCGATGTCCACCTTTGAGAAGTCGAGGGTGGAAATGATGTCCCGATTCGAGAATGGGTTCGGCATCATCAGTCTCCTGCAATCTGTCGCTCGAGCGAGCGGATCTTCGCGAAGAGCGCCTTGTCCATACCAAGCTCGTCGAGGTTCTGGATGACCAGCGGGACGAGCGTGAACGTCCGGTCGGTATTCGCCGCCACGTCACCGACCAGCCGCACCGTCGCGCCCGGTGACAGGCTCCCCCGCACGATCGTCGGCGAGGTGCCCTCATCCGCGTTCCCGTCCCTGACGATGTCAACGGCCAGCGTCCCCGTGCCGTCGTCTACCTCCAACCGGTCACCCTCGAATTGCTTCACGCTCCCGTGGATCCAGACGTGCTTGTCCGTGAAGGCCACGTCCTTGATGGCCTTCATTGCCGATTTAGCTGGCGACGACGCGGCGTTTCACCCGTTCTAGCTGGAGCGAGATCTAGCACCTTTTTTAATTGCTCTGGAAGAATACATATCGTACGATAATAATCGTTTGGTTGGCATAATAGCACGTTAACAATCCTTAAGAACGCCCCGGCGCGCGGCCCGCCCACCGGCAATCCAGCAAGGAAGGACATCGCCATGATAGACGCCCCATTCGTCGAGAAATACCGGCCCCGGAGCTTGAAGGACGTCGTCGGCCAGGACGAGATCATCACGAGGCTCAAGGGATTCGTCACGGACAGGTCGATGCCGCACCTCATCCTCGCGGGGCCCGCTGGCACGGGTAAGACCACGTCGGCGATCGCGCTGGCGAGGGACATGTTCAAGGACACCAACACCTTTTCCCATAACTACAAGGAGCTCAACGCCAGCGACGCGCGGGGGATCGGCGTCGTGCGGACGATGGTGAAGGACTTCGCCCGCACCCAGCCGACCGGTGACGTCCCGTTCAAGATCCTCGTGCTGGACGAGGCGGACAACATGACCGCCGCCGCGCAGCACGCGCTGAGGCGAACCATGGAGAACTTCACGAAATCCTGCCGCTTCATCCTGATATGCAACTATTCCAACAGGATCATCGCCCCCATACAGAGCAGGTGTGCCGTCCTCAGGTTCACGCCCCTCAGCGACGAGGACATCGCCAAGCGCTTGCGCCTCATCTCCGAGAAGGAGGGCATCAACCTCACGAAGAAAGGCGGCGACGCGATCCTCTACGTCTCGGGCGGGGACTGCCGCAAGGCGGTGAACGTGCTGCAGGCCGTGTCGACGATCTCGAAGGACGTCACGGAAGAGTCGGTCTACCAGGTCACCGGCAGGGTCTACCCCGAGCAGATCCGGGAGATGATACGGATGGCGCTGGACGGTGAGCTCAACAAGAGCCAGGAGAAGCTGGAGAGCCTGCTCATGGAGTTCGGCCTCGCCGGTTCGGAGATCATCAAGCAGATCCACGCTGAGATCTTCAACATGGACGTGCCCGAGCCCGTCCGGATCGGCCTTATCAGGATCGTCGGCGAGATCGACTTCCGCCTGAACCAGGGTGCCAGCGAGATGATCCAGCTCAACGCGCTGCTGGCCAAGATCGTGCTGCTCAACGAATGATGGGGGGTCGCGAGCCCCGTGGAGAACGCGAACGCTCATCACTACTTCCTCAAGGCGTGGTACGACGGACAGTCCTACAGCGGCTCGCAGTACCAGCCGGCCCGGCGAACGGTCGACGGGGCGATCGTCGAGGCGCTGCGGGAGCTCGGGTACCTACCAACCGGCCCGCCGCACAACGAGTACTTCAAGGTCGCGGGCCGCACCGACAGGGGCGTCTCCGCGCTGGCGGCCGTGTACTACGCCCGGGTGCTCAAGCCGCTGCACCCGTGCGAGGTGAACGAGCGGCTCAGGGCCAACGGCCACCCCATCATGATCTGGAGCGTCGCGCGCCTGGACGCGCCCGCGAACCCGCGTCAAGCCCTCGCCCGCACCTACAAGTACTTCCACGTCCTGGCCCGCAAGCCGGCCGGCATCGAAGGCCTCCGAGACGGGCTCACGAGGCTCGCCGGTGCGCACGACTTCAAGGGTTTCGCGAAGGCAGGGATCGACCCGCTCGTGACGACCAAAAGGACGCTCGACGCCGCGACCGCCGACCTGGAGGGGGACGTCATCGTGTTCACGTTCCAGAGCCGTGGCTTCTTGTGGGAGCAAGTCCGCCGCATGGTCGCCTTCTTGCTTGACCATGCCAGCGAGCCGGACTTCCTGGACAGGATCGATGCCGTGCTCCAGACGGGAGAGCAGCCGAACATGGCCCCCGCTCCGCCGGCCGGCCTCGTCTTGTGGGACGTGCGGTATGGACCAGGGATTCGCTGGGAGGACGTCGACGGATGCCGCGAGCAGTTCGTGAACACGGTGCAGGCCCGGTACATCGACGCGAGAACCCGATCCGCCGTCCTGCAGGCGGCCTACTCGACGATGCTCGACACCCCGGCAGACGGAAAGGACGGGGGATAGCCCCCATCAGTTGATCGGCGTGCCCAGATCCAGGAACTCCTTCTCCCTGCCCACGAGCGACTGCAATACCTGGACGCACTCCGCGACGGGAACCCGTATCTGCCGCATGGAATCGCGCTCGCGTATCGTGACCGTCCCGTCCTCGGCGGTCTGGTAATCGACCGTGAAGCAGTAGGGCGTGCCGATCTCGTCGGCCCTCGCGTAGCGGCGCCCGATCTGCCCCGCGTGGTCGTAGAACACGGGGATGCCCGCCTTCTTTATCGCGCCGAAGAGCTCGAGTGCCTTCCCGGTGAGCTCGGGCTTCTTCATGAGCGGGTAGACCATGGCGCTGAACGGGGCCACGTGGGGCTGGATCTGGAACCAGTCCCATTCCCTGTCCGATTCCTTCTCCTTCTCCGCGCCCTTCTCGATGCCGGGGCGGTACGCGTGCTCGAGGACGCAGTAGAGGGCGCGCTCCACGCCGAACGACGGCTCGACCACGTGGGGCACGACCTTCCTGACCTCCTTCTGCCCCGGCTTCTGCACGTCGGCCTCGAGCTTGCTGCCGCTGTTCTTGCCGTGCGTCGTGAGGTCGTGGTTCGTGCGGTAGGCGATGCCGACCGCCTCCTTCCACCCCATGTCGAGCTTGATCTCGAGGTCGAAGTTGCCCTTGGAGTAGAAAGGGGTCTCCGTCTCGAGCAAGTGCCGGAAGCGGAGCGCCTCGTAGGGGATGCCGATGGACTGGTAGAACTGGAACACCTTGCCGACGAAGTACGCCTGGATGTTGTTGGGGAAGATGCCTTTCTCCATCGCGTCGCCGATCGTGATCTCCACCACGTCGTCGGCGGTCTTCTCGTCGCGCTGGACGTCGCGCGTGATGAGCCGTATCTTGACGTCTCTGGTTGACTCGTATCCCGGGTGGACGGGTGCTTCGGGATCGAAGAAGAACTCGATCTCCATCTGGGTGAAGCCGCGCATGCGGATGAGCCCCTGGCGGGGGGATATCTCGTTCCGGTAGCTCGGCCCGATCTGGCTGATGCCGAACGGGAGCTGGGCGCGCATGGTCTGGTAGACGCGCTTGTAGTCGCAAAAGATGGACTGGGCGGTCTCGGGCCGCAGGTAGGCGCGCTTCGCGTTGCCCGATGCGCCGATGTCGGTCTTGAGCATGAGGTTGAACTCCTCGACGGGGGCCAGCGCGCCGCCGCACTCGGGGCACGCGATGCCCCTCTTCTTGAGCGCGTCCTGTATCTGGGGGACGGTCATGCCCTCGGTCTTCATGGCCGCCTGGCTCTCGAGCAGGTGGTCGGCGCGGAGCTCGGCCTTGCACTTGCTGCACGACACGAGCGGGTCGGAGAACGACGAGACGTGGCCGCTTGCAACCAATACTTCCTCGGGAAGCACGACCGAGCCCTCGATCTCGTAGACCAACGGGTCGATCGACGACCACACGAAGAACTCGCGCCATGCCTTCTCGATGTTCCGCTTGAGCTGCATGCCGTTCGGGAGGAAGTCGAAGAAGCCCGCCAGGCCGTTGCCGTAGATCTCGGCGGTCTGCGCGATGAAGCCACGCCTGGTGAGCAGATCCATGACGACGTCGAGCAGCGCCCTTTCCTTCTTCTTGCCTTTCTCGGACATGTGGATCACTTGGGAGAGATAATGCGCCCTTCTACTTTATATGAGTGGGGCGGGAGAGGACTAGCACGGACCGGAGTTTCGAGTCGAGCGTGCTCGGCCATGGACGACCAGCTGTACAAGATCCGCCTCGTGTTTGACACGTCTGACCCCGAGGGGAACGAGCTCACCTTCAACTTGCTCCCGCTGCCAAGGGGGGCGCGGATGGTCATCAATCCGAAGTTCCTCCAGCAGCTGGTCCAGCTCGCGGAGAATAACCCGGAGTACCGGCAAGTGCAAGCGATCAAGGTCGCGCAGACTGGGCAAGGCACGCCCCTCGCCAAGGTCTTCAGCACCTACTACGTGGTCTTCTTCACGAGGAAGGGAGACGGGAAGAAGCGGGGCATCCTCATCTCGTTCGAGAAGGAGAAGGGGGGCATGGTCAACGCGGTCTGGCCGATATCGTTCCGGGACGAGGTGATCACGGCCCCGAAGCTGCTCATGGACGTGATCCACGACCTCAGCGTCCAGCCTGACCAGTACGAGAACGTCAACTTGCTCTCGCCCTCGTCGTGATGCACGATCCTCGCGCTGGCCCTACGCCTCGCCGGATCCCGCGTCTGGATCCAGCTGTCCTCTCTTGAAGAAACGGTTCAACAGCTCGATCCCTTCTTCTCTCCCTCCCCGGAGAACTCGTCCCACCAGTCCTCGTACGTCCTCACGGGTTTGACCGTGCCGTCCTTGCGCTTGAACCGGATCCCGCCGAAGGCGTTGATCGCGCTGTCACCGTCGGGGTAAGCCCCGAGCTTGCGCGGCTCCAGGCCGCCGGCCGCCGGTCGTGGAACGGGCGTCGACTCCGCCCCACCAGGGGCGGGTTCGAGGTTCTCGATGACCCGCCCGTTCGCGTCGTAGAAGGCCTCGTGCGCGTGATCGAACGACCGCTTCTGGCGGAGGTGCTGGTAGTAACTGGCCTCCGAGGCGAATTTCTCCTTGCACACGGGGCACTGGTACGACTCCTTGAAGAGCTTCTCGATGAAGGCCTTGGACACGGACGACACGTCGAAGCCGGACTCGGCGATGGCCGGCGGCCGCGGCCTGGGCTTGCGTGAGGGGCGGAGGCTGGCCGTCGACCCGCTGCACTTGTGGTGACCCGAGAGACGCCCGTTCTTGTCGAACTCGAACATGACCTTGCAGCCGTGCCGGCACTCCCAGTAGAGCAACCTCGCGCCGCAGAACTTGCACGTCATGGGGAACGAGCGAAGCCGGCACCAGCGTCCATGTCTCATTGGCCTCGATCACCGGATCCATGGTGGCGGCGGGCAATAACGCTTGCTGCTATCCGGCAGCTGCGGAGCGTTTTTCTTGGTGACGAGATTCCTCAAGAGGAGCACCCGGGACCGAGCCAGCGGGGGGCACCCGCCCCGCTTCGGCCAGCGCCGGTGCAAAGGTGGTGGGAACTACCGTGCGCATCTACAACACGCTCACGAAGAACTTAGAGGAATTCGTCCCGCAAGATCCGCCGCGCGTCACCATGTACGCGTGCGGGCCGACGGTCTACGATTCGCCACACGTGGGCCACGCCCGATCCGCCGTCGCGTTCGACGTGATCCGCCGGTACCTGGAATACAAGGGTTACGACGTCATCTTCGCGCGCAACTACACGGACGTCGACGACAAGATGATCGATCGCGCGGGGAAGCGGGGCATCACGATCCAGCAGCTGGCAATTCAGTACATCCGGGAATACGAGGCCGCCATGGACGCGCTCAACGTCAGGCCGCCGGTCTACGCACCCCGTGCGACGCACCTCATCGCAGACATGATCTCCTTCATTCGCGATCTCGAAGCCAAGGGCTTCGCCTACGCGAGGAACGGGAGCGTGTACTTCTCGGTACCCAAGTTCGAGGCCTACGGCCGGCTCAGCAAGAAGCCGCAGAAGGAGATCGCCGACATCGGCCGCCGTGACTCGGAGGAGTTCGGCGAGGACAAGGGCGACCCGCGCGACTTCGCCATCTGGAAGGCCCAGAAGCCGGGCGAGCCCGCGTGGGACTCGCCGTGGGGCAAGGGCCGGCCGGGCTGGCACATCGAGTGCTCGGTCATGAGCACGAAGCTGCTCGGCGAGACGATCGACATCCACGGCGGCGGCCACGACCTGGTCTTCCCGCACCACGAGAACGAGATCGCCCAGTCCGAGGCGAGGTCGGGCAAGCCGTTCTGCAGGTTCTGGATCCACAACGGGTTCGTCACGGTCGACAAGGAGAAGATGTCCAAGTCCCTCGACAACTTCTTCACGGTCGACCAGGTACTCCAGCAGTACGAGGCGCCCGCGATCCGGCTGTTCCTCGTTTCTGCCCAGTACCGGAACCCCATCGACTACTCGCGGGAGCTGCTCGGCCAGGCGGCGAGGAGCTGGCAGAGGGTGAGGGACGCCTGGACGGGCCTGCTCGCCGCGCTCGGCACCGAGGCGGCCGGCGCCCGCTCGGCGGCGGTCGAGAGGGCCGCGCTGCCCCCCGAGCTGGCCGCCACCCTCGACGAGTTCGAGGCGGCAATGGACGACGACTTCAACACCCCGCGGGCGCTCGCCGCGCTCTTCACGACGATCAGGACCATCAACGATGGCCTGACCAGAGGAACGACGAAGGGTTTCTTGACGGCCGGGTTCCAGGTGCTGATGGCAATCCTTGGCGTGCTCGGGCTCGACGAGGCTTACATGGCCCGCTTCCCGGGATCCAGAACGCACGCCGGGGGCCAGGTCGAGTCGCTCGTCCGCCACTTCATCGACCAGCGCGACGCCGCGCGCCGTGCCAAGGACTTCAAGAGGGCCGACGAGATCCGCGCCACGCTGAAGGGTATGGGCATAGAGCTCATGGACTCGAAGGACGGCACGACGTGGAGGCTTGCGGACTGAGGCCTGGGCGGCCATCGTTCCCGCGGGGCCCGCTCATCGCGGTATCTCCGTGACGGCGAGGATCTCGTCGCAATGCGGGCATGCCCACGAGTGTGCCTTGGAATGGTCGGTGCCTTGGACTCTTCCTGATAAGGAAGAGAATGCGCGGGCAGTAGGGATCGAACCTACGACCAACGGATGTCTGTATCGCTAACAACGGAAGTCAATGCATTACCATCGAAACACGATTTAACAGTCCGTTGCTCTACCGAATACTCTATCATGTGAAATCCACACGATATCTGAGCTATGCCCGCGCTTTTTCCTGATATTCATTTTTTTATTCGTTTTTTCCCCGATATGCATATAATATAACAAACTACAGAAATGAACGGATGTTTTTTAACATCTAGCGCTCAAGGGAGAAATAAGAGAAAATCCCGCTGGCCAAGGCCAGCCGTCCCATAACAGGCTTTTTATGGCTGCAGTCCCTCCATGTGCTCGAGCAGCTTCCCGGAGACTACATGGTCCGCCACGTGCGGTACCCGCATGAGAAAATGGGAGGCCGGAACCAAATGACTTGTCCCATTGAGACCACTCGCGTAGGAAACTAAGAGTCCGGTTCCGGCACGCTCAAAACCGCCATCCCGTTTGAAAGGCACGCCGCTTGCGGCAGGCTACGGGAATAGGGATTGCGGAGCACTATTCTTCTTCACAAGAATCGAACCGATGCACTTAGCCCATGCCAAGATCCTTGTCCGTGCTCCATCCGGGCCCGTTCAATGAACATATTCCAGCGTTCTATCCAATGATTCCGATCCAAACGTTCGAGGGGGTTGTCGGGATCGAAAGGATAGTTGGCACGAGCAATCCTGTCATGCACGGCACTAAGCTCGAGTTCGCCAAGTTCCGAATATGTCTTCAATATCATGACACGGAACTGCGATAGATTCTAGAAGGAGGGTGGACGGGATCTAAAAAAAGTGTCATCAGTCATTAATAAATGACTCACTTTTCGGACAATACGGGAGTTAGCTTAGGGCGCTTACCATTTATTTTTGTCTTTCCGACGAAAGTCCGCCCTTCTCGCCACGGTCTTCCACGTTCAGCCCGTGTAAGACCGATAGATTCAAATTCTTCAAGGACACATGTCAATTCATGGACATCGTCGAAAATCCAGAGGTGCTGGTAGAATACAGTAATATCTCCGATAAGGATTCTAAGCCATCGGCTTGTACTAAATGTGACGGCGAGGATCTGATATGCCGGACGCATCAATTCGTCGATCGGCAGGATCTCGGGACGCCATCCATCAAGCGCATTCAACGACACGAGTGGGTGTTCTGGGAATGCAAAAAATGCGGGAATCGATTCTCGGTCAAAAACCCCGCTGTTGAATTCGATTGTAGCTTCACTCACGACGTGAAAGAGTACGTGTTCAAGCGAGTCTTGAACAAGGGGGATTCTGCAACTCGTGTTGCGGGTGATTTAAAGGACTTGCATAACGTCAGCGTTGATGTGACCACGGTCTTGGAATGGATTCAAAAGAAGAAGGAACATGACATGAAATCTCCTCTAGAAGGCAAAGAGAGTCAATCCAAGTCACGCGGGGCGAAGGTCATCTTCCTGGATGGCACTTTCAAGGCGGTAACCCCAAAAAAAAACGACCTGGCCAGCGCGAAGGACGAGCTTTCTTGCTTGCATCTAACCCG
>JAFGBX010000386.1 GCA_016932935.1 Promethearchaeota archaeon | reverse complement strand
GCCGGCTTCTCCGCGGCAGTGTGCTCGGCGCGCCAAGGAGCTTCGACTTGCTTGATCGAGCAAGCCGGGAGCATCGGTGGCGTCGCCACCACGGGGTTCATGAGCCACTGGACGGGAGCGACCAGGGGTGGCTTCTACGAGGAGATCGTCGAACGTTCCATCGACTGCTTCAAGGATGATGGAACCATCGTCGGCAGCTGGCAGTCGATCAACACGGAGAGGCTGAAGAACGCCATGCTGGCCATGGCCGCGGAGGCCGGGGTCAACGTGCGGTTGCACACGCTGGCTTGCGCCCCCGTGATGGATGGAAGCGCCGTCGCTGGGGCCATCACCGAGAGCAAGTCGGGCAGGGAGGCGTTCCTCGCGGGGATCGTGGTCGACGCGACGGGGGACGGCGACGTCGCCGCGCGCGCGGGCGTGCCCTTCACCAAGGGGCGCGGCGGCGACGGGAAAATGCAGCCGGCCACGGTCATGTTCAAGGTCGGCGGCGTGGACTCGTCGCGGGCGGTCCTGCCCGGTGCGTTCGAGAGCAACCCGGACGTCCCCGCTGGCCCCATCCAGGACCTCGGGACGAAGCACTTGCCGCCCCCCGCAGGCCACGTGCTGCTCTACCAGGGCACGCTGCCCGGCGTCGTGACGGTCAACATGACCAACAGCACGGGCGTCGACGGGACGAGTGCTGACGACCTCACCCGCGCGGAGATCGAGTGCCGCGGGCAGATCGAGCAGATCGTCGCGTTCCTCAAGGAGTACGTGCCCGGGTTCGAGTACTGCTACCTGCTCGCGTCCGCGGAGTCGGTTGGCATCAGGGAGACCAGGCACTTCGAGGGCGAGTACACGTTAACTGAGAGGGACATCATCGAAGCACGCGTGTTCGACGACTGGGTCGTGGCAAAGGCTCACTTCAACTTCGACATCCACCACCTCGAGTCGAGCGGCCTCGACCCGACCGGCGTGCAGCAGAAGTTCCCGCAGCCCAAGCCCTACACGATCCCCTACCGCTGCCTCGTGCCGAAGCGGGTCGACAACCTCTTGCTCGCGGGCAGGAACATCTCCGGCACGCACGTCGCGCACTCGAGCTTCCGCGTGATGCCGATCTGCGCGAACGTCGGCCAAGCGGCCGGCATCGCCGCCGCCTTGTGCGCCAGCCGGGGCGTCCGCCCCCGCGACCTCGAGGCCGCGGCGATCCAGAGGATCCTCCTGAACCAAGGGGTGTCCCCGTGACGCCGCTCTGGAACAAGGGACACCCGCCCGTCTCCGTGGACGCCGACTTCCCCGGCGGGAACATCGTCGTGGACGGGATACGGGGCACCCGGATCCGTGTCCACCAGGACGCCAGGGACACGGATGGCTTCTGGTTCTACTGGTGCCTCCGCGCCCGGGGCGCGGCGGGCAAGCGCATCCGCGTCACGTTCACGGGCAGGAGGGTATTCGGCCCGCGTGGCCCGGCCTGGTCCGGCGACGGCGGCAGCACTTGGTCCTGGATCGGCAAGGCAGCCACGAAGCGGGGCACGTTCACTTTCCCCGTGCCGGACGAAGCCACCGACGCGCGCTTCTGCTTTGCAATGCCGTACACGGAATCGAACTTGAAAAGCTTCCTGTCAAGGCACACGGGTAGCCCCTACTTGTCCGTGGAGGTGCTTTGCAAGACGAACAAGGGGCGGATCGCGGAGGCCTTGCTCGCCGGCGCGCTGCAAGGAGCGCCGCTGTACCGGGTGGTCGTCGCCGCCCGCCACCACGCGTGCGAGTCCATGGCGAGCTTCTCGGTCGAGGGGTTGCTCGAGCACGTACTCGGCGAGGATTCCGACGGCGACGGCGCGTGGTTCCGCGAGAGCGTCTCGTTCATGGTGATCCCGTTCGTCGACAAGGATGGCGTAGAGGACGGCGACCAGGGCAAGAACAGGATCCCGCGGGATCACAACCGGGACTACGACGACCGCACCTTGTACCCGACCGTCAAGGCCATAAAGGAACGGGTACCGGCATGGCTTGCCGGGGCGCCGGCCCTCGCCCTCGACCTCCACTGCCCGTACATGCACGACGAGCGGATCCAGCTGGTCGGGCTACCCGACGAGCAGCAGTGGGCCGCCGTGGGGGCATTCTCGACTGCTCTGGAGGCCTTCCAGAGGGGCCCGCTTCGTTTCCACGCGGGAGACAACATCCCGTTTGGCCAGGGATGGAACACGGGGCGTAACTCAGCGCAGGGGCCTGGCTTTACCGCGTGGGCGTGGCAGCTGCCGCGGATGCTGCTCGCCACCACTATCGAGATCCCCTACGCGACCGCCGCCGGAGCGGAGGTGAACGCGGGCACGGCCCGGTCACTCGGGCACGACATCGCGAGGGCCATCCGCCGCTTCCTGGAGAATGGCTTTAACCCGGATGATTCTTGAAGGAAAAACGCATCTAGTATATGGGAGCATCTCCCACCACGTCCTGGCGCCGCAATTCAGCCGGGGAGTGCGTTCACTTCGAGGCATTCCTCTTTTTTATACCAACGATCAAGAGGGGGAGCCCGATGCAGATGCACGCAATGCCCGTGATGAACATGAATCCAACGAATCCAGGGCTTGACATGAATTCCAATGCTGCCAATAATCCCTCGAGCACTGGATTCCCGCCAGGATTCATACCCGATAACATGTTGGTGATGCTTGGAAGGATAGAGAAGTACACGATCCAATAAAGACCATAAATGAGGAGGATTATCCCAGGAATGAGATACTTGAGATGGGAACCGGCCATTTGGAGCACTTCCTATACAATGGATTTATGGTGATCTTGCTTAGCAGCTTCAGTATTAATAGTATTTATTATCGTTCATTTTTTCGGCGCATCGAGCACCACGTCCTGACGCCGCAATTCCGCTTGGAGGGCCTTC
>JAFGBX010000385.1 GCA_016932935.1 Promethearchaeota archaeon | reverse complement strand
CGGCGCCGTCCTCGCGATGGAGGGGGGAGCGTGGCACGGGGCGCTCTCGGACGACGTGAACCCAGATGTCGTCGACACGGTCGGCGCGGGCGATGCGTTCCTCGCCGGCATGATCCACGCGATGCTGGACGGCACCGATCCACCCGGGATCCTCGTGGAAGCGGTCTCGTGCGCGACGGCAAAGTTGCTCGTGCACGGGGCTGGTACCTTCTCGGCGGCCGACCGGCAGCGGTTCGTGCGGGGGATTCTCGTGCGCCGGCTCGCTTGAGCGGTTGGGCGGCGCGCGCAAGCCAAAGATTTATAGCTCGAGCGCGTTCCTCCTAGCGAACGCGGTGGTGATGCACACGAAGACCCGCCAGCCCGACGCCAACAAGGCCGCCCGTCCCCCCGGGCGCACGCTCGCACGGGCCTGGGCGAGGCACAAGGGCACGGTCGTATGGGCATCGCTCACGGCGTGTGGTTGCGTCGCCGTCGCCGTGGTGTTCCAGTGGGTCGACGGCGGCGATGTCATCGGTATCGCACTCGCCGTCTCGGCGGCCATCGTCTCTATAATACTCAAGCTCGCGACGCCCTACTTGAAGGCACGTTCCGGGGACAAGCGGATAGCCATGATCAAGGCGATGCAGGGCCCAGCGGTGGTGCCGGGGCCGCCGGCCGCTGGCGGGCTTATCGGTGCCCCCCCGCCGCGCCCGGTCGACACGGGCCAGCTGAAGGCCGCGGAGGGCTTCGCCCTCATGCACATGGGGCCGCCGGAGGTCATCGACCTTGACCTGTCCCGGCAGCGCGGCAGCCGAGGGAGGGCGGCCGGGGCCGGGCTGGTGGAGCAGAAGGAGAAGGCAGTCGCGAAGGCGATGGAGCTCGAGGACCGAGGCGCCCTCGACAAGGCGATCGCCGAGTACAAGAAGGCACTGGCACTGTCGCGCCAGCTGGGCCTCGACGACGAGGCGATCTCCTTCGAGAACCGGATACAGCAGCTGGAGCGCGAGAAGGAGGAAGGCTGGGCCGGCGGGCGCTGACCGCGCCGGCGCGGCCGGGCTCACTTGTCCTTGGCCTTCGCGTCCTTGGCCGCTTCCTTGCCGGCGGCCGCGAGCAACCCCTTCCGTTCGTCCTCGTCGAGCAGCGTGAACTCTTTGCTCTTCATGGGGATGACGCCGACCTCGACCGTCTCGGGCGTCAGCTCGTCGTCGACGAACTTGACCAGCGTCTTGATCGCAAACGTCTTGACCTGTTCCAAGGACTTGAGTTCCGAGTAGTTGTCTTTGAGGTAGTCCTGGCACTCGTCGCTCTTGAAGCCGATTGCCTTCGCGATCCAGGAGAAGTAGGTTCCCGACGGCGACGTCGTGAAGACCTGCGGGCCCTGCTCGTCGATGCCGACGAACATGAGGGACGCTCCGAACGGCCGGACGCCGCCGTGCTGGCTGTAGGCCTGGGAGATGTCGCAGATCTTCTTGACGAGGGTCGCGACGGGCACGTCCTCGTCGTAGGAAAGGCGGTGGTAGGCGGCTTGGAGGCGGGCTTGATCCGTGAGGATGCGGGCGTCGGCGTGCAGGCCGGAGATGGCCACGCCGACGTGCTTGTCCACGAGGTAGACCTTGTGGATCTGGCTCGGATCCATGAGCTTCGTCGAGATCTTCTTGTGCACGACGAGCACGGCCCCGTCCTTCGCCTTGAAGGCGATGGCGAGCGTGCCGCGCTTGACCGCTTCGAGTGCGTACTCGACCTGGTAGAGGCGACCTTCCGGGCTGAACATGGTGAGCCCGCGGTCGTATCCCATCTCAGATCCGGATTTTAGCATATTTTAAAAAATTGAATGAGACAATAAAATGCTATCGACAATTGAATAAAGATTATGACATCGTCATGAAACCACCACCTACATCTTGATTCGTCCCAAATTCCTTAAGCAAGTCGAAGATATGGGCGAGATAGCCAGCATTCGATAATCGCTGTAAAAACGACCCCAACACGAAGCTCTCCGAGCGTATTAATTCAGGCGTCTCATAGATACCCATCTGTAAGGCCTCAGTCGGATGCGATTCAACCCAGGTAGCAATCCACCCTTTCAAAGAAACGTCGGCACCAGACTGATCTTTCAACCGGTTTCCAGCTTGGGAAGTGTAAAGCAGCCACCAGCGCTCGATCTTCAATAAATTCTCGGGTGTAACTAAAGGTCGATTATTTTCATCGACAGAGACGCCAATAATAGCAAGTGCTTGAGCTAAAGTATCGTAATATTGCTGCGGGGCGCTGGGATCAGGAATATTGCCAGGCATATACATCGGATGACTTACATCGGGATGAGTGGAAGGTCTATAATAATCTATACCAAGCAGATGATGGATCAGCCACTCGTCGAAACGTACTCGATCTACATTCTCGTTAATGGCCCCATCCTTATACGATGTGAAGAACTGCTTTAGATTCGAACGAGATCTGTATGAATCGAGTTGTTCGGACGTCGGCATCATCATCCAATCATTTCTCATACCCATTTTACCAACATACACTATCTCGCTGCCTATCTGTAGCAGAATCGACGCGCCGGTCGCAAACGTAATCTTTATTAAAAAGTTATTCATCTGTTTCGGGTACACTGTAGCTGCATGTGGTTCGATCTTCACAACATCTATGCCTGATAGAACGAGGCGATTTAAAAAAGCGACAGCCCTTCGTACTCCCACGTCGTTAGTGCGCCTCGCATTAATTCTTATAGGAGAATCTTGAGAGACACTGCCGCCGAGCCCGACAACAAAGAATTCATTCGTAGGATTATCAAGGAATGAGGTTGCTGATACGTCAATCTCTAGATTTACGAAAACTCCAGCAATCGGAGCAATACCATCGCCAAGATCGACATTGCTACAAGGAATATGTAGATTTACTGCTTGGGACTCACCCAGAACGATTTTAATTGGTCCGACAACATTCCATCTCTCTCTAACGGAATCGAGAATAGTAGCCAATCCGGCAAATCCGCCTCGAATCTCTTGACTCGTAGTAGTCATCGTGTCGCACCCAGCGACGATCATTGTAGGGTGGATGACGGTCGCCGTTCCCCTTTATCAGCATTCTTTCCCGAACTTGATCTATCTACCAACACAAAGGGAGATAAGGTTCCATGTCGAGGGAATGATCGATGGTGCCCTTCAAGCGCCGCGATCTGGACGTCACGTACCTGCGATCGCTGGCCTGGCACGGGGACTGCGCGATCGACCTGCTGGACGGTGGGACGAGATATCACCCCGACGGCACGATCGAGGAGCCGCGCGTCCACAGGGGTTTCGCCTACAAGTTCGACAGCGTCGTGAGCAGCGGCAATCACGCGGTGCTTCACGAGAAGTACGGGACGAAGGGCTTGCTAGTCAGCATGGAACCATTGGACGTCGTCCGGGAGCTGAACCGGAGCTATTACCATGCCGAGGACTATGCGTATCCGATAGCCATGTTCGACCTCCCGGACGGGCGTGGCGCGGTCGCGCATTGTCACAAGGAATATTGCTCGCTCGATATCGAAACCGTCGAAGGTGGGGAGGTACTGACAGAACGCACGTACAACAGCTCCGACATCTTCCATTCCAAGCTGGATGTGAGCGCGGACGGCCGCTATCTCGTGGAAAATGGCTGGGTATGGCACCCGTGGAACGTCGTGCAAGCATACGACATCCGGCGGGCACTGAAGGAGCCGGGCCATCTAGACGGGGACGGGATCGCCGTCCCCCAAGGCGGATCGCTTGGCTGGGAGCCGGAGAGCGTCACGATGTGCGGCCACCACGTCGTCACGGCGAGCGTCGTCGAATCTGGCGACGGGGATCCCATGGAAGGCGAGGATGAGTACGAGATCAAGCCCGCGGAAAAGGGGATCCCTGAATCGGTAGCCCCTGGCGATGACTCGAGAGTCCGCCGGGTGGCAAGTTCCGAGCTCAGCATCGTCGACGGGCAAGGGAACCCGATCGACCTGGGCGTGAAGGCCAAGCGACCCCCGGGGCTTCATTACTTGTTGCAAGCCTACGACCTCGACGGGGGCCACATCACCAGCTCGCGCCTGATGCCCGACCTTGTCGGGCGGATGATGCCGGTAGGATCGCGCCACGTCGTCTCGTTTTACGACCACCCCAAGCTCATCGAGGTGGCGACGGGCAAGGTGGTTGCTCGTTGGGAGGACTTGTTCGCCGGGCCGGAGCAAGGCCAGCCGAGCGCGATGATGAGGCCCCCCACGCTGCCAACCCTCGCTTGCGATCCAGCACACAAGCGCTTTGCCGTCGGTACCGAGAAGCGCGTGACCTTCGTGGAGCTCGGCGATTTGGACGGTTAGACGTACACGCGGGTACGACGCTCGCAGGTAATGCTTGATGAGGGCTCGCTGCGAGCGGATCCGGCGGTGGCGGGATGATGGGGGGAGGAAACGCGATTCCACCCGGTCACGCAAAAAGAAAGTGGTATGAACCGACCGGATTGCACGGGGGTCGTCCTTCAAGGGCCGGGGGCGGGCTTCTGGGCCGCCGGCTTCGCCGCTGGTTTCTCGGCCGGCTTCTGCGCCGGGGCGGCCTTCCTCTCGATCTTCGCCGAGCACACAGGGCACTCGTCCCAATCCGGCTGGAGCGAGTACCCGCATTTCGGGCACTCCTGCATGCCCTCGTCCTGCCACTCGGGCAGGTTGAGGCCTTGCGCGCCGCTGGACTTGCTGAGCTCGGCGAGCTCGTCCTCCGTCCAGACGGGCAGGTTCACGCCGCCACCGCCGGTGAACTTGTCTTGGCGGGTCTCGAGCTCCTCCTCGGTCCACGTCGGCAGGCTCGGCCCCGCGGACGCGGCGAACTGCGGCTGCTTGGCGAGCTCCTCCTCGGTCCACGTCGGGAGGGAGCTCTGCCCGCCCGCCGTGACCATGCCGCCGCCCGCGGGTGCCGCGCCGCCCGGTGCCGCTCCCGCGGCGCGTGGCACGTCCTCGAGGTAGGCGCAGAGCTTGAAGATCGCCTCGAACGCGTTCTTCTGGACGCCCTCGTAGTCGACGACGCCGACTATCGTGCGGCCGTCCACCGCGTAGAAAAGTGAACACACGGACGCGTTTCCCTTGAATTCCTTGATATCGACCTCGCTGGCGACCCGTTCCATCGCGACCATGAGGTCCTGGTTCTCCATAAGCTTGTCACATATGGGTTCGCCCTTGCGCCCGTAGTTCTCGTACCGCCACACCGAGTTCACGGTCGTCTGCTTGTCCATGGCCTCGAAGATCGCCGCCTGGAGGGTTACGTCCTCGACGTACTCCTTCGCGTCGGGGGCGGGCTTCTGGGCGGGGGGGCTCCACGTGAGGTCCAGGGAGCCGATTATCGGGGCGAAGAGGGGCTTCTTGTCCTTCATCTCGCCGTACGCGCACGACCGCTCTACCTGGTAGGGTAGCTCGGCGATGAGGCCCACGGGCTTGTCGTTGATCTCCATACCCTTGTCGGTTTGGTCGATCTTCGGGATCTTCTGCATGTACACGGTCTTGAAGGGCATGGTCTTGACCTCGGCCTTGGCCATGCAGTGCGCGTCGAGGAACTTCCTCATGACCTTGGCATAGATGTCGAAGTAGGCCTTGATCTCCTTCTCCTTCGCCTCCTGCTGCAGGTTCTTGATGGCATCGGGCAGCTTCGCCTTGGCCTCCTTCCACTGCTCTTCGTCGAAGTTCCCGCCCCAGACCTTCATCTCGCCGACGAGGTTGCTGGTCAGCAGGTCCTTGAAGATCTGGATGTCTTTCTGCTGCTTCTCCACGCTGCCTTCCTTCCGCGCAGGTACCACGGGCGTGGGCAAGTTGAGTTCCTTGAGCAACTTCGAAAAAATACGCTGTATACTCTCCATGAACGTCACCGGTGGGCAAGCTCTGAGGCCAGTCCCCGCTTCACGCGCGCCACGACGCGTGCGCCGAACCGACCTGGCATCTCGCGATCCTTGCTCATATCGTGTTGATTAGTTGGAATGATGCCGATGTAGGAATAAAAATTTATCCGGGGCGGGCATGCCTCGCCGAGGGCGAGATGAAGCACGGCGGGATCGGCGCGTTGATACATTCCCAGATGAGGGCTCAAATCACCCCGCCCCGGTAATGTGATCATGGCATCCAACCACATGATCACGTCCTTCGCGAACAAGCTCGCCCTGTTCGTGCTCGTGTACGCCGGCTTGTACCTCGCTCTTTTCTGCCTCCCCACGACGCACGCGTCCGCCGCGGGGGGACTGCTCCCACTTCATTTCACCCCTTTAAATACGGTGTATGTAAAGAAGCCACAATAATGTTGATTGGTCAAAATATTGTCATCTGAACTCGGATCACGCAGTCGCTTGAATAGATTCCGATCTTCTTCAGAAACTTGACCAGCCGATTCACCCCAGAGCATTTGGAAGAAGATACTTAAAGCATTTCGAGTGTTATCATCAAGTGGAGCATTAACATCCGATAAAAATGTTTTTGCCGAGATGTCCTTGAAGCCGGATTCGTCTAGCCAATGCTTTGCATTCATTACATGATGCATTGGCTTCATTCCTTGGATAAAGGGGGCAGTAGCACCTGAAGTGGTGTTAAGCCGAGCTTCGAGTAATGGATAACCCGGTAGGAACTTGTATGATGAAAAAAACAAGATCGCAACCATCCCCCCTGGTTTCAACGTGCGATGGAATTCCTTAATGATAGTAGCAGGATCTTCTGCCGGACAACCCAATTCCTTCGGACCCGGCCATAACGAATCAGCACTCCATATCCAATCAAAGGTGTTATCCTTAAAGCGCAATGAATTGAGATTGCCTATCTCAAAACGCACGTTCGGGGCTTGATTCTCTTTGGCATGAGCAATGCACTCTCGTGATAAATCTATGCCAGTAACATCTCCTTCCACTCCAACAGATCCGGCAAGGATCTTGGTGTAGAAACCGATTCCACATCCCGCGTCTAATCCTTTGGTTCCTTTAGGAAGATGCAACCATTCTATAATCGTATCAAATAAAGGCCTTCTAAATTCCGAGAGACAAGCATCATCCTGCATGGAATCACGATTTCGACTTGTTGCATCTACCTCGTTTTTCATGCTTTCACATTATTTCTATCAGTTAATATAGGTACTTGATGCTATACGCTATATTGTCCCACGCATCGACGATGTTGATATCCTGACGTAACGGCGGATATCGTTATTATGCAATTCCGAATATATCGCGACGGGGGGCCTCGAGGGTAAACCGATGCACGTTAAGGCGCGGGACGGGTCGGATGCTCCTCGCGAAGGGCGGCCGACGCGCCTGGTGGCGAGCCATGGTTTTATAACGAACCGGCGAGAGATAAGCATATCCATTACTTTCGACTAAGGGATTTGATGAAGTGAACCACCATCCAAGCACCATCTCGAAGATGAAGGATCATGACGAAAAGGACGAAATTTACCACGCTGATGCTCTCCGTGGCAGTGATATGCATCATCTTCTGCTTTCCCACGATGCACGTGTCAGCCGCGGGGGACTACTCGAGTATCTTCACGGAAACGTTCTCGACCTCGACGTACCGCGATGCAGGGAACACGAACGCGACGGGCTGGGGGACCGGATCGATCAGGCTCCCCAGTAAGCCGGTGACGTGTGTGTCGGGAAAAATCTCGGACGCTGTCCCTAAAGAGGTCGACATCTCGGGCAACTATGCATTCGTGCCGTCCCAGAGTAAGCTCGAAGTCTTCAACATCGCCGACCCATTGAACATGTATAGCGTCGCGAACGTGACCCGAGCGGGAATGGAACCGAACGCCGTCGACATCGAGGGCAATTACTTGTATATCGCGGGTGGTAATGGCGGTTTCTTCGTGTATAACATCGCCACCCCCACGAGCCCGACTTACGTCTCGTCCGCAGACAACGGCGGCGTCTACGTCGATGTCAAGGTCTCGGGAACCACGGCTTACTGCACGGCATACAGCGGCGGCCTCCACGTGTACAACGTCACGAACCCGGCCTCGATCTCGAGGACCAGCGGGCACAACGACGGCAGCACCATGTACGGGCTCTGGATCGCGGGGAACTACTTGTATATAACAGAAACATCTGCCGGGCTGGCAGTCTACAACCTCACGGCCAATCCGAAGGCGCCGGTCTACATCACGAAGCTTAGCCTGGACAGCGACTTCGCCAAGGACGTCCAAGTCGTGGGATCCTACGCGTACGTGTCGTGCGACCTGCGGGGGATGCACGTCGTCGACGTCGCAAACCCTGCAGCCCCCGCCGACGTCGGATACCTCGACTTCCCCCGCGCGTACGACATCCACGTTGCCGGCAACTACGCGTTCCTAGCTGGCGACGATATGATGGGCACCTACAACGGGCTCGTCGTCCTCGACGTGTCCGTCCCGACGGCACCCACCCACAAGGGCACGTACCCCCTCCCCTCGGGCGATGCCGCCCTGGGGCTCATCGTCTCGGGGAACTACACCTACGTGTGCAGCGCCTTCCACTTCGACTGCTTCGACGTGTCGCCGCTATTCCACGACGTCTACGCCCCCAGCGCCACGGCCCAATCGCTGCAGGTGGCGTCGCGCGCGCTGTCGTCGGTCTTCGTGTCGGCGACCGTCACCCTCACCGCCACGACGCCGGCCAGCACGCAAGTCAACCTCTTCGTGAGCGCGGACGCTGGTGCCCACTGGGAGGCGGCCACCGCGGGTGTCGAGCACCTTTTTGCTAACCAGGGCACGTCGTTGAGGTGGCGAGCCGTGCTTGGATCTTCCAGCCCCTACGCGACCCCCACGATCAGCGATCTCGCGATCAACTATACCTTCTCGAAGATCCAGGCGCCAACCCTCGTGTCGCCAGCGGACGGTGCTTCGGTGTCCACCCCTACCCCGCAATTCACGTGGGACCAGCTTGGGACGCTGGACACCTACTTGTTCCAGGTGTCGGTCGACTCCACCGCGTTCACGACCCTCGCCATAAACCAGACAGTGGTGGGCGCGGGGCCGACGATAACCTTCACGCCAGCCTCGGCCATCACGGGAGGCCACGTGTACTACTGGCGGGTCGCTGCCATCGATGCCGACGGGAACCTCGGGGAATTCTCTCCCGCGAGGGACGTGCAATATTCGGCGCCAGCAGGGCCTGACCAGGTGAGCGGCTACGCGCCTGCCTTGATTGTCGGCGTCGCGACGGTTGCGATCGCCGTCGGCATCCACCGGATGCGCGCCAAGGGCAGGGAATGAACGGCCCGCCCCCCGTTTCTTTTTTTTTTCGCCATGCAACACGCTAGCCCCCAAGCATTGAGTTCCGGGAGGGGCTCGGTAGGGCATCGTGGATCGTGCGGGTTTTATATCGCCTCGACCCGAACAAGGGCCATGAACGGCAGATCCTTACTGTCGGGCCTCGCGAACAAGCTCGCCTTGTTCGTGCTCGTGTACGCCGGCTTGTACCTGTCCGTCACGAGCATCGGCATCGCGGTCGACGCGCTGTCGGGTGGCGGTGGCTCCGACCTAGATGCAATCTTGCTTGGCCTCGTGGCTCTCGTGGCCATCGTGGGCATGTCGATCGGCGCGCATTTCCTTACCAAGTGGACGAACGTGGGCTGGAACGTCCTCTTGATCGCCACCCCGTTTCTCGCCGCGTGTGGAGCCATCGCCGTGCAGTTCAGCTCGTGGGGCGCCGTGCTCGTCGCCACCTTCGCGCCTTGCCTGCTCATGCTCTTGCACCCCGGGAGGGCCTCGAAATGGACGAAGGCGGTCCTCGGCTTCGACGACGGCGCGTTGGCGATCGGTGCCCTCGGCATCAGCGGGGCCATCTTGCTCGCCATCGTCGACGAGATCTCCCTCGTGCCATGCCAATACACCGGACACGTGCTCACCTACGCGTCGGTCGGCGCGGGGACTTACTTCCTGATCCGCACGCTCGTGATCGGGCGAGCCGGGGCGCGGCCAACGCCGGTGCAAGCCGAAGCGAAGCACGTGACCGAGGTGGCCCCATCGGTCGCGGTGACGGCGTACTCCAGCATGGTGTCCTGGTCCTTGTCCCCGGTCGTCATCGTCCTCGCGCTCAAGCAACTCGCGCTGTTCTCCAGCTACGAGTCGAGCCTTGACGCCACCACCATCACCCAGCTTTCCCTCCTCGCGTTCGCCGGGGGGGCTTGCGTGGTCGCGATCCTCGGGTTGCTCCCCGAGCACCAGCAGCTCCGCCGTGCCGCGGGCCTGGCATTCCTCGCCATACTTGGCACTTGCACGGCCACGCTCACGCTCGCCAGCGGCTCGTTGGACGGTAACGCCGTCGTCGCGACCCGGTTGCTGTCGTTCTTCTCGATCCCGGGCACGCTGATGGCCATGCTCGGGATCCGGGCCCCGCACGTCAAGGGAACAGCGTTCCACTTCTGGAACGGCTTCATGGTCGTCGTCGGCATCTTCTTGCTCATCGCGGGCATCGCGTTCGAGATCTCGAACGCGGACACCTACTTCCTGGTCGTGTACCTCGCTGCGATCAGCCTGACCTCTGTCCAGGCCATCATCCCCCTGGCAACTGGCCATGTAATGGAGGTGCGAGCCTCGTGAGCGCCGCTCCAGCTCCCCCCGCGTTGCCGGATCGCCGTGCCGGCGCGGCGGGCACGACGAGCACGACGACCGGCATCCTGGTCATCGTGGCCCTAGCGGCGATCCTCGTCCTGCCCGTGCTGCACTTCCTCCCGACCCAGGTGGCGATCCGCGGCGCCACGTACGAGACGCGCGTGTGCGCCTTCTACTACACGTGGTACCGGAACACGACCGTGTACCCGAGCGAGTTCCCCTCAGGCGCGGGTGGCTGGTCGCACTGGGAGGAGAACGGGCACCTCCCGTGGGTCGACCCGATGGACATCGGCTCGGCGCAGCACCCCACGCTCAACACGAGTGGCGTCGTGCTCTTCGACAGCGGCGATCCTGCCGCCATCCGCGTCCACATGGACTGCGCGACGTACGCGGGCATCGACACGTTCATCACGACGTGGTGGGGGCCCGGCAACTACGTCGACCACAACTTCGGCCAGCTGCTCAACATCACGGCGCTCGACGACTACGACATGGAGCACACGATCTACTTCGAGACCGTGCAAGACCGCTACAACCGAACCAAGCCGTGGGGCCTCGACAACCTCGTGGGCGACATCGAATATGTCTTGTCAAAATACGGCGGCCACCCGAAGTTCCTCAAGGTGGGGAACCGACCCGTGATCTTCGTGTACGCCACGGAGTCGACCCAACGGGTGAGCAACTGGTCCGTGGCGGTCCAGCGGATCCGCGCCGACGGGTACGACCCGTTCCTCATCGCCGACCTGGGCGGCCCGCGCGCCCCCCCGATCGAGTTCTTGCGCGTGTTCGACGGCTTCCACGTGTACAACCCGCTCGGCATCTACCGGGACGAGCCGCAGAAAGCGCTCTCCCAGTTCAAGACGATGGTGTCCTCGTCGCGCGCGTACGGCAAGCTCTCGTGCGTCACGACGCTCCCCGGGTACAACGACACGGAGGTGCGGGACGGCGTCGCCCCGCTGCGGCGGCACGGGGGCAGCACCTACGAGCAGAGCTGGAGCGTCGCCAAGCAAGCG
>JAFGBX010000384.1 GCA_016932935.1 Promethearchaeota archaeon | reverse complement strand
GGGGTCATTGACTGCCGACGCCCTCCAGGAGCGCCTTCGCCTTGTCACGAGCCTTGTACTGGTCCACGCCCTTGATGATTCTGGCCGCGGCCTGCTCGTCCATCAAGCGCTCGATTATACGCTTGACGACGGGGGAGATGCCGTCCGCCATGTCGACGAGCAGGAGCGTCCGGCGGGGCTGGATCCTGTCGCCGGTCGCCCGCGAGCACGCGTCGCAGTAGAAGCACTTGTGCTCGTCCACGGCGAGGCCGTCCCCGGCAAGCTCGAGCGCGCCCGTCGGGCACGCCGCGACGGCGGCCCTCTTGGCGGCCTCGTCCAGGCCAGCCGGCACGTGCAACGAACCACGCAAGTATTTCCTTATCGGGGCGCCGGTCTCCTTGTGCGCGAGGGTTTCGCCCTTGAAGTCGGGCAGCGAGTGCCGCTCGATCTCGTCCGCGGGTTCCTTGAGCTCGATGCGCTCCTCGCCGTTGATGAACAGCTTCAAGGCGCCGGCAGGGCAGAAGTAGGCGCAGACGCCGCAATGGACGCATTTCTCCACGTCAACCAGGATGCGCTCGCCGGGCGCCGTGCCCCACGAGATCACCTTGCCGTCCATCGGGCAAGCGTGGATGCACAGCCCGCAACCGACGCATTTCTCGCCGTTGTATTCCAGGTTCCTCTGGTGGTTAAGCACCTTGATCGTGTACGTCCAGGTCGCTGGCGGCCTGAAATCCTTCGTTCTAGCTGGGAACGCCATCTGCGCGCACCGGTTCCTATCAGATGTCCGAAAGCCGTCCCCCGATAGCGTGATGATGAAGGGGACATGTCACTTTCCAATCGTTTCTCGGATTAATGTTTCTCTTTTGAACTAATAAAGAACTTGGTTTATGTGGAAGTAAAAAGCTTTTAGTATTCTATTCGCGTGATTGATCAACAACGAAACGCGAATAGCGGTCTTCAGTCTATGCCATTGGCTTCTGATACCCCTCTCTGTGATCGGAGGGCATACCGGCCAGTGACTGGATCTTGAAGCTTCTCCTCGAGCCGCTATCAATCGACCCGAACAGAACAAGCCAGTGAACCAGATGTCGGTGAAATATCAACAATTGCTGGTCGTCGACCCGGCCAAGTGTACGGGGTGCGAGATCTGCGAAGCAGCGTGTTCATTTGCCCACGAAGGGAAGTTCATGGCGTTGAATTCCAGGATCCAGCGGATCAGGATTGAACCCGTGATCAACTATGCCATGAGCTGCCAGTTCTGCACCGACCCGCCTTGCGTCGCGGTCTGCCCGCAGAAGTGCATGGCCAAGGACGAGAGGACGGGGGTGATCCACGTCGACGAGGACAAGTGCGACGGTTGCTCGTTCTGCATCCGCGTGTGCCCGTTTGGAGCCATCTCCCTCCACACCACGCGCAAGAAGGCGATCTTGTGCGACCTCTGCGAGTCTACCGAGGAAAGGGAGCCGCAATGCATCAAGTATTGCCCGAAGGAGGCGATCTCGCTCAAGCCGGTCAACGCCTTGTCCCAGGAGGCGCGCAGGGAGCAGGTCCTCGCGCTCATCAAGGGGATCGAGAAGGAGACGAAAGAACCGCAGAAGGAGGAGGGCGCCGCGAAGGCGTGATGGTGAACCGTCATGGTGAAGGGCTACATCGGGAAGGTCGCGAAGATCAACTTGACGAAGGACAAAGTAGAGGTCGGCAGCCTTCCAGAGGAGTACTTGCGGGACTACATCGGGGGTTACGGGTTCGGCGCGAAGACCTTGTGGGACGAGCTCAAGCCCGGCATCGACCCGCTCTCGCCAGACAACATCCTCATCGTCAACATCGGGCCGTTCCCCGGCACCTACCTCCCGACGAGTAGCAAGTACGGCGTGTTCGCCAAGTCGCCGCTCACGGGCATCTTCGGCATGGCCATCTCCAGCGGGTCTGTCGGCCAGCAGATGCGGCAGGCGGGCCTGCAGCAGATCCAGTTCTATGGAAAGGCCTCGAAGCCCGTCTACTTGTTCGTGGACGATGGAGACATCCAGATTCACGACGCCAAGGACATGTGGGGCAAGCTCGACTCGTGGCAGACCGAGGACAGGATCCGCGAGGAGTACCACGACGAGCGCATCGGCGTCGCCGCCATCGGGAAGGCCGGCGAGAGATTGTCACACATCGCTTGCATCACGAACGACCGGAACCGCCAGGCAGGCCGCACCGGCATGGGCGCGGTCATGGGTTCCAAGAACTTGAAGGCCCTCGCGTTCAGGGGAACGCACGAGGTGGAGGTCGCCAAGCCCAAGGAATGGAAGGCACTCGCCCTCGACCTCATCAAGCGAGCGAACGGGCCGGCCACGCTCAAGTACCGCGACCTCGGCACTCCCATCAACACGCTCAACTTCCAGAAGCTCGGCTGCCTGCCCGTAGACAACTTCCGCGAGGGCACGTCAGACCAGGCGATCGACATCTCCGGCGAGGTGATGGCCGAGAAGTGGGTCATCAAGAAGGCCGCGTGCTCGTGCTGCCCCATCGCGTGCGACCACCTCTGCCTCGCCAGGGAGGGGCCCTACAAAGGCTCGATCTCGTCGGTCGACTTCGAGTCGCTCTTCGCGCTCGGCTGCTGCAGCGGCGTGTACGACATGAACGCGATCATCAAGGCCATCGAGATGTGCGACCGGGACGGCATCGACACGATCAGCGGGGGCATCTGCGTCGCGTTCGCCATGGAGGCCTACGAGAAGGGGTACCTCACGAGGGAGGACTGTGGCGGCGTGGATCTCAAGTTCGGGAACGGGGACGGGATGGTCAGCTTCGTCGACCAGATGTGCTCGCGCAGCACGAAGGCGGGCGAGCTCCTCTCCGACGGGACGCGGTTCGCCGCCCAGAAGATCGGCAAGGATGCCATGAACTTCGCCATGCACTCCAAGGGCTTGGAGCTGCCTGGCTACCACTTGAGCGCCCTCAAGACCGCCGCCCTCGGCTTCGCCGTCTCGATCCGCGGTGGCTGCCACCTGCGCAACGGTGCCTACTCGCCGGACGTGAAGGGCACGTTCGACCGCTTCAAGGAAGACAAAGCGGACGAGCGGGCCAAGGAGGTAAAGAAGGTCGAGGACAACTACGCGATCATCGACTCGTACATCATCTGCAAGTTCACCCGCGGCATCTACAAGAACGACGACGAGATGGCGCAAGTCTACGAGCTCGTCACGGGTTTCCCGCTGGACGGCAAGCAGATGAATAAGGTCGGCGAGCGCATCGTGAACCTCTCCAAATGCTTCAACATACGCGAGGGATGGAAGCGCGAAGACGACGGGCTGCCCGAGCGGTTCTTCTCGGAACCACAAACGAAAGGACCATCCAAGGGTGTCGTGATAGATCGCAAGGGCTTCGAGGGGATGAAGTCGGCATACTACGCGGCACGCGGCTGGGACGAGGACGGGATACCGACGAAGGAAAAACTCAAGGAACTCGGCCTTGACTTCGTCATCGGCAAGTTGAAATGAACGAACGACGCTCTAGATGATAAAGGATACGAGGTGAATGGATTGACTCTCGGAGAAATGTTTCTGTGCCCGAATTGTGCCAAGCGAGGCCCCCACACCCACGCCTGCCAGGAGCCCGTGAGGAAGACGAAGATGACGGTCGAGGAGGTGCAGGGGTTGAACTTCTACTGCATCAACTGCGGCCGCGTCGGCGAGACGGAGGACACGCTGTGCCAGCCCGCCCCGTTGACCGCCAAGGGGAAGGCATTGTTCCTCCAGGCGGCGCTCAAGTCGGGCGAGGCCCACGTCTGCCAGGTGTGCGGGCAACCCGTTGCGGAACCCGGCCACATCTGCGACCTGAAGGGGCTGCCGCACACGTGCGAGTACTGCGGCAAGAAGGTAGCGAACATGCTCCACGTGTGCAAGGGGATCGTCGAGAACGCGAAATATGTTTGCAGGGATTGCGGGCGCATCGCTGTTAAGAAAGAATCCTTGTGTTCCCCGCAAAGGATCGTATAGATGAAGGAATACACAAGAAACGAAGGAGGTAATGCGCTAGAAAAGCAATCGCCCTAATCCAGTTCACGACTCATCGGCCGTCGTGAAAGGAGATGAACCCATGCAAGAAGACAACAAAGATAGCAGCCAACAGGGTCCAAAGGTAGGCGTTTTCGTCTGCCGGTGAGGCATCAACATCGCTTCCGTCGTCGACTGCAAGGCACTCGCGGAGTACTCGAAAGGCATCGAAGGGGTCGCGTGCGCCGACGATTACCTTTCATATTGCACGGAAGGGGGCGCCAGCAACATCAAGGCGGCGATCGAGAAGAACAAGCTCGACCGCGTGGTCATCGCTGCTTGAACCCCCAAGACCCACCAGCCGGTGTTCCAGGCGGTGTTGAAAGAGGCGGGGATCAACGAGCGGATGTTGGAATTCGTGAACATCCGCGAGCACGATTCCTTCGTGCACATGCACGACAAGCCGTCAGCCGCCGAGAAGGCACGCCAGCTGATCAGGGCGGCCGTCGCCCGGGCCACGAGGCTGGAGCCCGTCCCGACCGAGTCCGTCGACATCAACCCCAACGTCCTGGTCGTCGGCGGCGGGGTCGCGGGCCTCACCGCCGCGATCGACCTCGCGAACCAGCCCAAGGTGCAGCAGGTCGTCGTCGTCGAGCGGAAGAACACGATCGGTGGCCGGATGGCCCAGATGGACCGCACGTTCCCGACGGACGATTGCTCGATCTGAATATTGGGGCCGAAGATGCTCGAGGCGAACCGGGAGAAGAAGATCAAGATCCACACGCTCGCCGAGGTGGATTCCATCACCGGCTTCATCGGGAACTTCGACGCGCGCGTGAAGCAGCACCCCCGGTACATCGACGCGCAGAAGTGCAACGGGTGCGGCCTATGCGCCAAGGTGTGCCCGGTGGTCGTCCCGAACCCGTTCGACGAGAACTTCTCGGCACGGAAGGTCGCGGACCGGTCGTTCGCGCAAGCAGTGCCCACGACGTTCGACATCGCCGTCGATTCCTGCATCCACTGCTACGAGTGCGTCGCAGCTTGCGATCAATCGGCCATCGATTTCGGCCAGCGTGAAGAGCTGGTCGACTACAAGGTCGGGGCCGTGATCATCGCGACCGGCTGGGACCTCTACAAGCCCCTCAACGGCAAGTACGGCTACGGCAAGTACGCGAACGTGATCGACCAGCTCGAGCTGGAGCGCATCCTCGCCCCGAACGGCCCG
>JAFGBX010000045.1 GCA_016932935.1 Promethearchaeota archaeon | reverse complement strand
TTCGCCCGCCTCTCCGCGCACAACTTGCACGCGACCATGGACGAGCTGCGCGTGATCCGGGAGTACATGCGTGCCGGGGCGCTCTGGCAGCTCGTCGAGACGCGCTGCCGGGCGCACCCCAAGCTGCTGGAGGCGCTGCGGGTCGCCTCGTCGAGCGGGCTCGCGGCCCTGGCCGAGGAGCCGCTCTTCAAGCAGCGCGCCGTCCTCTACACGGGCCCCGAGACGCTCGCGCGGCCCGACGTGGTCAGGTACCGCGACTACGTGGCCGGCGCGTACGAGGTGCCGGCCGGCACCGAGGCCATCGTCATCCTGCCCGAGCTGGACGTGAACGCGGTCGCCTCCCCGCAGCACCGGCAGTGGCGGGAGGCGATCGACGCCGCGTGCACGGGCGCCGGGGGCTCGGGCGGGGGGCCGCCCCGCGAGCGCGTGCTGGTCGCCGTGCTCAACCCCGTGCTCGGCCTCGTCCCCGAGGACCTGCTCTCCACGTACCCCGGCTCGCACAACGTGTCCCCCGAGGTGACCGACCTCGACCAGCAGGCCATGATGAAGGCGTCGCTCGACGGGTTCCTCCGGCGCTTCGGCGGGGCCGGCCGGCTCGTGGTCGCCGTCGTGCCGGAGACCTACCGCACGGAGATGGGGATCGACGCCGCGTTCGACGGGGCCTTCCTCCGATCCGCGATCGAGCGGTGCCGGGGCGCGAGCGGGGCGGCGACCCTCGAGGTCGCGACGTCGCCGGACGCGCTGCGCGAGGCGCTCGCACGCGGGCGCCACCGAGTCGGGGGCGGGTAGTTTTTTTAAGGATATTGGCGATCATTGTTCAAGTAGTCGCGATAGATATCGCGGGCGGAAAAGACCGATGACCTTCAAATTCGGAACCGAGATCGGGCTCAACGAGAACGACATCAGCCTCCTGGAGCCCGAGGTCGCCTTTATCACCGAGAACACCGAAGTGGAGGCGATTGCCTTGACGACGGCCGAGGGGTTCCAGATCGCCTTCGCCGCCGTGCCGAGCTACCACCTCGACTCTGACGCGTTCTCGGGCCTGGCCAGCGCGCTCACCATGACCGGCCGGACGACGCTCATGAGCGTGTTCCAGAAGGACCTGGACGAGATCATCGTCAGGGCCGAGAACGGCTACGTGGTCGTGTCGAACGCCGGGCGCTTCGTGCTCGTCGGCGCGAGCCGCCTCATCAACTCGATGATGCAGACCGTGAAGGTCTTCCGGCAGGCCGCCACGCGCATCGCCCAGAACTTCCCCTCGCGGGGATAGGTCGCTCGCCGCTGCGAGCCCCTCTCAGAACTACTCCTATGATGGCCGCGCGTCCGCGAACGCGACGCCTGGAAAAAGAGCCCCTTGGATGCCGGGACGGGGAGCCCGGCTCCCGCCTTCAACCGAGTATCTGGCGCAGCGCCCGGTAGAACCGGGAGAACGCGGCGATGCGCGCCTGGTCGTAGTTCTGTAGGCAGTAGCCGATGAACTGGGCGAGGCCGGCCGGGTCCTTGACCCACTGGAGCAGCTGCTGCACCTCTTGCGCCTCGGGGCCGCCCCCGCCCGCTTGCGGCCGGGGGGCGCCGGACTGCTGCAGCTGCGCGGACGAGACGTCGGTCTTCTGGTAGATCGTGCCGCTCGTGGCCGCGGTCATGGCGAGGCCCGCCGCGCTGCCACCCTCGCGGATCTGCCCCGCGGCGCGGGCGATGTCCATGTAGGCCCCGTCATATGCCGCGTCGGGGAGCACGAAGCCGAGCAAGCATTGGCCGCCAGGGGTCGACGCCCCGACGAGGTGCCCTTGCTTCTTGATGTTGGTGCTGATCAGCCGCTCCGAGGTCGATTGCAAGACCGAGAACTTGACGCCTTGTAACGTCACCGAAATCGAGTTCCCGCCGCGCCACGCGTTGACGACGATCTTCACCTCTTGCGGTGTCGGCTGCCAGTTCGGCGTGCAGTAGATGATGTCGCCGGTCATCGAGGTGAGAATGACACCTGCAATCGATGGGTTGTACTGTTGCAAAGTCGCGATGATGGAGACGTAGTCAACCATGATGGCACTCACGGGAATCGTTATTCCACACGAACCGCCAACGGATTTTGAGATTCGGGTCTTCAATCAACAAGTCGTGGGATTGATTAGATCTTCCCCGCAATCTTAATAAGATTTTTTTTGGGCTAACGCGGTAACGCGGTCGGCTCGAAGGTGCATTTCCCCGCGTCGACGACCACGGTAGGTGGCTGCTCGAAACTGAACCGCATCGAGAACGTGGTGCTATACGCGCCGCAGTTCAACAAGAGCACGTGCTCGCCGGCCACCGCGTCCTTGACGAAATGCACGCCCTTGCCGAACACGTCTTGTTCGGTCGGCACCCGTCCTTGGAAGCTGATGGGGGTCCCGTGGGCGGAATCGGGATGCTCCAGCGAGAAGAACCGGTAATGGCTGTTCGCGAACCGCGTGAGCACGTCCATGCCGATGTCCAGCAATGCCCAGCGGTTGCCCGCGTCGTCGTTGAACACGTGCAGCATGGTCGCGACGAGCGCCCCGGCGTCGCCCGCGATGTACCGGCCGGGCTCGAAGCACACGGAGTACCGCGACAGGTCGTGGCTGGCCGTGATCGTGTCCTTGATCGCCGCCATGACCTCGTGGAGGAAGCCGGCAGTGGCCATCTCGGGCTCGGGGAAGCCCCCGCCCAGGTCGAGCATGATGGGCGCCCGGAAGGCGACCCCGTGCCCCTCCTCGAGCGCGTCCTGGGCCTCGAGCAGGGCACCGCAGGCCGTGGCGTACGCCCTGGGATCCTGGACCTGCGAGCCCGGGTGGCAAGCGAGCATGCACGGGGTGAGGTGGCGGCACGCGGAGAGTGCGTCGCCGAGGGCAGCCATTGCCGCCCCATCACTCGCTGAAAAGCCGAGCCGGTTCCCTCTCTTCGGGAACCGGAACCGCAAACCGAGCCGGGCGGTGTTCCCGTTCCGATTGCACGCGTCATCGAGGGGCGCGATGTTCCCCGCCCACGACTCGACGAACAGCAGGTCGTCGTGCCTCGCGAGGAGGTCGTACGTGCCGGCGTCGCGGTACGTCCCGTCGACCATGATGTCCCGGGCCGGGAACCCGGCGGCCAATGCCAGGTCGAACTCCCTCGCCGACACGGCCTGCGCGCCGAAACCCGCGGAGGCAACCGCCCGGAGCAACGCGGGTTGCATGCTCGTCTTCAGCGAGTAGAACGAACGCGCGCCGGGGAACGTGCCGGACGCCACCTCAGCGAACGCCCGGCAGTTCTCCCGGGCGCGCTCGGGCACGAGGACGAAGAACGGCGGCCTCGCTTGCGCCATGACCTCCCCGGCCGGCACCCCACCGAACGCCAGGATCCCGTCGTTCACCACGAAGGCTGGATTGTTGGCCAGGCGCATCGATCATTCCCCCGGGCCGTCGGCCCCGCTGCCCTCCTCGTCACCAGCGCCGTCGCCGTCCCCATCCCCCCCGCCGTCGTCCGGACCGCCGCCGCACGAGGCGTCCACGTGGGCGTCGACGTCGCCCGGGGCGAGCGGGATCAAGTAGAGCGAGTCGGCGAAGTGGAACCCCGTGATCGTGCCCCCGTCGGCCTCGACCCCCAGCCATGGCCGCAGCGCCTCGACCCGCTCCTCGTACGTGGCGAGGTCCATGAGGTTCATGGTGCCGTCAGCCTCGTCCAGAGAGACGACCTGGAACTGGGACAACTGGTCAGTCTCGGATCGGAACACGATGGATTCCTCGGTGAACGCCTCGGGCTTGGCGTGCTCCACCTTGCCCGATGCCAGCGACAGGAGGTGGATCATGGCCGAGGTCGTCTTGAGCACCAGGCACGGCTCGCCGCTCCTCGGCAGCAGCAGCACGTCGCCTGGAAAGAACGGGAGCAGGCGGATCCCGTAGAACTGCCGGGTCAGGTCCGCGCCCGTCCCCTTGTCGACGCCCACCAGCTTGAACGATTCCTTGATCCCGACGCAGTACTTCTTGCGCAGCTGTCCCGCGACGACTTTACCGAGCTTCTTCGATGCGAGCTTGATGTCCACGCCCCCGGGCACCCTCTCGATGGAGGTGACCGGGGCCGTCCCGTGAAAGTGGGTCTGGGCAGCGAGCAACTCGACGTCGTGACGCATCTGTTCGATCATCGCGTCGCTCTTGGCCCGCTTCATTCCCGCGCGCAGCTGGATCACCGAGTTGTGGTAGCCTACCCGCTTCTGCGCGCATTCGTTGCACGTGCCGACCGAGTACAGGAGCTGCACCATCGCGGTTGCCTCCCGCGGCTCCGCCTCGTCCCGCTCCCTGCCGGCCAGCTCGAGCCACACGACCTTCTTACGCCCCGAATCGAGCACGCCCGGCTCGTGCTTGAAGTCGATGAAGAAATCGAGCTTCTCGTGACCGGGGATCCTCGCCACGATGAACTGGTAGATCGCCTGGATCCAGACCTCCTTGTAGGCCTTGACCGCGGGCACGTTCCATGCCTTGTCTTCCTCGTCGATGCTGCGGTACCTCATGCACGTGGGGCAGATCTGGATGGCCAGCGAGCCCTTCCCGAGCGTGAAGAGGGGGTGCTCCTTGTCGTAGCACGCCTTGCAAGTCTTGTACCTCTTGATCTCGTCGAGGCTCACGGTTTTCGAGCAGATGGGGCAGAATCTGTTCACGGGTGGCACCCCTCGGGTCGTTCCTCGGGCCGTGCTGCGGCGTCACGTGCGAACGATGATCAGGTGGGGCACGTTGCACGTTCGGCGGGCGCACTCCTTCGAGACCAGGTCGCACGCGTGCAAGTGGTCGATGATGTGCTCCCCGATGACCTGGATGCTGTCCATCGCCTCGATGCTCGCCGCGATGACGTCCTTGGCCTCGTCGAGGTCGACCTCGGCACCCTTGTAGAACCCCTCGGTGACCCGCAAGCAGCACTTCCCCTCGGTGAACGACTTGCCGAGCAGGTCGCTGTCGCAGCAGCTCAGGAACTGCCTTCCTTGCATGGCGTGTATCTTCAAGTAGACGGTTCGCTTCACTGCCGCTCGCTTCGCTCGGTTCATAGCTTCTGGACGGCGCGCGTGGAGCCGCAGGCCTGGCAGACCAGGACGGACTGGCGCCCCTCCTTGTCGATCTGCGTGTCGGGGCGGCCGCAGGTCTTGCATAGGACGAAGTCTTTCACGTACTTGTCGATGGCGTCCAGGATCGCCTTCTTCGTGAACACGCCCGTGAGCGTCGCGCGTCCCGCTTGCTCGTCATAACTACCCGCGGTACCGACCTCGTTGACGATGTACTTGAGCATGTGCTTGGGATCGCGGGCCGCCTTCTCCGCGAGCTGCTTGAAGTTCCTGATCAGGGTCTTGTTCCCCTCGGTGAACGCCAGCGCTTCCACCATGACGAAGCGCTCGTGCGACGTGGCGTCCGGCGGCAGCTGGCCCATCGCGTGGTCCAGCAGCTTGATGTATTCGTCGTCCATTGAATCTCAACTGGTACTCCATAAGCGATCCGCGCAATAATACCCTCTCACTTTCCCCGATACGTGCCGGGCTTCGAAGGTATTTCCTCGACGTTGCCCTCGGCCGCCATGATCTTCAAGACGCGGGCGAGCTCCTTTCGATCGATGGCGAGTGCATCTTCCAACTGCGCGATCGTGATGCCGTCTTCGAACTCCGGCTGCGTGATGGTATCCATGATGGAGCCCTTGATGACATCGTCATCGACCTCGATGCCCGCCCCCGGTTCCTCCCCGGCGGCATCGTCGTCGGCATCGTCCGAGCCACCACCGTCCATACCCCCGCCACTCTCGCCATCGCTTTCCCCATCCCCGAGGCGCGAGGTGTACCGGGTCTCCTGCTTGCTCGCGCCGGCGACCCGCACGGGGAGCTCGATCTCCGAGATGTCCACGTGCTCGCCACCTTTCGACCCGGACGTGAAGAACTTGCTCGCGTCGTCCGCCGGGTTTGTGACCCGGCCGCCGCCCACGAGCACGAGGGGCTTGCCCTCGTCGGCAAGCTGCTTGAGCTGCCTCAGGATCATGGCCCGGTGGTGCAGCTCGACGGACAGGTCGGTCAGCTTCCGGATGCCGTCGACCGAGAAGGAGATCTCGTTCTTGTACTCCCCGGCTCGGACGATCGCGACGACCATGTCCCCCGTCTCGTAGCTCGAAGCCTCGTCCTCGCCAATGCCGAACCAGGTAGCGGCCATGATCCCCGTGCCGTCGTCAAGCGTGAGGCGGAGGCGACTCTTCGTGCCCGAATCGCCGCCTTGCGATGCGGGCGTGTACTGGTGGTCGATGACCATCGCGACGACCTGGACCCGCTTCACCTTCCCGTAGATCGTGGCCAGTTCCTTCATTGTGGCATCGAAGACGCCGCCAACAGCGTCCCGTATCCTCGCGGGAGGGGCGCGTGCGACCTCGAACCTCTTCCGCGGTTCAGCCTCGGCTTCCAACTTGGGGCGACCTCGCTGGCAAGTACCGCGCGCCGTCGCGACGCGCCGGTATCGTGCCTTGGTGTGTTTTATAATGCCGGTGGTTTTATACTGCTTGTTATTAATCGATTAAAACCACGAGACGCGAGGCCCATGGAGGACCAGAACGGCGCGGTGCATCGGCTCACGCGGCACCTGCTCTGGACCTCCAAGGAGACCCTGGAGCAATCGCTGCTCCCACTCCCGGTGGGTTTGAACCGCGAGTTCATCACCAAGCACAAGTATATCCTCGGCATCTTCGCGCCCTCGAAGGAGTTCCTCAAGGTGACCGCGTACTTCCTCGACTCGAGTGAAGTCGCGAAGGTCACGTTCGTGTTCGACAAGATCGACGACGACATCGTGAAGCGGGTCAGCCTCGTCATTAAGGAAGTTCCAAAGTCCCCCATCCACGTGTCCGGTTTCTGCATGATGCGGGACAAGTACGTGTACGAACTCTACCTCAAGGGAACGAAGGCAGATGCCGCCAAGATCGTCGCCGTGGTGCAAAAGCACGCGTCGAGCTTCCAAACGAGAATCGAGGAGATCCGGTTGAAGGAACTATCTGGGGCCCGGGAGGCACGCGTGGCGGGGCGTGCCAAGCCGCCGTCGCGGGCGAGGCAGGCCAAGCCTTGAGGGGCTCAGTCGGCCGGCTTGAAGTCGGATGCACGAAGGACCATGTAGTACGCGTCCTCGCCATCCCTATAATATTCCGGAATCGTCTTTTCGATGATGAACTTCAACTTCTTGTATAGCGCGATGGCGACCGTGTTGGAAATACGAACCTCGAGCACGTAGAGGTCGACGCCGTAGTTCTTGGCATGCTTCATGCCCTGGATAAGGAGCTTCTCCCCGGTCCTCTGCCTCTGGAATTCCTTGAGCACGGCGATGCTCACGAGGTGCCCCTTCTTGACGAACTTCAGGCCCGACTCGAGGTTCCGCTCGACCCGGAACATAACGTACCCGATGATCTGCCCCGTGCGCTCGTCATGCGCGACCAAAAAGCTCTCAGGGAACCGTTCTATGATGCTCTCGTAGAAGAACTGCGGGTAGTTTTCCGGTAACGTGCGTTCGTTGATGTTCATCACCAACGCGAGCTCATCTCGTGTGCATCGGCGGATCGATATGCCGTTCATCAAGGGATGCATCCTCTGCGCGGAACGCGCGTGGCTCCAGCCGGGACGGTTCGAATAACGGAAGCCTCCGGTGCCTTTTATCTTGCCGGAACGCCCCGGAACGCACGGGTTGATCCGTCATTCAACCTAAGAAAATATAAAACCACCCCGCGAAAGGTGCTCATGGCTCGCATTCTCGCCCTTTCGGGCACGCCCGGCGTCGGCAAGTCATCCGTCGCCAGCGCCATCGCAACCGCGGTGAATGCCGAGGTCATCTCGATGGCAGAATTCGTGGGAGCACGGAACTTGCAAGATGCCTATGATGTTGACCGTTCAACACGCGTGGTCGACGAAGGAAGGGCAAGGGAGGCGCTACTACGCGAGATAGTAGTCGGCCGGTCTCGGGACGACGTCGAGTGGGTCATCATCGAGGGCCTCATGGCGGACGTCGTCGCAGACCAATGCGATCTGGCGGTAGTCCTCAGGCTCGATCCCAGGGTCGTGAAGGCGCGGCTGGAGCTGCGGGGATACGACCCCAAAAAGGTGGCTGAGAACGTGCAAGCCGAGCTGCTTGGCACGTGCACTTACCACATGCAAGAAATGAGGAAAGACTTTCTCGACGTTGACACGACGGGCAAGGATATCGGCGAAGTCGCCAAGGCCATCTCCTCTATCATGCGGGGCGGGGGCGACAAGGAGCCCTACCGCCCGGGCCTCGTCGACTGGATCTCGCGGCCCGACATCGACCCGGCAGCCTTCTTCTGACGGATGCCGGGGGCAATAGGAGGAGGGGGCCTAGATCTTGATGCCCTTGATCCACGGTTCCATGATCGTCGTGTTCAAGATCGACACGATGCGCTGCTCGTTGGAGAAGAAACCGATGACCGTACCGTCGCTCTTCTCGAGCGCGATGATGACCTCCTCGCCGTCCCGGTTGAGCACCCACCTGTCCTTGGGGTCGTATTGCGTGAATATCACGCCTTTCTGTTTCAAGTCCATGACGATGTGCTCATCGGTGGCCTTGATGTCCCCGCTGATGTTGACGACCGCCGTCCTCGGGAAGCCCTTGATGATCGGGAGCAGGCCGAGCGTCTCGATGCTGGATATCGTTGGTACGCAGAAGCGGATCGACCGCTGCGTCTTCGGAATCATGGTCTGGAAGAGCTCGGCGAGCTTGTCCTTGTCCGTGATCACGCCGCTGCCGCCCGTCAGGATGGAGCCGAGCCGGCCGCTCAGCGAGGCGATCTGCTCGTCCTTCTGCTTGAGTTCCGCCTTGAGCTTCTCGACCTCCATGGTAGCACCGAGAACCGAGTCCCCGCTGTCCCTGAACTTCACCCTCAGCTTCTCGAGCTTGTCGTTGGTGTCGTGGAGCTGCGCGTTCAGTTTCTCCTCCTTGAGCTTGAGATCCTCGTTCTGCTTTTGCAGCGCGAGGATCTGGTCCTGGAGCGCCGGGATCTTTGCCGAGCCCTCCCCGATCTGCGCGCTGAGCCGCTTGATCTCCTCGTCCTTGGACGAGATGACCGAATCCTTGTCGGCCAGCTGCCTGTCCTTCGTGATGAGGATCTCGTCCTTGGCTAGCGCTGCCTTCTTGAACGCCCTTGCCTCTTCCTCGACTTCCTGGGTTTTGTTCTTGATCTCGTTGAGCTGGGTGGACAGCGAGTCCTTCAGTTCCTTGTCCTTGTCGAGGATGATCTTGAGCTTGCCGTACTCGGCCGTGAGGTCGTTCAATTGCTTCGTTGCATCCTCTTGCTTCTTCAGGGATTGTTCGAGCAGGGCCTTCTTTTCTCCGAGTTCCTTGACGGCGTCGTCGAGCTTGGATTGCAACTTCTCGGAATCGTCCCTCGATTTGAGTATTTGTTCCAGCGAGTCGGCTTGGGACGCGCCTTTCTTTCCTTTATCGGACATGGTGGTCACGGGGTGGATGGCCTTTAAGCGGTTCGATTGCCTATGTTGGATGTTCCTCTAGCACGGCAACTTTGTTCACCAAGGATTAATATTTAGCTCGCTCGAAGCCATTACATGGCGCCGCTCCCAAGAGAAATAAAGCCCGGATCATTGAAGTGCGCGTCCCCACGAATCCCTTCACACGCATGGAGAAGGATCGTACAGGATACCAGAGTCAACGAAAAGCGGGGCTCGTCACCTAGCCAGGATACGGTGCCGGACTTCTACGCGGCTCAATTTAACTGAATCGCGAGGACATCCGGATTGCGTGCGTTCGAATCGCACCGAGCCCGCCATCATTCCAATCCCATCATTTTGAATCGTAGGAACCGGGTGAACGGGCTCGTGGCATCAGCGTGTATCAAGGTCAACAAGCGGGACGCGCAGGATGCCAAGAACGCCTTGATCAAGGCCGGCTTGCTCGATCCCGATAGAGATCCGATGCACGATGGCGATTCTGTCCTGTTCCCCGTGCAAGACGGGGCAGATGCGACCCTCAAGAAGATAATGCGCTGCCCGTTCAACACGATCGATGGTGCTTGCCCCGCGAGCCAAAAGAAGCGGCGCGGGAACCTCGCCGACTTGCTCGCCCGCGAGCTGCCCGGGGAGCTCGCACAATGCGTGCCGCGCGCGTTCAACATCATCGGCACCATCGCTATACTCGATATCGACGACCAACTCGCCCCCTTCAAGGAGGCCATTGCGCGGGCCATCCGCGAGATCCACCCGCACCTCACGTCGGTCTTCTCCAAGCAGTCGGAGAGGGCGGGCGACTTCCGAACGAGCCGGCTCGATCTCTTGTGGGGGAGCGACGACCCGGTCACGCGCCACGTGGAAAGCGGCTGCCGGTTCCTCGTCGACGTGAGGGAGGCGTTCTTCGACCCGCGCCTCGTGCACGAGCACGCGCGGGCCATCGAGTCGATCCGCGCCGCGTGCGATGGCACCGGCACGTCCAACGTGGCCGACCTATTCTGTGGCGTCGGCCCCTTCATCGTCCCCCTTGCCAAGGACCCGCGCATCAGCGCGTGGGCAGTCGATCTAAACCCCCGCGCGATCGAGTTACTCGGAGAAAACATCAAAGAAAACCACATCGATGTTACACGTGTTCATAGTCATCTAATGGACGCCCGCACCTTTCTAGAGCGCTTCGATCTCGACGGGGGCGCTTGCCCCCGGGAGTTCGACGCCATCATCCTCAACCTGCCCCGGTCGGCCCACGAGTACCTCGGCGCGTGCAAACCGCGCACGAAGGTCGGCACGACCTTGTTCTGGTACACCATCGCCAGGGAGTTCTTCGAGGGGAAGGAGGCGCCGGGGGACGACCCCGCGGCCATCCAGGAGCGGCTCCGCGGCCTATCGGTGCACGGCGACGCCAACCCAGTCAGCGAGGCATGCGTGAAGGGGCTCGGTGCGGTGAAGGCTCTCGGCTTTTCAATCGCCCGGATAACGCGCGTGAAGCCCTTCTCACCTTACAGGTACACGTATTGCTTCGAGCTCGTGGCATAATCACGAAACCATGTAGAGCGAGACCTCTATCTCCGCGCCCTCGCTCGCGAGCTGAACCCTGAATGCATCATCCAGGTCGCAAGAAGCCTTGTCGCACGAGACGAGCACCGTCCGGCCCGACACGAACGCGCTCTTGCGGAAGACCATCTCGTGCTCGTCGTCTAGGGCGAGGCCCGGGTGCCCCTTGCCGGTGATCTCCTCGATCAATCCCCCGACGCGCATTTGAAGGATGAAATCACGCCCTGCACTTGCACGGAGCGCCGCTTTCGTCTCCGCCTTGAAGCCGGCAGGGGCCAGGGTCGAGGACACGCCGGCGATGCAGTCGCCTTGGGTGGTCAGGCGCGGCTCCCTCGTAAATTCCAGCGTCGTCCTATGGCGCACTTGCGCGTTAGGGTGGCCCCGTGCTATGAACGACTCGAGCAAGACGCGTCTGGCCATGAGCGAGGGTCTGAAATGATGCTTCCCTTAAAAGTCGAGGAGGG
>JAFGBX010000383.1 GCA_016932935.1 Promethearchaeota archaeon | reverse complement strand
GGGATCCGCAGCGTTCAAGGAGCTCTGGAGCCGTCGGAACGCGAGCGGAAGGAGACTCTATGACGTGGTGCTGTTGCAACGCCCGTCCAAGGCCAACAAGAAGATGTTCGCACCCTACGAGAAGGAATGTGGGATCAAGGGCATCGACGGGCGAGGGATCGTGGAAGGCGATGGCCTCAAGATCGTCTGGGGCGATGCGGTCGTCTCCGAGGACGTGGTGGAGGCCGTTCGCGGCGTCGACTGGATCCTCTGTCCCATGGCGTTCATATCGCCCGCCGCGGACAGGAACCCGGCCCAGGCAAAGGCGGTCAACACGACCGCGATCGAGAACGTCGTGCGCGCGGTTGAGGCCGAGCCGGATGGGATCGAACACATAAAGTTCGTCTATACGGGCACCGTGGCGGCGACCGGCGACCGGCTGCCGCCCATCCACCATGGCCGCGTGGGGGATCCCCTCAAGCCGTCGATCTTCGACTTCTACGCGACGACCAAGATCCGCGGCGAACGGGCCATCTTGGAGAGCGAGATCAAGCACTGGGTGTCACTACGGCAGACGTTCATCATGATCCCCGACGTGATGTCCTTGCAAGACCCCATCATGTTCCACCAGCCAATCAACAGCTACATGGAGAACAACACGATGCGCGACGCCGGCCGGGGGCTCGTCAACTGCCTCGACATTCCCGACGACTCGAGTTTCTGGCGCCGCGTCTATAACATGGGCGGCGGGCCGAAATGCCGCGCGGTGTTCTTGGATTTCATGAAGATCTTCTACGACGTGCTCGGCATGGACTTCCGCCGGGTCATGGATCGCAAGTGGTTCGCCCTCAGGAACTTCCACATGCAGTTCTTCGACGACTCGTGGGTGCTGAACGAGTACATCCACAACTGGGGCGACACGATGGACGACTACGTGGCGATGATGAAGCATTCGCTCCCGCCGTCGCTCAAGCTCGTCGCGGCGCTCAACGAGCTGTTCCCCCCCTTCCGCCGCCTCGTCGAGGGGCAGACCCGCAAGCGGCTCGCGGCGCTCGCCAGGCGGCCGGACGGCACGCTCGGCTGGTACGAGGGGCGCAACGACGCGCGAATCTCCGCGTTCTACGGATCGTACGAGGCGTTCGACCGGATACCCGGTTGGGACGCCGACATGCCCGACATGCGCCACGACGCCCCGCACGTCAAGCTGGATCACGGCTACGATGAGTCGAAGGTGGAACTCGACATCGACGATTTGCGCGGTGCGGCCGCGTTCCGCGGTGGCGCTTGCTTGTCAACATCGTGGAGCGGCGACTGGTACGAGGCGTTGGTATGGCGTTGCGCGTTCGGCCACGAGTTCTCGGCCAAGCCCTACACGATCCTCAAGGCGGGCCACTGGTGCCCGCGGTGCCTCGCGCCGCCGTGGGACTACGACGAGATCGCCAAAAAGAACCCATTCTTCGCGCAGGTCTGGTACCCGAACCATGCAAAAGACGAGCACAACTTCTATCCTGAAGACTGCTACAAGGACGTCGAGGGCCTGCGGGGTTGAGTTGCGTGCCCCCCGTTCGAAAGCATGTCACGAAGAAGACGGATCAAGGCTGGAGGAACTCGTTGATGTACCCCTTCCGCTCGAGCCAGGTTCGCTCGTTCTCCCTGTATCTATAGACGATATCGGCGTGCGAATCCTGGAAGTCCCATTTCGAGACGATGACGAGGTCGCCGAGCCGGGTCCACATCCGCTTCTTGATCTTGCCCCGGATCCGGCCTTGGCGCTCCACGCCGTCGGCACACCGCACGCGCATACGGTCGTCGCCGAGGATCTGCACGACGATTCCGAGAACTTCGTTATCTGCCGCGACAGGGGTTCTTGCTCGTTGTACTTCGATGTTTCCCGACTGCTGGCGAACCCTGGAGCCTTGCGAACCGCGCGAGCGCTGTGGTTTCTTGCCCATCTTACTTAAAAATCACGCGGTGGTGCTTTTATACCCTTTGAAAGGATACTCTGGGGGCGCATTCCGCGTGGCCAAGGCGATGATCCGGGACGACGGGGGCACTAGCGTCACGGCTGCAAGAAATCGTTTATGTAGCCCTTTCTCTCGAGCCATGCTCGTTCCGGCTGCCGGTATCGGTACACGATGTCGCAATGCGAGTCTTGGAAGTCCCATTTCGAAATTAGAACGAGATCTCCGAGGCGCGTCCACATGCGTTTTTTGATCTTTCCACGGATGCGGCCTTGGCGCTCCACGCCGTCCGCACACCGCACGCGCATGCGGTCGTCGCCGAGGATCTGCACGACGATTCCGAGCAGTTCATTATCCAAAGATTGTGGCGTGCGGGCTCTCTGAACTTCGATATTACCACTCGCCTGGCGAACGCGTGGATTGAAGGATTTCCGGCTTCTCTGTTTCTTTGCCATACCATGTATAGGTGTATCCTATCGCATTTATATTGTCGCGAAGGAAGAGAAACGATCCTTTTTCCGGTCTTTTTGTGCTTCGTTGTATCTCGCGATCGCCCTCGAGCCTCTTGAATTTTCCCAGATCGGTGCCACATAGTCAACCAGGACTGCCCGCGCGGATCGTGGGCTCGTGGGAGGCCGACTTCGTGCCCTCGGTGCAAGGGCGCATATCATGCCCGGGGCGGGCGGCCGGCGGCGCTCCCATAAAAAACGTGGCACGATGCGGCAAACCAACGGATGGGGAGAGAGATGGTAATGATGTCCGGAATATCCCCACGTGACACGCCGTTCGGTTGATGGCCGAGCCGCCATGCCCTCGGCGGATCAAGGGGCGACCCGAGCCGAGGCAAGTCAGCACCGGTCACGTGCGGATTGCTGGGGCGATGGGGAAGCCCCGTTTCGACCAGACGGCAAGCGCCGCGACGTTCGCGATCGCCCCGGTCACGATGCCCGCGAACAGCATCGCCCACTTGGCCACGACGAACGCGAAGAGCACGGGGACGAGCGCTCGGACGTACGTCACCGGGTTGCTCAACACGTGGAAGATAATGGCGTTCTCAACAGTATCGGCTGCCCCAGCGATCAAGGGGAAGGAGACGAGCTTCCACGAAGCGTTGCGGAACCGTTCGCCCACGCCGAGTGCGTCGAGGGCACGCAAGCCAAGCACTTGCACGCCGAAGAACATGGTGCTCCAGCCCGGCATCATGAACACGTCGAGCTGGTCGATAAGCACCTCGACGTGCAACACGTCCATGGCAATCCAGGACGTGATGATCTTGTCCATCTGATCCGCCGTGACGGCGAATTCCACGTGCAACACGTTGTAGCCGGAGGGGAGGACTCGCGCCTCGAGGGCTTGTATCAACAGCCCGAAGACCAGCAGCACGCCGAACGAGGCGATCGTGATCGCGCCGAGCTTGCCATGCGACGGCCTGGCACGAAAGTAGGCACGCACTTGCCCTCCAGGCCTCGCCACCTAATGAACGTTCGCAACGGTCTCGATACGCATATCCATCCCGACGAAAAGCATCGAAAAAACGAGAGGAACGAACGAGGGGAGCGAGGCCATGCATCACTTGCCCAAGACGCAGCCGAGCAGCGCCCCCATCGCGAACATGAAGTGGACGTTGTGCGGGAGCCAGGGCTCGTTCGACATGGCGTCGGCGAGGTGATCCTGGATGCTCGACCCCGCAGCCGAGTTCACGTTCATGAACGGCACCCCATCCTTCTCGATGATCCCGTTGATGATGGCGCCGGGCACCGCGCCGCGCGGGTTCCCCGGTATGTACGCATACCGGTGGTGGTAGATCGGGGGGTTTCTCGTGCCGACGCCTTCGACCATCGATATCCCGTACGGGTTCGCACCGAGCACGAAGCCAAGCTGCCTCAAGCCGAAATCCAGGATGTCAGGTCGAGTCGCGCTGGTGACGTTGTAGGCCAAGAATGCGGTAAACGCGGCGGTGAGGTAATACGAGTTGAGGCCAATGCGCGCCCAGAACGGCTCGGTGCGGCCGTCCTCGAACTCGACCTCCATCATGCCGAAGGGGTTCCCCGGCTCTGATGCGAGCAGCTGGAACCGCCCGTCGTACATGGCCAGGGCGACGTCCGCGGCCATGGCCCTTGCCGTGGCAGACCCGTTGACCAGCGCCCAGTAGCAGAGGTAGCCGGGCACCCGGTTCCACTCGCCGAGCTCGTCGCCCCAGAGCACCGCCGGGTCGGGGAATCGGTCGTGGATGTAGGCGGCGGCCTCGGCGAGCCGGCTGCCGAACGCCGCCGAACCGGCGTACCGGTGCATCTCCAGGGTGGCCACGAGGAACGACGACGCGTCGCTGTTGATCGCGGGGTAGTTCGGGGCGGTGAAGTTGAACGCGGTGCTGAAGTTCCCGTAGATGTTCGTCGCGTATTCCCACATCTCGGCCTCCTTGCTGTTGAAATAGGGGGTGTCGCGGGCGATCCGGGCCATCTTGGCGAACCCCGCCGCCACGTACATGGCCTCGTACGGGCGGGCCACGACGTGGTTCTCCTCCCAGAAGAGGTGGCGATCGTCCGCGGTGCCGGGGAGGTTGTCGGTGTCGTGCTCGGGCGGGCAGAACACGAGCTCCCCGAGGAGCGAACCGAGCAGCGTGCCGTTATCGAGGAAGGCCCGTTCGTAGTAGTCGAGGCCCCACATCGCCTCGTCGAGGATGTCCGGCACGCCATTGGGTACTTGATCGCCGCCCGTGCTGACCCGGTCGATCCCATCATAGATGGCCGGGGAAAGCTCGTATGCGAGCAAGCATGAATAGATCACCGCCTCGCAGTGCATGCCCCAGTAGATGTGTTTCGCGTAATCGCCGGCAGAGTGCCACGCGCCCGTGAGGTTCAACCAGGCGCCCTTGTAGACGATCCCGTCGTCCATGTGGCAAGGCTCGTGTCCCACGTAGCCCGGGACGATCTCGTGCACCCGCGTGCCGCACCGCTGGTAGTAGAAGAACTCGTAGCCGCGCCTCGCCGCGAGGTCGTAGATGTCCGTCCCGACGGTTAGCGGCTCCGGCGCGGTGGTCGCGGTGACCACGCCGTTGTCGGTGAACCGGGCGACGATGCGGTAGGAGCCGCTCGACGTGATGGCCGACGCGTTCCCTCGGTAATAATGCGCGCCCCAGCTCGTGCCGACGTACTCGAGGGGCAGCCCGCTGAGAACGGGCACTCCACTCGCCGCATCGCTCACGTCGAAGCGCCCGGACTGATGCAAGTACCGCGCCTTTACGAGGAAGGTCTTATCCTGGGTGGGAAGGTACCCGGCCTGGTTCACGATCGCCACCGGATCGTCGGTGCTGGCCTTGAACGCCATTACGAACCCCGCTACGGCGAAGCCCGCTATCAGCACCGCTGCCAGCGCTCGTGGCTTGGCGTGAGCTAGCTTTGGAAGCTTCCACCTGCCGGCGGCACGGCCCACCTTTGCGAGCATCCCGACATGGTAGAGGAACATCGTGAACACGACGGTAAAACCAAAAGTCCATGCGCGGGAGAGATAATACGCGACGCTGATGAAGAGCTCCAGATACCCTTGCGAGAACATGTAGATGACCAGGCCCAGAAAAGCTTGCGCGGGGATTGCCCATAAAACCATGTGCCGTACGATCCTCGCCATACCCCGGTATGTCCTTTTCTTGTTGGCCGGTTGTTGCACGGCAACCCGGTCGCGCCATTCGATGACGAGCACGATGGCCGCGATGAACGCGCTGTCGATGATTGAATACAAGATCTCGCGAATCGACGTGCGCGCGTGAACCACGTCCCACGCCACCAAGGGCGAGAACAGGGCGACGACCACAAGGATCAACAAAGCGGCGATGAAGAGGAATAGCCCTGCCCTCGGGTGTTCCGGGCTCCATTCACTCCGCCGGGGGTTCGCCTTACCCGCAGCGACGAGGTAGAGGAAACCCGGCAGGCCCGAGAACAGGAAGATGTAGTAGAGCACGTGCACCGAGAAGTTCTCCGGGTGGAAGTTCCCGAACATGATCGAGGCGGCTTGTCCCTCGAGCTCTGGCCGGGTGTACCCGATGCCGGTGACGGTCAACACGATGGCGGCACCGAGGATCCCGGCAGCTGCGATGCCGAGCCACCTGGCGCGCCTCGAATACCGTCCCGCCGTCTCCACCGTGCCGGCTTCCGCCTTGGATGGCCCGTAATGGACGAGGAACGCGGAGAGAACGAGCGAGAAAAGAACCGCTGTTATGAAGTTCGCCAGCAGCTGCTCTGCATCGAGCAGCGCGTCGGCCAGGCTGATGCGGTAGTTTCCGAACACGTCGCCCGTGAAGAACGCTACGGCGTCGAAGGAGCCGTGCTCGGCAACGTACCCGATGACCGGGTAGGCGAAGAACACGAGGGCGGCGAGCCCGAGGTAGCCCAGCGTGAAAGCCAAGCGGGCGGCCGGCCCGCAGCGCTCCGCCACCGTCAAGCGCGCTGGATTTTCGTTCATTTCGCACCATGCACCTCGTGGTACAATGATCGTAAGATGGTCGAGATGGCGGGAACGTGGCCTATCACGACGGCGGCGAAGATTGCTGAACCAATCACTATCCACATCACGAGGTCTTCCGATAGGACGTCGGATGACCCGGGCAAGAAAGAAAACGATTGGCCCGCATAGAGGTAGTATGCGATGCCCCCGCCGATCCCGAGGAGGACGCAAAACATGGCCAGGAGCAGTTGCACGGTCGCGCGGAAGGGGCGGCGGTTGTTCGTCGCGAGCTTGGCCAAGGCGGTGGCGATCATACCCGCGGCCGATCCGCCCGTCATGGCCCAGCCGATCTCCGCGGGAAGGAAGGCGCGGCAGGCCAGCGAGACGATGGAACAGAGCAGCAGCCCCGCCGCTGCAAGCAGCGGCCACGCGATGCTTGTCTCCTTCTTGTATCTCTTCTCGACTACCAGGATCCCGATCGGCACGAGGCTCGCCATCAACAAGATAACCCCGATGTGGCCCAACCAGCCGGACGACCAGCTGTTCGCGACGAAGCTCAAGCCGACAGCGAAGCCTTGGGCCAGCATCAAGAAAGGGATGCCGAAACCGAAGAGGAGGGAGGTCCATGCCCGGTTCTTCAGCTCGACCCCAGCTCGGCGCTTGTTGGTTGATGGTGGGCGATTCGGCAGCAGAAGATGAACGCCGCAGCCCGCGAACGCGAAGCACGCGGCATACAAATGGAGGAGCCACCACGTGCCGAGCAACCAGCTCACGAGATAGCTGGACGCAACCAGGAGCAAGGAGAGGGAGGCCGCCGAAACGACCGACGTGTCGCCTTCGGCTGATGGTGTGGCACCGCGGCGGGGGAATGACATCCCGCAGCGTACCGACAAGATGACAACGAGCACCGCCAGCAAGTCTTGCTGGTAGTGCGATTGCCATTGCCAGCCGGGGAAGGATGACGGGTAATCGGCGGGCACGACCGATATCCTGGCCTGGAACCACAAGTAGGACAGTACCGCTGCCACGCCGGCCGCCGCATCGAGAATGACGAGCAGCAGCTTTCGCGCCGGGATCAGCGCGAGCACGTACCCGGCCAACACCGACACGGGCATCACTGCCGTGATCACGAGGTAGTACGCCGTCCGCAGCGCCGAGTCCTCCGGATTGAGCCCCATCGTGAACATGCCGAACATTATCGTTGGGATGACGATGGCAGCGGCCACGGCAACGGGGAGGTGGGTCTCGAACGTGCGCTGCAGCCATAACATGTCTCGCTTCGGCGTCCGGAGGTCAGCCACTGTATCCATCACACCCTCGTGAAGGAGATCTGCTTGTTGGCCGTTTCGGGTAGAAGGATGTTGAGCAGAAGACCGGCCATCGTCGATGTGCGAACCTGCCCGACGATCTCGCCCTCGGATGGGAGAAATTGGTCGGTCGGAGACAACAAGGCGAACTGCACCGGCAACGTGACGTTTGCGAAGGTGATGCGGTAGTAGTTGGTCAGGTTCACCTGGAGGCCGGCATGCGCCCGCAGCAGGCCATTCAGCGGCAGATCCTCGATCGGGTCGCTCGTGCCCGTTCCTGCCATATCATAGCCGATGTTCATCGACCCGTTCCGATGGCTCCGCACGAACCGCCAGCCGATGCCCCGTTCTCCGTTGTCATAGTCCAGCGTCGTGCTACCGGTCTTCACATATATCGGGCCAGCACTCGCCGGAATGGGATCTGGGGTCAAGACCTGCGACCCGTTGGCATAGTGCGCGTCGGAGTAATGGTGATGGCCGGTGAAGATCCCGCGGATGCTATATTGCTCGCATAGCTCCCTGAATTCCTCGTTGCCCTCGATCACGTAGCCACCGACGGGTTCGGTGGTCGACGGGATGTGCATCCCGACGATCACCTGCTGCCCCGCCGCGAACGCTTGAGCCAGCTGCTCCTTGAACCAACGCATCTGCTCCCCGAACAAGCCGTTGCCCTCCGTCGCGCCGGTGTCCAGGCAGATGACGCGCCAATCGTCGATGGATCGGGAGAAATACGCGGGTGCAAGGTGGAACACAAAACCGGGGGGGCTGCGATGGTCGTGGTTGCCGAGCGTGCATAGCACGGGCGCGCTCGAGGCCATAATGGCCTCGCGGGCTGCGATGAACTCCTCCTCGAGCCCGCGGGTCGCGATGTCTCCGGTGAGGAGTACGAGGTCCGGCCGCACGACCGAGACGTTCTCGAGCAGCCACCGCAAGTTACCATTTATCGAGCGATCCCCCCACGTGACGGCCGTGTGGGGCGGGCCGACGTTCATGACCTCGGTACGATCCGGGATGGTCACGTGGGGGTCGGTGAGGTGCGCGAGCCGTAGGGTGGTGACGTTGTCATAGATGCAGACCGAATGGGGCTCGACGACCGAGAGCCGAGTCCCCAACGAGTTGCACGACACGCTCAGGTCGTACAAGCCCGGCATCGCAGTGACCGGGACGCGAACGTTCAGCTCGTGCCTCCCTTCGGAGTACATGTACGAAGCATCAATGTCAAGGGTGATAGCGTGAGCCCACGTGAAGTCGACGGACTGCAATTGCACCCTCCACGATCCAGAGTCTACCACGCCTTGCTTCTCGACGAAGATCGGGATCGTTCCACCGGGCTTGCTAAATTGCGGGGCCCCGATCATCGGGTCGGCGATGCGCATCTGGCCTTGGGAGAACAACGCGTGCGTCGTGATGACGATAGGAACCATGCCGAACAGCAGTATCCCTGCAACTATAACACCCTTGGATCGCTCCATGGTTGTATCCACGCTTCTTGTTCGTCCTCAATGACGTCGTCGGGAAGGTTAATCATCGTAGCTTTGAAAGATATAAGATTAAGCTGATCGAAACATCCCCGTGTAAAACGCCGTTCTGTTGATGAACAAGTCGCCATACTCGACCGATGCATCGATCTCCGTCCCTTCGTGTATTTCATTCCAGCTACAGATGAATACCCAGGCCGGTTCGCACGAGAGCGCGTCCTCCCACATCCCGTCGTAGGTCAGGCTGGATCCGTAGTTCGTCGTCCCCGACCGGCCGACGTACGAGTCAGCGTGCGGGTAGATCTGCCGGTCGTCGTAGCCGGGGATGACCGTCGGCGCCCAGAACTTGCCCAGGCCGGTGTAATAGCGCTTCATGTTCCGAAACATGGTGCGGATGGTCGGGCTCTGCACCTCGCCGTACCGCGTGATCTCGGGCGCGATGCCCTCGTTCACGTCGTTCGAGTTCGCCCAGTCGAGCCACCACAAGTTCGTGTACTTGTTGGGCGTGTTCGGAACGGGCCCTTCGTTGAACAGGTATCCAACCGGGTTGTAGAAGACGAAGCCGTCGAACAGCTCGACCCATTCCGGCCCCGGCGGGCCCGGCTTCTGGTAGCCCCAGTCCACGACGATGTAGAAGTCGTAGTCCTCGCGGAGCATCTCCATCGCAGCCTTCCACACGTCGTAACCGGGTACGTAGGTCGCCCACGTGAAGAACACGGGTTTTCCGTCGACGCGGAAGAAGTGCGTGTCGTTCCCGTGGGCGTCGAGATACGACTTCACGTAATGGTATATGTAGTCGACACCGCTTATAGGCCCCCACCCGCTACCGTTGCGATTAGTGGGCCCCCACCATTCCTTATCCGATTCCCATGACGTGCCGAGCATGAACGTGATCTTCGGCGAAACTTTTCCGGCTGCCGTGCGATTCGCAGACACGGCCATGTAATTGTCCATCGTCGGGTTTTGGAACTCGAAGTCCCCGAAGAAGTCCCCTATCATGACGTCGATGCCGGCACGGTTCATACGTTCATAGTGACGGTTGATCTGGGCGGGATCGGCGACGTCGTAGAGACCATCGAGGGGCCAATGCGCGATCGAAGCCCAAGAATAGTTCCGTTCCAAGCCATTCTCCCAATAATAGATCTGCTGCTGCGTCAAGGAAGATGCAGATGTGTAATTATAGCAAGGGTCATCCGGGGAGCCCCACCGTGCCCAACCCGTCGCATTGCCCGGCTCCACGATCGCCCCGCCAAGTGCCCCCGTGTAGTTGGTGGCGTTGTGGAACCATGGGTAGTAATAGGTGAGCACGTGCCTCTCACGTGCCAAGGGATGCGTTTGAACGATCGTGGCGTCTTGGTACACCTCGAGGCAGAAGGGGATCAAAGAAACAAGCACGACCGCACATAGCGCCACCCCCCACGACAGCCTCGCCGTCCCTCGTTCCGCCATCACGGATGCACCTCCACCGAGGCGCCCGGCTGTCCGGCGGGCGCTTGCCGCGGCCGAGCGCGGCCAGGGGGCCGCTTGCACAGCCAAGCCACCATCACCCCGTGGCCGAGTAGCAGCGTGAAGGCGAGGCCGACGTAGAGGTCCATGTTGTACGTGTTGCCGCCGACGAGATATCCCGCGATGCCGACGACGAGCCCCAAGCCACCGAGCGACGAGACGAGGGCGGCATAGCCCCCGGTCTTGCGGATGCCGGCCAGCCTCGATAGCATGAGGTAAGCCAGCAGCGGCAGCGAGACCAGCCCGATGACGTGAAGCGTTCCCGCGGTCGTGAAGTCGACGAGACGAACCGTCCCGAGGATCCAGGGGATCCCGATGGTAGACGCGGTCACAGCAAGGAGGAAGATCAGGCCGGCCGGACCATCCACGAAGGCGCGCAACGCGCTAAACGCCCCCGAATTGGCCGAGTACTTCGCTCCCGCCGCGCAGATGCCGATGGCGGCGATGGAGACGCCCGCGTTAATGGCGTAGACAGCCCGACTCGGGTACTCGAACGCGGTGTTCTGGGCGACGAGTGCCGACAGCGACATGTAAAGCCCGATCGAAACGCCAGAGAAGAGCGCGAGGAGCGAAGCGGCCCAGAGGGGGCGCCCTTCCTCCTTCTCGGCTGGTGAAGCCCGAGCCGTCCCGCCCTTCAGTTCCGAAAGGTGCTCGACGGTGAGCAGCAGCGTCGAGAGTAAGACCGCGAGCACGCCCGTGACGGCGCACAAGGACACTTCGAACATTGGCGGCCAGATGAAAAAGTTCTCCCGCTGCTGCCAGAGGCTCCCACCGGCGAGCAGCGACGCGATGACGATCGCGACGCTCAAGCGCGACGCCCGGATGCCATCACCGTGCCCTCGATCATCGTCGTGTATGCGGGCCCGCGCTGAATCGATCCACGCGAGCAAAGCTGCTGCCACCAGGGCCGCGAACCTGGCCAGGAATTGGAGCGGGATCCCGACGACCTTGCTGGCGATGCTAAGGCCGGCGAGAGTGGCAACGGCCAGGATCTTCGCGATCGGCGCAAACT
>JAFGBX010000382.1 GCA_016932935.1 Promethearchaeota archaeon | reverse complement strand
GGAGGCTCATGTCATAAACATCGCTCGACCATAAAATCCTTCCGGCATGGCGTGCCAATCATTACGGCATTGTTTGCGCGACTGACTATATTCAGAGTGGCCCTGCCTTCCTTCGAGTGTCCATGCGTTGGTAATTCTTGATTCGACTTCCGAGGATTAATTCAAAGAATTGATGCGTTCGGCAAATCAGGTCTTATCTGCTACATTTGTTACAAGCAGATGGCTTGGAATCCTTGTCGGAAATGTTGCTGTACTCCACTTGCACCTCCGGATTTTCAATGACGTCCATGATATGTTGTCCGTGCTTGAAGAATTAGAATCTATAGGTCGTTCACGGGCTGAACGTGGAATGCCCGGCCGAGAAAGGCAGACTATCGTCGGAGAGACAAAAATAAATGGTAAGCGACCTATATTAACTCCCGCATTGTCAAGGATCGGTGTAAAGAAGCATATAAGTGCTCGCCTCAAATACCCCTTGGGTTTGCACGGGCCTCGAGTAGCGCGGAGACGAGAGATCAATGGATCGCAAAACGAACCTCGACATGACATTCCGAACCGGAACTTTTCTTTCGATGATCGGCGTGTTCACCGGCATAATCGCCGGTCTAACGTTTTGGATAGCCGGGCAAGGGCGGGTTCATGTAATCGTCCCGACCATGATTTCAGGCCTCGCAATCTGCATTGCAGCGGCCGGAGTGCAAGTGATGAGGTTTTACGACCGGGATCCCGTTGCGCGTTCCCGCGTGTACATCATCGTGGGCACGATATTCATCGCGCTCACGGGTCTTTCGCTATTCACGGTTTACTGCCTGAACGACCTGCCGTTGGCACTGATCGGTCTGTTCGTCATGTTCAGCGGTGCATTGCTGGAGGATCTCGCGAAAAAAGGAACCCGGAAACGTACTTGATTTCTTTTACAGCACAAACTCGTGCTGGCGAAGCCCTCGCGCCGCGTCTAGATGCGGCGCGAGCGCCGCCACTCGACACGCTTCGGTGGAGGCTCATGTCATAAACATCGCTCGACCAAGAAATCCTTCCGGCATGGCTTGCGCGAATCTTCATTACCCTTCGCGAGCTTGCATTGGATAACACCAGTCCGATCGGTACCCCCCATGAGCTCGACCGTCATCCTCTCCGTCCTGTACTCAAGGTTCGACCAGCGGGCCGGCCCCGTCCCCGCGTGCTGGCACCCCCTGGGGTCGCAGAAGGAGCTGCTCGAGAAGGCGGCCATCGCGTCGATGAACATCACGTTCGGCGCGGATGAACTACCGGAAAAGGTCGCCATCATCCCGGTGCCCGGCGGATCGTCGAAGATCGTCGTCCGCTGCATCAAGTACCGGGATCACTCGTCCCGAGGGAACCGGGGCGAATCCACGCTTTCCCTCGTCGTCAGCGAGGCAGGTGACGCCGTCCTCTACAAGTACCTCCCGGACTTCCAGCCGATATTCGACGATTACGCCAAGAAAATCGCCACGCGTGAGGAGGGCAAGCAGCCCGTCGAGCCATCACTCCTCGCGGCCTTCCACGACGCCGTGTCACGCCGGGTCGAGGAGCTGCGTTCGCACGAGCTCGGCCAGCGGGGGGACGTCGCGTTCCCCGACGAGGAGAAGGGCGGGGGAGCCGAGAAGGGGGCAGAGTTCGCTTTTAAGATAATCGTCATCGGAGACCCGAGCGTGGGGAAGACCTCGCTCATCCTCCGGTTCACCGATCACGCCTTCCGCCAGACATACCTTCCCACGATCGGCACCAACTTGACCGAGAAGGAGGTGACCTTCGGGAAGAGGAAGGCGAAGCTCGTGCTCTGGGATATCGCGGGCCAGACGAAGTTCAACACGTTCCGGAAGGGCTTCTACAACGGCGCCCGCGGGATCATCGTCGCCTTCGACCTCACGAGCCCGGAGACCTTCGCGAACGTCAGGGCCTGGTACGACGACGCCGCGTCGGTCGTCGGCAAGATGCCCTGCCTCATCATCGGGAACAAGCTCGACCTGGCCGACCAGCGGGCGGTCGCCGATGTTGACATCCAGGCCCTCGCCAAGGAGCTCGGCTGCGACGTGATCCTCACGTCTGCACTCACGGGCGAGCACGTGGATCAGGCGTTTATCGACCTCGCCAAGAAGATCCACCAGTCCCTCCCGTGACGGGCCCCGCCGGCACCACCTCCTACTTATACAGAGCCGCAACATCACTACCACGATCCGAGGTCGCATCAACGCCGCGACCCGCGGGTGGTATCCCCTTGGCAACAAGAGCGAACGGCATCCGGGTGCAAGGGCTCGTCAAGCGCTTCGGTACCGTCGTGGCCGTCGACGGAGCGAGCATCGAGATCCGCCCGGGCGAGATCTACGGGCTGCTCGGCCCCAACGGCGCGGGCAAGTCCACGCTGCTGAGATGCATCACTGGCTTGCTCAAGCCCGACAAGGGCAGCATCGACGTTAGCGGCCGGGATCCATTGAGCCACCCGGCAGAGGTCAAGGCTATCGTCGGGTTCGTGCCCGAGGAGCCGGACGTCTTCCGGTCGATGACACCCGCCCGGTTGCTCTCGCTCGTCGCGTCCGTGAGGCAACTGGATCCCGTGGCCGCGACGCGGCGGGCGCGCGATTTACTCAAGGTGCTCGATGCCGTGAAGTATTATAAGACGCCGATCGCGGCGCTGAGCAAGGGTAACCAGCAGAAGATTCAGATCGTCGCCGCGCTGCTCCACGATCCTGCCGTCCTCGTCCTCGACGAGCCGCTGACCGGGCTGGACGTCCGGGCGCGGCGCGTCGTGAAGGACATGCTCGTGACCATGGCAATCGGCGGCAGTGCCATCGTGCTCTCGACGCACGTGATCGACGAGGCGGAATCGATCTGCAACCGGATCGGCATCATCAGCAATGGCAAGCTCGTGGCAGAAGGTTCGGTCGAAAAGCTGCGCGATCGCGCTCGTCACGAGGGCAAAGGACTGGAGGGCCTGTTCTTGAGCCTGACGGGTGACGAGGCGATCGTCACCGCGGCCAGCAAGAAGTTCAAGGCGCTACAGGGCCTCCCACCAGGCGGGGTTGGGTGAACGGGGAGGGCCATGAAGGGATCGTTACAGCCGGGTCATCTGTATTGGCGGCTTGCGAGGGCGGTGCTCGCCGAGTCGCGGTACAAGGCGGGCAGGAACTGTGATCAGGGCGGCGTGGGGGGGAGTTGCACGTCGATCGCTCTAGCGTGCGTTACCGCGGCAGCGATCGCGCCCGTGCTCGTGGTCGGGAACGACTTGACCGCGTTCCTCGCGATCCAGGCCGCTTTCTTGACCCTCGTGGCTGTCTCGGCTGCCGGCCAGGCGCGGAAGCCGGGAATCCTGTCGTTTCTCTCGGTGATGCCACTGCCCCCGGGGGCGGCGGGACGGTCGGTCGGCCTGGCGATCGCCTTGGCCACCGCCTTACCGGCGGCCGTGTTCCCCTCGCTGGCAGCGGTCGTGCTGGCGGTCGCCCGTCCAGGTGCGGCATACAGCGCCTTGGCCATCACGGCAAGCGTGCTCGTGGCCGCGTGGCCCGCGTGCTTATCGTTCTTGCTCGCCCCCGCCGTGCTCCGGCGCGGGCCCGGCGCCTCTCGCCAGGATGCCCAGGAATCCTCGATATCCTTCCGGCCTAGCTCGCCGACCTGGGCCGTCGGGCGGGCGCTCCTGGGGGTCATGTTCAAGGACGCGAGGCACGCCGCCACGGTGCTGGCGCCTGCCATAGCCGCGGCCGCCGTGATCCTCGCGGGCTTCTCCTTCGACGTGTCCGACCCGGTCATCGCGTTCTTCTGGCTGTACGTCCTCACGGGCTTCCTGCCGTTCTTCATCGCGTCGGCCGTGTCGGGCGCGGGGTACGACCTCGCCCCTGGCTTCCTGGCGCTCCCGCGGTACACCAGGCGCTTGTTGGGTGCCAAGCAAGGGATCTCTGGGCTCTTGTTCCTGGCCATCCTGGGCGCGAGCACGGCGTTCGTCGCGGGCCGCGTCGCCGACCCCGGGCGGTTCTTGCTCCTCGCGGCGAGCCTGCCCTTGGTCGGCTGGTTCTCGTGCTCCCTCACGCTGCTCGCCCTCGAATCCCTGGGCCATTTCGTGCATGTTGGCCGGCACTTCGTCGTGCTCGTCCTGGCCTTCAACGTCTTCGGGTCGATGTTCTGGAACCTGTCCATGGTCGAGCCCCTGGGTGCCGCCATGACGACCGCATCGACGGTCGCCCTGGGCATCGCCGGAATCGTGCTGCTCGATGTACTCAAGCGCCTCGCCTATCGAGCCGTCGGGTGATCAGTTCATTAGGGCCTTCCGCCCTACCGTGAAGCGACAAGCATGGATCTCCTCTCGATCTCGGCGGGCGGCGCCGCCTCTTGCAAGAGCATCTGGGTCGACG
>JAFGBX010000381.1 GCA_016932935.1 Promethearchaeota archaeon | reverse complement strand
TGCTCCATGCCGCCGCAGATGACGAAGTCGAACCACCCGCACTTGATCTCGGCGAGCCCCAAGGCGATCGCGGTCATGCCGGAGGCGCATTGGCGGTTCAGCGACATGCCGGGCACCTGGATCGGGTAGTGCGCCGCGAGCGCGGCGGTGCGCCCGAGCGTGAGGGCCGAAGTGCCGATCTGGCTGTTGCAGCCCCAGATAGAGTCGACTTTGAAGTCCTTGGACAAGTTTTCCAGGTTGTCCTTGAACTTCGGGTTCCGGTCACGGAGCGCCTTGATCAGCTCGACGACCATCGTATCGGAGCGGATGGAGGAAAGGCTGCCATCTTTATAGCCCACGCCCGTGCGACAATAATCCACTATAACTACATCGGATAAGTCTTTGCTTCCTACCATGCTGCATCTACCTTGCTATGAAGATGATGAATGCAAGATGACAATTGATGTCCGGCTTGAAAGCTTTAATACCTTAACATTACTTCCAAGGCAGAACGAAGGCTCGACGATGCGGTCGATGCACGAATTCCGATCTCTGCGGTCGTTTTTTTTACCGGATTCACTCGAAAAAACGACGGCGATAGTCACTCGACCGCTGCTTTCCGGCAGTGACGCACCGACCCGCGGAAGGCAACTGCTTTTTATAGGAGTTCATGATGATCCCTATTGGTGGTCAAGATCGAAGCCTCACCTCCAACCATCGCCTTCTTCTCCCCGAGCGGAACGACAAGACGAGTGGCGTCATGGTTCATCGAGACCTTGTCGGCAGCCAACTTGAAACCGGAACAGCTCGACCTCACCGGAAGGACGGCAATCGAGGTCCGAGAATCGGCAGCCGCTTTGGTGCCATCGAGGCGCTTCCTCGTGCTTGGCACGCCCGTGTACGCGGGGCACCCGCCGAAGCCGGTGTTGGATTTCCTCCGCGGCCTGGCCGTGCAGCAAGACGGTTCGGCCGCGGTCGTCTACGCCACGTACGGCGCGGTGACTTGCGGGTCGGCGTTGAAAGACGTTGCGACCTTGCTCGGCGGGAAGAACGTCGAAGTCCTAGCCGCTGCCAAGCTGGTATCCAAGCATTCGTTGGTGCTCGATCCATCGCGGGATCTGTTCCCCGACCGGCCTGCCACCAAAGAGGAGGGGCTCGTCGGCGAGCTCGTTGAGAGGGTCAAGGCCTGGTACTCTTCGCCAGTTTCAAAGAAGCATCCCGGCGAGTTCCGAACCCCGAAGCTCCCGCCGCGATCGCTGCTGGGCAGGTTCGTTTCGAGGGTCGTGAGCACGCGTTTCATACCCTCGCCGAGGCACGTCGCTTCGAGGTGCACGGGGTGCGGGACGTGCGTCGACGCGTGCTCGACGCGGTGCTTGACGCTCGCAAGCGGGAAGGTGGTAGCCCGCGGCGAGGGCTGCGCCAAGTGCTACAATTGCTTGCGTGCCTGCCCCACCCACGCGTGGACCTCCCCTTTCCTGGCTTTCTTCCCGCGCATGTACGAATCCAGTGCGCGCAAGAAGGTGGAGGAGACCGCAAGCGCCATCTTCGACTAGGAGTAGACAGCCGACCGGGCCCTACATGCCGGCTTGCCCCCGGGACGGGCCTTCCGGCTGGTTCGAGAAGAAACCGAGCAGGCCCACCAGGAATTCGATGTATTCGCCGTCCGTGGGAAAGAGGGGCATGATCATCAAGTGCTGGCGGGTCAAGGCCTCGAAGACGTTGAAGATCAGCAGCAATCGCCGCTCCATCAGCACCACGGGCATCTGCTTGAAGGAAGGATGCAATTGCTGCAGTTTTTCCGCGATCACCCCGATGAATCGCTCGACCTTCCGCGTGTAACACGCGAGCACGTCCGGGTTCTCCATCATTGCTTGGTCATACGCTTGATGGTAGACCTTGTTCTCGCGGTGCACCCGGACGAACCCGGTGAGGTACCTCCGGAAGAAACCTTCCAGATCGAGCAGCTCCCGCGACTCGATCGCCTCGATGTCGAAGATCTCCTCCTGGGTGCTGTCGAAGTAGGCCTGGATGATGCTCACCTTGCCTTGCGGGAAGTACCGGTATACCGTCCCGACGCTGATGCCGGCGGCCGCTGCGACGTGGTTCGTGCTCACCTTCGAGTATCCCATCTTCCCGACGAGGTCGAAGAAGCTCTTGTAGATCCGCTCGATTTTCCCAGCTTTATCCCTCACCCGCTTCCTCGCCCGTGGCTTAGCAGCACCTTCCTCCTTGGACACGGCATCTTACCCCGCGCGCTGTATCTTGGCGCCGATCGGTAGGCTCGCGCTTACTGAGTGTTGCTCATTAACTTTAAATGTGATCACTCTCATCAAGCACTTAATGAGCAATACTCAGTAGGTGCACGACCGTGCTGGGAGCCCAACAAGCAACCGAAGCTGCCGTTGACAACGGCAAGGCTGAAGCCGCGGAATATGGCAACTGGATGCCCAAGAAGTTCATCGCCGTCGGGCTGGTGCTGTGCGCGGGGTCCGCGTTGGCCGGGGTTCTCGTCCCGATTCCCTGGCTGCAAGTCGCGATCTGGTCGTTTTCCGCATTCTGTGGCCTCCTCTCGTGGCAAGCGGTGTATGCGTACCACCAGTTCTCGCCGGGGGGTGGCGACGTGCAGGCCAGGATCCACGACTTCCTGTTGAGCAAGCTGCCGTGGGACGGCCGCGGGGCTTGCCTCGACGTCGGATGTGGCAGCGGCGCAGCCTCCATCAAGCTCGCCAAGCTACATCCATCCGGGAGGATCACCGGTGTGGACTGCTGGGGCGAGACTTACTTCGAATACACGGAGCAGCGATGCACCATCAACGCCCGGGTCGAGGGCGTGGCCGACAGGGTCGTTTTCCAGCGCGCGGATGCTGCCCGGCTCCCGTACGACGACGGGTCGTTCGATGCCATCGTGAGCAACCTCGCCTTCCACGAGGTGCGGGCCCCAGGCCCCGACGGGCGGTTCAAGGTGCTCCTGGAGGCGCTCCGCGTGCTAAAGAAGGGGGGCGCGTTCGCCTTGCAGGACCTGTTCAAGCTCGGCGTGGCGTTCGGCGACTTCGAGCGGATGCGGCAATCGCTCGCTGACCATGTGGCCGAGCTCCATTGGGTCGATTCCTTCACGACGTTGGGCCTCCCCCGACCGCTGGGCAGCCCGTTGCTCTTGAAGGGCATCGGGGTCTTCTACGGCCGGAAATGATAACCAAAGCAAAGAAAAGAAGTGCAGACCATGACAGCCGATGACGCACCCATAACCTTCGAGGAACACGCACGGTTTCACAAGCCGGCGAACCAGAACGACATCACCGCCGTGGAACGCGTAGTCTACGCCGCCTTTTCCAAGAAGAGCCCGGAGGACACACTGCATTGGGAAGGCATCCGGGGGGCCTTGCGGTCGGCGACGCTGCGCGCGGGGGTTTCCCCTTGCAAAGCCGCCGTGTTCTGGTGGTTCGTGAACAAATCGATCACCAATGGCATAAAGCGGGGGATTCCGCTCGTCGAAGTCGAGGCATCGCTCCGCAAGCTCGTCAGGAGGGTTTCGAGCAAGGGAACCGACATGGATGCACTGGCCGCAAGCCGCGCGGCGTCGAACTTCCGGGGTATCGAGGGGTACCTCATCGGGGACAGGATCCTGGACCTAGGTGCCGGCGACGGGCGGCTCGGCAAGGAGGTGAGGGAGCGGCTCGGTAAGGATGTCATCCTAGCAGATGTCGCCGACTACAACAGCACGGATCTACCGCTCGTCCTGTTCACGGATGGAGGGGGGGTACCGATGCCGGACGCCAGCGTCGATACCACGATCCTCTACACGGTACTGCACCATTCGGGCGATCCCGAGCAATTGCTAAGGGAAGCGGCCAGGGTGACAAAGCGACGCCTGGTGATCAAGGAAGCGCACTTCGAAGGCGACGGCGACAAGGTCGTCACGGCCTTCATCGACTGGTTCTACAACCGCGTGATCGGTGACGAGGACATGAGCGTGCCCTTGAACTACCTGCCGGTTAAGGGGTGGGAGAGGATCCTCGACTCTTGCGGGTTCCGCGTGGTCGATGCCAAGGACGTGGGCTGCGACGAGCCCCTGGTACCGGAGCACCACGTGCTCATCATCGCGGATAGCGAGCGCCCGAGGAACCACGATTGACCGGGATTCATACACCGCTTAGCAACCCCAATCGCATGGCGCCGCCTAGCCGAACTTGAATTCGAGGATGGAGACCGCACCGGGGCCGAGGGCTAGCTCGACCACGGGGGACGCCGCCCCGGCACCCCCGCCCGAGTCCCAGAGCACCACGTCGCCGGCCGTCCAGTCCGTGACGTTTTGAAGGGTCGTCCCCGCGGGGAGCGCCTTCCCGAGGAAAGCGTCGTTCAGGCGGATAGTGACCTCCCTCGCCTTGCTCGCGTCGATGATGGGCGCCTCCCTCGGTTCCTTCGTGATGCCGTCGTTGTTGATCAGCGTGAGCACCCAGCCGTTGCAATTCCGGTTGACCAGGTGCTGGATGCTCGACCTCGCCCCGTACACGGACTGGCCGTTTCCCAGCAAGCCGTCGGTCGTCACGACGAACGGCGAGACCAAGCCAGCGAGTTCCCGCAGCATCGGCCGGACGCGCGTCGCGTCGTAGTCAGGGCCGAACAAGACGAAGTTACCGCCATTTGAATTGCCGAAGGGAAGCACCTTCACGTACTGCAGGAGCGGCAGCTCGAGCACCGCTTGGTGGCCCCTGGCGAGCAAGGCCGCGTTCAGGGCCGGGAAATACGCCGAGTTGACGAACAGCGTTCCGCCGTTCTCCACGTATTCCACCAACCGCTCGGACTCGTTGCCCCGCGGGACGATCTCCCCGCTCATGAAGACCACCGGGTAGGAGGCGAGCACGTCAGACGACGCGTTCTGCAGCAACACGTCGAACATGTCGCCGAACTCGTTGTTCGCCAGGGCCCATTGCTCGTCAACGGGCGAATCCCAGCAAGACGGGAAGATCGTGTCCAGGAGATTAAACGTCATCATGTCCCCCTTGTTGTACTGGAGGGTGTTGAAAGCCCTGGGCGGCCCGGAAAGGATGCCGTTCGACCCGTGGAGGTCGTCGATGAGGATGCCGACGGGGGTGTAGGGAATGCCGCGGTTCGGGTGGTCAGCCGTGAAATGCGCGAAATCGCGCCCCACCTCGCCGAGCGGCGTCAGCGGGAGAAGGCCATACGGGTCGGGAGTCCTGTAGAAAAGGTTCGCGCAGCCGCCCTCCGCTATCACCCGGCTCGTGCCCGCCATGTATGCCATGTAGTAACTGCGCTGGAACAAGCTCAACGAGTGCCCGCAAGTCGGGCCGCTGCTATCCCCCCAGGTCGGTGGGACGTTGTAGTCCGTGATGGTACCGGACATCCAGGCCGAGAAGTCGACGAACCAGGGCAGGTGGTACTGTCGCGCGGCCCCCCGGTTGAACGCCATCATCAGCTGGTAGGAATCAATGTTCTCGCCGATCTCCGAGCCGACCGCGTCGAATCCGAACTCCGCCGCGTAGTGGTGGTACGGGTAGTGCCCGTTGAACGAGATCCAGGGCCTGGTGCCGTTTTTCAAGTGCTCCGTGAAGTTGACCACGTAGTTGCGCATGTACGTGTATGCCTCGCGCTTGGATGCTGGTGCCGTGGGATAACCGCCGTAGTGCGCCACGCCGGCCCCGTCCAAGGCCCCGCCCGTGAGGTGGTGGAACGAGTAGCCCCATTCGCCCCATTCCGTCGCGTTCGCCTTGAACCAGTCGGTCGTGCCCATCGTGTAGTTGTTCACCGAGTAGGTCACGTTCACCGGCGCGGGGTATCCGGACTCGACCTCGAACACGAAGCTGACGTTCTTGAAGCCGGGCACGACCCAGCTGCTCGCATTCAACGCCGGGTAGTCCGCGTTGACGTTGATGTCCAGCCCGGCGAGGTAGTTCGTCCCGACGAACTGGCAGTGGTAGTATCCCGTGAACAACGGGGCCAGGATGGCCAGAGACAACAAGGCGACCATCATCATGCGATCGGCGAGGGAACGCGTTGATGCACGCCTTCGGGACGGCCGCGTTCGCATGCGCTTCGACCCTCGAGATTGCCGTGTCCAGTATTGTCATGGGAAAGATATAATGCTCAGCAACCCCTCATGTCAGCTCCATGAATGATAGTATATCGATGAATAGCGTTTCCCGATCCCGTTCCCCGAGTTGCGGGTGGTACCAGCCGTCGTACAGCTTGTACTGGTGCGGGATGGCCTGGTCGATGCCGGCTACGAACTCGGCCGCGCCTGTCGGATCGACGAGGTCGTCCAGACTGGAGCCCGTGCAGAACAACGGGACTTTTGGCCACTTGCCAGCGCTTTTATGAACCCGGCCAGCGGCCAGGTACAGCCTCGTGACCGTGCTGAGCGGGGAGCCAGGGAAGCAATCGATCTGGTATTCCTTGTCGCCATCTTCCCCCATCAAGCCGAAGCTCGTCCCTTTCTCGATGCACGGCACGCACCACTGCACGCTCTGCTTGTCGTGGCTCACCCTCGCTAGCCCCGTCGACGGATCCGGCGGAGTCTGCTGGTCGAACACGAAGTTGGGTGCGACTTTACCGATGAGGAATGCGAGCAACTTCTTCGCGGGGTTGATCTTTAGAC
>JAFGBX010000380.1 GCA_016932935.1 Promethearchaeota archaeon | reverse complement strand
CGGGACGATTGCCGGAGCTGGTAAGGCTCGCATGGGAGGGTCAAGACCTGCTGGACCTCGTGGTTCACTAATTCCGCGGTCCACGATGCTTATATTTGGTAAGGGAAGATATTGAGGGCAAGGGTGCTTACCCGAGCTCACAGCCCCTCGACCAGCGCGGGTGCCAATCATGCTCGACGCGACCGGTTTCACGTTCAGAACCGCCCTCTCGGCGATGAAATACGTCGGCGAGGCCACGGTCGAAGAGATCTCGGGCGAGTCTGGCACTTGCCTCACGATCGAATGGCGTTCACCCTTGGACGAGCGGTTCCCGGACGGGCTGCTCTTTTCCCTGTCGCGGGCCAAGCTGCGGCGCGACGTGTGCGTCGTGAAGGGGATAGGTGCCAAGACGCGCGACAAGCTCGCGCGCTCCGGCTTGCGGCGGCTCGAGGATCTCGCCTACTCGTCCAGGCGATCGTGGCGCGCCCAGGCCCGCCTCCTGCTCGATTGGATAGGGCGTGACCAGGTCGGCCTGCTGCGGGCGACCAGGCGCGTCAAGGACATCGACCTCATGTTCTGCTTTCAGCCCGAGAAGGTCGCGTACCTCGACATCGAAACAACGGGGCTGCACGCGGACGCGCGCGTGTTCGCGATCGCCATCGGCATCGCGGCGCCAGAGGAGAGGCGGTTCAAGATAACCCAGCTCTTCGCGCGCGATTATGCGGAGGAGTTCACGATCGTAAAGCGGGCGGTCGAACTCCTGGCTGGTACCGGGTGTATCGTGACCTTCAACGGAAAGGCGTTCGACGTGCCGGTATTGAAGGGCCGCGCGTGGTATTACTTGGGTGAATCCGATAGCGTGTTCGAACGGCATCACGTCGACCTCGTCCACGAGCTGCGTCGTGTGAAGGGGCTGAAGCGGCGCGCCCCGCTCGCCCATTACGAGGGGTCCATCCTGCACGAGGATCGCGCATTCGACATCCCGTCGGCTATGATCCCAGGCCTTTATGCAGAGTTCACCGCCAGCGGTGGCGGGCCGGCGTTCACGCGAGTCTTGAAGTCGGTCATCGGTCCGGGAAAGCCCCTTGAGGTCGCGGGCACGCCCATCGGCGAAGCCTTGATCAGTGCGCATCCCGGCCTGTCCGACATGTTCCGCGTCCTTCACCACAACATGGTCGACGTCCGGTCCCTCCACCGGTTGCTCGGGTGGGCGCTGCGGGAGTCGTACTCGAGGGCGAGGGCAAGTGGCTTCCCCTCCGACGAGCGAAGCGGGTGAACGCTGGTGCTGGAACCCTTTTTGCAGTCATTGAAGGCCACCGGGGCGAAGGTGCGGCGCAGCGTGGTGTACGACCACGCGATGCCGGCCAAGGATCCCGTGTTCGGCGAGGTGGCGGCCGGCACGCTCCATCCCGCCCTGGAGAAGTACGTGCGCGACCACGGCCTCTCGTTCTACTCGCACCAGGCGAGCGCGATCGGGCACGCGTCGCTCGGGAAGAACGTGATCGTGGCCACTTCGACGGCGTCGGGCAAGTCGGTGTGCTATCTGTTCCCGATCGTCGACGCGCTGCTGAAGTCCGCGGCGAGGGCTTCCGCCCTGCTCGTGTTCCCCTTGAAGGCGCTCGCCCAGGACCAGCACGTCAAGGTCTGCTCGCTCCTCGAGGCGGTCGGCCTGCCCAAGGAGATCGTCGGGGTGTACGACGCCGACGCGTCCGTGGAAGAAAAGCGTCGGATCCGGTCGCGTTGCAAGATCATCATCACGAACCCTTACGGCATGCACCAGTACTTGGGAAACTTGCGGCTGTGGAAGGAGTTCTTCGAGCACATTGCTTTCGTCGTCTTCGACGAGGTGCACGTCTATTCCGGCGTGTTCGGCTCCAACGTCGCGTTCTTGATGCGCCGGCTACAGCGCGCGGCCATGGCGTTCAAGCGCATCCCGCAGTGGATCTTCTGCTCGGCCACGATCGGCAACCCGCTCGAGCTGGCCATGAAACTAACGGGGCTGGGCTTCGAGCTGGTCGACAACGACGGGTCGGGCAACGCGGGAAAGAAGGTGTGGTTCTGGAACCCCATGTTCGTCGACGGGCTCGGCAAGCGGCTCTCGATCCACCAGGACACGAGGGCGCTCTTCAAGACGTTCACGATCAACTCGTTCCAGACGCTGGTGTTCACCCAGTCGAGGAAGATGGCCGAGCTGCAAGCCAAGTGGGCCAAGGATGGCCTCGCCGGGTCGCCCCTGGCCGACCGGGTGATGTCCTACCGCGCCGGCTACCCGCCCAAGGTGCGCCGGGCGCTGGAGCGGAAGCTCCGGGACAAGGAACTCGTCGGCGTCGCCGCGACGTCGGCGCTCGAGCTTGGCATCGACGTGGGCAGCCTCGACGTCGTGATCATCTCCGGCTTCCCCGGCTCGATCACGTCGTTCTGGCAGCAGGCCGGCCGGTGCGGCCGGTCGTCGAGCGAGTCGCTCGTCGTGTTCCTCGCGGGCAGCGACGCCCTTGACCAGTACTACATCAACAACCCTGGCTACTTCTTCGCCAAGACGCACGAGGACGCGATCATCGACCTCTGCAACCCGTACATCGTGAAGGGCCAGCTCGAGTGCGGGATCAAGGAGATCCCGCTGCACGAGATGGACATGTCCTTCTTCGGCCCGCGCGCCCGCGAGATCGTGGAGCAGCTGGTCGCGGAGGGTGCCGTGCACAAGGTCGGGGGGCGATACGTCTATACCCGGGGCGACTTCCCCGCGGAGCGGACGAGCCTCAACTCCATCCCCTCGGAGAATTTTAAGGTGTTCGAGGCCGTGGGCGGGAAGAAGCGGCTCCTCACGTCGGAGACCGAGAGCCGCGTGTTCTCAACGCTGCACGAGGGGGCCATCTTCCTCTTCATGGCGGAGACGTACAAGGTGGAAAAACTCGACATGCAAGGGCGAGAGGTCTCGCTGCGGCGCGAGGACGTCGATTACTACACCCAGGCGCTCTACGAGACCAGCATCTTCCCGATCTCGGTTCTCAAAGACGGGTTCGAGCCGGTCACGGATGCCAATTCCACCAAGCCCACCTGGGTGTTCCCACGCGGCACGGGGCTCGAGGGGCTGGACGTGTACTACGGCGACGTGCGGGTCGAGCACGAGTACACGCGGTACGCGGTGAAGTCCATCGACAGCGGGGAGGCGATCGACTACCACCCGCTCGAGCTGCCGAAGACCGCGTTTAACACGAAGGCGATGTGGTTCAACGTCCCGCTCGACGTGCAGGTGGCCCTCGACGTGATGGGAAAGAGGTCGCTCGGTGGTGGGATCCACGCGGTCGAGCACGGGTCGATCGGCCTGTTCCCCAAGAACGTGCTCTGCAGCCGGTGGGACGTCGGCGGCGTGAGCATCGACGTCGACCCCTTGTACAAGAAGCCCATGATATACATCTACGACGCCTTCCCGGGCGGGATCGGCCTGGCCGAGAAGGCGAAGGACAACGTCATCCAGCTGCTCGAGGACACGCTGGCGCTGATCCGCTCGTGCCCCTGCAAGGGCGACGCGGGCTGCCCGTCGTGCATCCAATCGCCCAAGTGCGGGAACGGGAACGAGCCGCTTTCGAAGAAGGCTGCGGTCACGATCCTGTCCATGGTGCTCGATGGGATCGGTACATAGCCTTGGCCGGGCAAGAAACCTCGACGGATCGTTGCATCGATGGGCATTTTTTTAGAATACAGATGCCTACTCATATCGGTAGATCGATTCCGCCAGGTGCTGATGATGAGGACAAACTGCTTGAGAATTCGCGTGGGATGCATCGTGGCATCGCTGGCCGCGTTGTCCACACTCGGTGTGTTCTTGTGGACGACGAAGACCTTCGACCGGCAAGAAGCGGCATGTGAAATAGGTGCATCTCCGATATTTTCTTCGGGATATTCCCCCTCGTTCACGACGAACTGGAACGCTTCCCAAGAGGACTGGGCAGAAGGGAGGGCTTGGTATCACAACGGCCACATATTCGCTACCGGTAAAACCTCTGGGGACACTAGCGGGGCGCTGACCTTGATCGACTTCAACACGGTCAGCGGCCTTGTCGAATGGGCCTCCGTCTTCGACTCGGAGTACGACGAGGAGGGAACCGCCGTCTGGGGTGACGGCACGTACATCTACACGGTCGGGATGACTGGATCGGCGTCGAGCGGCGACGACTTGCTCCTCGTGAAGTGGAATTCCACTGGGGCTGTGATGTGGAACACGACCTATGGTTCCACGGGTTACGACCGCGGTTCTTCCGTTTGGGGAAACGCGTCGGCGGTCTACACGGCCGGCCATATCAACGTCGGGGCCTCCAATATAGACGCCCTGCTCGTCTCCTGGAACCCCGTGAACGGTAGTATGCTCTGGGCGAAGACATGGGGCGGTCCCTCCAACGAGTTCTTATATGCGGTTGCTGGGGACGGCACGTTCCTCTACACCACGGGGATCACGAGCAGTTACGGGGCGGGTAACTTTGACATGTGCCTCGTGAAATGGCACGGCAATGGCACT
>JAFGBX010000379.1 GCA_016932935.1 Promethearchaeota archaeon | reverse complement strand
TCGAACCCCCCCGCTCGCGCGAGCCCGACGACGTCCTCGTGCGTCCAGAGCCGCAGCTCGTGCGTCTCGTGGATGTCGTGGCACGCCCCGTGGTCGTCCACGTGCATGGTGAAGTCGACGTACCGGAGCTTCTTCTGCAGGTCGTACCGCACCGGGCGCCACGTGGCCGTGCACTTGATTCCGTCGCGCTCCATGATCCAGGTCTCGTCCGGCTTGTGCTCGTTCTCGAAGTCCTCGCACTTGATGGTGAGCTCGACGATGTAGATGCCCCCGGTGACCAACGAGTCAGCCGTGGCCTTGAAGTGGCCGACGACGTCCTCGTCGGCCTTCATGTAGGCCAGGCTGTTGATCTGGTTGATGGCCGCGTCGAACTGCTGGCCAGGCCTGAAGTCCCGCATGTCACCCTGGACGACCGTGATGGCCTTCTCGAGCCCTTCACGTCTCGCCTTGGCCCGAGCGAACTCGACCATCTCGGGGGCGAGGTCGTAGCCGGCTATGGTGAACCCAGCCCTCGCCATGTTAACGAGGTAGAGCCCGTTGCCACATGCGGGCTCCAGCACCGCCTTCACGGGGATCCTGGCATATTCATCGAACACGCGCTTGTAGAAATCGATCTCTTCCGAGATGTCGCCGTCGAAGGCGATGTCGTAGTACAAGGGGTTCTTGTAGAACTCGTGGTCCGCGGTGGACTCGCCGCTAGAACACGTGCCACGCTCGCCTTGCCCCTTGGCCCGCGAGCCAGCGGCCTTCGCTGTTTTCTTTGCCATAACGTTCCCGATCCGTGGTTTGGTTCGGCTTTGCGGTGCTCACGAGAATAGCACGTCGAGGTATCCCCATACCTTCTGGAACCCGCGCACCACCGCCTCGAGGTACCCCCGCTCGTTCGGGGGGTAGAAGTACTCGACGTTGAACGTCGTGTCGACGAGCCGCTGCGCCGACGGGTAGGCCTCGCTCGTGTAGTCCCACTTGGCCCCGGAGCCGTACGGGCAGGTCCACGGGCAGCCGTCCCCATAGCCACGTAGCGCCGTGTAGATGCCCTGCCGGGGGAGGAGGTCGGTGACCCACGTCGTGGTCGGGACGCCCTCGGAGTTGAGCGCGAACATTATGCCGTTCTTTATCTCCGGCATGGGCGCACCGTACCTTTCGCCGAGCGCGGGATCCAAGGCAATCTTGTACATGTGGTAGACGTGCGTGTGGCCGGCGGGAACGGTGGGCGGGATGACGCCATCGAGCCTCCCCAGCTCGGCGGAGAGGAACTCACAGTTCCTCCTGCGCGCGTCGTTCAGCTCGTCCAGGTGTTTGAGGCGGCTGCGCGTGAGAGCGGCGGACAGCTCGTTCATCCGGTAGTTCCAGCCGAAGCTGTACGCGGGATAGACCCGCTTGCCCTCGACGATCTGGACGGCCATCTCGAGGATGCGCGAATTGTCGAATATGCCCTTGTTCCCGGTCACGAGCAGCCCGCCCTCCGCGCCGGGCAAGTTCTTGCTGCCGTTCAGCGAGAACGCTGCGACGTCCGCGAGCGCCCCGGTCTTCTTACCGGCGATCGCGGCGCCGTGCGCCTGGCAGCCGTCCTCTATCGCGACGAGGCCGTGCTTCCCGGCGATCTTGTTGATCGCGACCCAGTCCGCGGGAAGGCCGAAGAGGTCGACCCCGATGATCGCCTTCGTCTTGTCCGTGATCTTCCCCTCGATCTTCTTTGGATCCAGCGTGTAGGTCGCGAAGTCGATGTCTACGAACACCGGGATGGCGTTGTGGTGGAGGACGCACGATGCACTCGAGTGGAACGAGTACGCGGGGACGATGACCTCGTCACCAGGGCCCACGCCAGCACCCGCCAGTGCCATGTGGAGCGCGGCCGTGCCGCCGTTGGTGCCCCTGCAATGCTCGACGCCGCAATAGTCCGCCCATTCCCTCTCGAGGGCGACCACGTTCGGCGCGTTCCCCCAGATCTGGTTGGAACGCAACGCGGCGCTGACCGCCGACACGTCGTCCTCCGTGATGAGGGGCCAGGGAACCCTCACGAGGTCGTCCGGCACGGCCTTCGGCCCGCCGTCGATCGCAAGCTTGTCCATGAACTACATCTTTATGCGCGCCAAGATAAGCGTGATCAGTATGGGCGGCACGCTTTGCATCGGTTACGACGTGGAAGCTGGCGCGCCCGCGTGCACGCGCGAGTTCCTCGGCGTTATGTCGAGGCTGCACGTGGCGCGCGGCGCCCCGTGCACCTTGTTCGTCCGCGGCCAGACGCTCGAGAAGAATGCCCGGCAGATCAAGGAAATCGTGGGTAATCCCTTGTTCGACCTCCAGCAGCACACCTACTCGCACTTGATCTTCAAGCGGATCGAGTGTGACACGGGCAAGAAGCACGAGGTCTATGGCAAGGACGAGTCGATAGTGACCATCAAGAAGGACGTTGAGAAAGCGAACGACGTTTTCCGGAAGAAGCTCGGCATCTCTCCCATCGGCATGACGACGCCCTACGCGTTCCACCGGGGGTTGCTGGACAGGCCGGACATCCTGGCGGTGCTCCACGGGGCGGGGATCCGGTTCCTTCGCTCGTGGGGCCGGAACGAGAAGGGGTACACGCCTGTCCCGCTCGACGTCCAGCCGTTCTTCTACGACGAGCAGGGCTTTCCCGACATGCTCGAGTGCCCGGTGAACGGGTGGCAGGACTGCATATTTAGGGACGACCACGGCTGGAAGGCGAGGTGGGACCAGACCTTCATCGCCGACCTCGACCAGGTCGCCCGCCGCGGCGAGTACATCGCCTTGTGCCAGCACGACTGGTCGTCGATTCGGGAGGATCCGGAGATGGAGATGACCGCTGCCATCATCGACCATGCGCTCGCCTCGGGCGTGCGCATCATAAGTTACAAGGCACTCTACGACGAGAAACTGCAAGGACGAGGGTAGTGAGACCGATATGGACATATGCCAAACACTCGGAACGAGACCGTCGCCGAAGGCGACGAAATGGTTACTCCTCTCGAGCATCGTCTTGATGCTCGTCGCGTACGCGTTCATGGGCTTCTACTTCGCCGCGTCCGGCGACGTGGCGCCCATCATGACCAGCCAGCTGTCCTTCAACGACGTCTACTTGAGGTGGCAATACTCGCATATACTGGCGGCGGGAGGGCTGGAGAGCTACCGGCTTGCGCAGAGCTTCGACTACTTGTATATGGTCTCCTACGGGCTGCTGTCGTTCTCCCTGGCGCTGATCATCGGCCGGAAGTTCGAAGAGGAATCGGCATGGCGGAGGATGAGCTGCACCTTCGCGGTGCTCGGGCCCGTCGCCGCTGGATGCGACGCGGTCGAGAACGCGTTCATCCTGCTCACCCTCACGGACCCGGAGTTCTTCCCCGCGTGGTGGGCGATCGCGCACTCCACCTTCGCTTCGGTCAAGTGGGTTATCTTGTCCGTCGCCATGGGCTGGGCCGCCATCGCCGTGCTGTATTACACGCTCGTCGTGCGGCGCAGAAGGTGAGCGATTACCTTCGTTCCTTCTTCACGGGCGCCCGCCGATTTCCCTGACGAAGTCCTTGATAGGCGGGAAGTACTCGTCCGCCCACATGAGGATGTCGTTGTGCCCCGCGCCGTCGATGATGACTCTCCGCTTGGGCACGCCATCGGGAACCGAGTTGAACAAGACGTCGGCCTCGGCCACGGGGATGATGAAGTCCTCGGTGCCGTGGATGATGAGAACGGGCGTCGTGAACTGCTTGACCTTCGTGTCGTTCGAATAGCGCACGAGCTTGTCGCGCGTGACGCCCATGAGCACCCCGACGCCGAAGAGCCGGTTCATGATGTTGAACAGGTCCCCGAACCCGCTCTCGAAGATGACCCCGCTCAGGCCCGGCGGGTGCCCCGCGCCGATCTCCGCCGCGCACGCGCTGCCGAGCGACCTGCCGAAGACGACGACCCGGGGGTCGAACCCGCGCTGCAAGATGTGCCCTCGAACGGCGTCGTAGGCGACCCGGCTGTCTTCGAGCAGGGCGCCGAACGACGGCGACCCGTCGCTGAAGCCATAACCACGGTAATCGACCACGGCGAGGTTCACGCCGCAGTCCATGTACTCGGACGCGGAGTGGATGTAATCGTTCACGACCTCGCCGTTGCCGTGGAACAAGAGCATGGTCGGGAGGCCGGGATCCCGCGTGAAGAACAGCCCGCCGATCCTGCCCGAGGGCGAGAAGGGGAACGAGAACACCTCGAGCTTGCCGGGGATCTCGCGAGGCGGCGCCTCCCGGCGGGGGTAGAACACGCGTGCCGCGATCTCATCCCCGTCCAGTATCAAGCCGCTCACCGTCGCGCGCCATCGCTCATACTGCGCCGGGCCGGGATTAAAAGGCATCCACAAGCCATTTGTACGGCCCCTCATAGGCGCGATCATCGACTACCGATCACCCCACGGGGCCACGATCATGGTGCTGACCAAGGAAGAGCTGCTGGAGAAGGCGAAGAAGCCGGGCGTCGACGCGCTGCGGCTTCATCCCTTCTACAAGGGCAAGATAGAGACGGGCATCAAGTGTGCCTTGCGGAACTTCGACGACTTCTCGATCTGGTACACGCCGGGCGTTGCCAAGCCGTGCCTCGACATCAAGGCCGACCCCGGCAAGGCATACGAGCACACCAACAAAGCGAACACGGTCGCCGTCGTGTCGAACGGCACCCGCGTCCTCGGCCTGGGGAACATCGGGGCACTGGCGTCCATGCCGGTCATGGAGGGGAAGTCGCTCCTCTTCAAGTACCTCGGCGGGGTCGACGCGTTCCCCATCTGCCTCGACACGAAGGATCCCGACAAGGTCATCGAGGTCGTCCGTATGATCCAGCCGAGCTTCGGCGGGATCAACCTCGAGGACATCGAGAAGCCAGACTGCTTCTACATCCTCGACACGCTGCGCAAGGATCCCGCGATGCAGATCCCCGTGTTCCACGACGACCAGCAAGGGACGGCGGCCATCACGCTGGCCGGGCTCGTCAACGCGCTGAAGATCGTCGGCAAGCGGATCCAGGACGTGCAGATCGTGTTCAACGGCGCCGGCGCCGCGAACGTGGCCATCTACCGGCTGCTCGTGGCAGCGGGCATGAAGCCCGAGCACTCGATCATCACGGACTCCAAGGGGATCATCTCGCGGAAGGACGAGTCGCTCAAGCAGTCGGAGCCGTACAAGTACGACCTGGCCGCGCAGACGAACCCCGGGTGCGTGTCCGGCAGCCTCGCGGTCGCGCTGAAGGGGGCCGACGTTCTCGTCTCCTACGGGGCCAACGGGCCCGGGGCGCTGAAGGTCGACGAGATCAAAGCGATGGCGACCAACAGCATCGTGTTCGCTTGCGAGAACCCCATCCCGGGGATGTGGCCATGGGAGGCCAGCGAGGCGGGCGTGAAGGTCTTTGCCACGGGGCGCTCCGACTTCGAGGGCTCGTCGCAGATCAACAACTCGCTCGGTTTCCCCGCGATCTTCCGCGGCACGCTCGACGTCCAGGCACGCACGATCACGGACGAGATGTGCATAGCGGCAGCCTACGAGATCGCGAAGGTGGCCGAGGAGAAGGGGAACTTGAACCCGGGGTACATCGTGCCGACCATGGACGAGTGGGAGCTGTTCCCGCGGGAGGCCGTCGCCGTGGCCACGAAGGCCATCGAGCAAGGCGTCGCCCGGCTCAAGAAATCCAAGAAGGAGCTGCTCGAGCACGCCGAAGCGGTCATCAAGCGGTCGCGGGACATGGTCGCTGCCAGCATGAAGGGCGGGTTCATTAAGAATCCATAATTGCTGCCATTTTTATACCCGTTTGTTCTTTCTTCACGACAGAGCTATTGGGACATGAGAGTGGAAGAGTTGACGGCAGGTCTTGCCGCACAAGACGGAGGTCTTGTGCGACCTCCGTCGCACTAGAAAAGAAAAGGAAGCGAAATGATGGTGAAGAGCGATTACTTCCTGATAACCTCTTTCTCGATGAATTCCTTGGCTTTCGCCGTTACCGCGTTCGGATTGATCGATATGCTTTCCTTGCTGAGTTTCTTCTCGATTTCCTCGCGGTGGATGCTGTTCATCGAACAAAAGGGGATCTGCAACACCTTTCCAGGGTCGTCGGGATCGATGACCCCGTAATGGACTAAGCAGCGCTGTACCCGCTCGGTGTCGAAGTTATAGACGTCCTGGAAGTGCATGCTGCTCACCAGCAAGTTGCTGCTCCTCTCGAAAAAGCTCGCGGCTGTCTCTAATTTCGGGTTCAGCATGACGGGCAAGAAGTCCGTGATGGGCCCGCTGAAACCCTTCATATATCGCACGGCACCCGCCATGAAGTAAGCCTTGATCGCCTTGCGGTAGGCAAAGTCGGATGCTTGGTTGATGATGCTGCCGACCTTCTCGCCGAATAGCTTGGCAAGAGGGCCGACGACCTTGTCCGCCATGTTCGGCCACTCGCCCTTCTCGACCATGGCCCAGACCTCGTCCGCCCACTTGATGATACCATCGATGTCGAAGAAATCCTCGATCCTAACCCACTTGCCCGTCTTGGGATCGACGCTCATGATCGTGGCGAACCCGCAATCCGGGTGGGATGCCATCGTGAACTTGGGCATGTAATCGTAGAAGGCGAGGAGCTTGGTCAGGTTGGACGTGGCCGGGATCGGGTAGATGTACGTGTCCTTGAGGCCCGTCGCACCGACGACGGCTTGCACCAGATCGCTCGTCGTGTAGCGCAGCTCGCGCAGCTGCTCGTTGTCGATGCGTCCACAGAGGCTCACGGGCTGGAACACGATGCCAGAGACGACGTCGTGGTTCTCCCTCGCGAACTCCATGATGCCCTTGACCGCGTTGTCATTGATGCCTTTCGCGATCGTCGGGATCAGCAGCACGCCGTGGAAACCGGCCTTGCGGCAGTTCTCGATGACACGGATCTT
>JAFGBX010000378.1 GCA_016932935.1 Promethearchaeota archaeon | reverse complement strand
TCCGCGGCGGGTACCTCGACGAGGACGCGGGCTCGTGGAAGGTGGCGCGGATACACGACGGCGCCACGTTCTTCACGCCAGTCGTGAGGCCCCGCGGCGTGTATTGCTTCTCGATCCCGGGATTCGTCGCGTTCCCCGCTGGAAACGCGGTGAACGGCTTCCACCGCCCCGGGAAGCACGGGCCGAACCTCTGGATGTCGGACCCGGTCGGGGGCTTCCCCCAATGGCTGTCCGTCGACCTCGGCGCCACCAGGCAAGTCGGCGAGATCCACCTCGCCCTTGACAGCGGCCTGGACAAGCCCTACCCGCACCGGTACCGCGACGACTACGCCCCGTGGCCGTCCTACGGGCGCCCCCCGCGCTGCCCGAGGGACTTCGACGTCATCGCCGCATCGGGCGGGACGGAGATGCCCGTGGCTGCCGTGCGGGGGAACTACCAGCGAAAGGTCGTCATCAAGGCGGGCGGGGAAAGCGCGGATCGCGTCAAGATAGTCTTTCATGCAAGCAACGGCGCGAATGAGGTCGGGGTCTACGAGGTCCGCGTTTATTGATCCCCCGGCACTACCACTTCCCCGCGTGCTAGACCTTGAGCCCGGTCTCGCGCGCCTTGCGCATCGTGAGCTCCATCGCCTCGCGTTCTCCCGCCTCGTGGTCGATCGGGAACCGGTTGCCGAGCTTGCTCTTATGGTGTGCCCACCTCGTGACGTTGTAGAGCAACTTCACGAACGGCTTCGATGGACCTGATATGAACATGGCGTTGCGGAACTGGCGCAGTTGATACTCGTCCCACCCGCCGACGAGCCCGTAGACGAAGAACAGTAGGATGGGGAGCGCGAACAGGATGACGAGCAAGAGGCAAGCGGCGACGGCCAGCGGCACGAGCACGTCCGGCGCGAACTGCATGTAGAGGGCGTTGAAGACCTGCACGAACGCGAGGTTGATCGGCACCAAGCACGCGACCGAGATGGCCGGGGCGATGAAGACCTGGTACGGTGACGAGAACCTCGTCTTGATCGTCCTCTTCTGAACGAACCACCATTGGACTATGAGCTTCGTCAGGTAGGCCGGGAGGTCGGCGAGCAGGTACGTGTAGATGGCATACGACTCGCCTATGACGCTCAAGATCCCGAACGGGCTGATCATGAAGATATACGAGAAGAACCTGGCGGTCTGTTCGAAGATGAGCGCGTATGTCCTGTACTCGGGCTTGTCCGCCCCCTGGCAGATGTCGCTGCCGAAGTTGATCGGGAACACGAAGAAGCGGGATACCATCAGCACAGGTATCATCCACGCTGCCGCGGCGTACTCGCCACCCACTGCCCTGAGGACGGGCGGGACGAAGATGGCGACCTCCGTGGAGAGGAACATGGACAGCAAGAACCAATTCTTCCACTGGCTCTCTATGATGAGCTTCGTGAGTTCCTTCTTCTATTTGTTGAACGCCTCGGATATGGCCGGGGTGATCGTGAACGAGATCGAGATCACGCGGGCGATGCCGTCCGCGATAGAGTACAGGCCCGTGATGACCGCGTAGTTCGGGAGCCATGTGATGACCATCCACAAGATTGCGAAGTTGACGCCAGTGTTGATCACGTGGGCGAAGAGGAGCTTGCCCCCGAACGTCAAGCAGTCCCTGGCGATCTTGCGGTCGAACTCGGGGATGAAGGCGTCGCGGAGGCGCAGGCCGAACGGCTCCAGCACCTTCGAGAAAAAGTGACCCGCTATCACCATGGCCATGAAGTCGTCGAGGTACGTACCGAGGATGAAGCCGTACGTGGCGCCCATTAGCTCGCCGACCGCAGGAAGCTGGGTGCCGACCCAACGGCCGAGCATGATGAACCCGATTTGCGTCAGAGCCTGCAATAGCACCGATTGTATTATTTGGACCTTGTTGGCCTTGTCGAACTGCTGGAACCCGATGAGGGCGCCGTTGAACGACCCAAGCCAGCCCGGGTACTGGGTCGTCGAATATATCAAGAAGAACCAGATCGCGTATTCCAGGTTCCTTGGCATGAAATAAAAGCAATATATCGCCACGCCAGTGACTTGGACGAGCCCGGTAAACATCTGGAACCAGATAAAGAACTGGATGTATCGTATCGCCATCCGAGGGTTTTTCACCGAGTACTCGGCCACGTACCTCTCGACCGCTGGCACGGTCGCCACGTCCATGATCGTGAAGAACAGACCGAAGAACTGGGTGGTCAGCGAGCTGAACCCGAGCGCCGCCGGGAAGGGCAAGATCAGCTGAGGGATCACGTATCCGACGACGAGCAGCGCTGGCAGTGCCAGCACGAGGATCAGCGTGTAGTTCCACCAGAACGACGCCAGCGGGCGATGATACCCCACCTTCTTCCACAAAAACCCGGCATCCCCCTTTTCCTCAAGCTCGCGCAGCTTGGACTCGGTTATATCGGAGATCGTCGCGTCCATGCTGATAGAAAGCCGCGATAACAATAAAAAACGTGCGAATCAGATCGATATAGCATTCAGCACTTGGTGGCGCGATGGACAACGAGCAGATACTCGTCGAGAAGGGCGTTTTGAACCTCGCCGGCAAGAAAGTCCACTACATAGACGAGATCCAGGGCCTGGGACACCTCAAGTCGGTGCGAAAGCTCAACCTCAGCGACAACTTCATCTCGGAGATCGAGTCGCTCGCGGAGCACGAGTCCCTCGTGCCGATCGAGGAGCTCTCTCTCTTCAACAACAAGCTCCGTGACATGAGGGGCATCGAGCACTTCACGAGCTTGAGGAGCCTCACCCTCAGCCGGAACAAGATCGTCGACGTGTCGGGCCTCGAGAACCTCGTGAACCTCCAGGAACTGTTCCTCGACGACAACTGCATATCCGAGATACACGGCCTGTCGTCCCTCGCCGGTCTCAAGATCTTGTGGCTCGGGGACAATCGCATCCACGAGCTCAAGAACTTGGAGGGCCTCACCAGCCTCCAGGAGCTCTACATCGGCTTCAACGCGATCAAGCGCATCACGGGGCTCGATAGCCTGGCCAACTTGCGGGAGCTAGTCCTCATCTACAACGACATCGAGGAGATCGGCGGGCTCGACGAGCTGCGCTCGCTCGAGAACCTCAACCTCAACTTCAACCGGATACGGGAGATCAAGGGGCTCGGGAACACGATGAAGCTCAAGAACCTCGCCATCGGCAAGAACCCCATCCCCGAGGCCGATATCAAGAAGTGCGGTGGTGTGGACGGCGAAGGTCACGCGCTGGATCCCATCCGGTTCCACTTGCATTGCCGCAGGGAATTGGCGAAGCCGGCGGAAATAAAATGAGATAAACGAGGACTGGTGGAAGGATCAGAAGTCGATGGCCTTCCCGTCGACCATGTAGTAGAGCATCTTCCGCACGAGGTCGGCGCTCACGTCCACAGGCGTGATAGAGATCGCCCCGGACTGCAGGATCAGCTCGATGAACTTGTCGATGTTAGCGTCGAGCTTCTCCTTCGTGACGCCGAGATCGGCGAGGTTGGTCGGGAAGTCCACCTTCCGCTGCAGCTCCTGGACGGCATCGAGGAACTTCCTCGCTGCCACGTCGTCGTCATCCTTCCATTCCGCGAGGCCGAGCGTCTTCGCCGCACCCGCGAACGTCTTGACCGACCCGGCGTCGTGCTTGATGACGTACTGCATGACGTAGGGGAGCGCGAGGCCGACGGCGAAGCCGTGCGGTATGTGGAAGGTGCCGCCCAGCGCGTGGCCGATGCTGTGGCCGAGGTGAACCTGGGCGTTCCCGAACGAGAGCCCGGCGATCGTCGCCGCGTTGTGCACGGCCTCGCGGGCATCGGGATCCGCCTTGGCGTACGCGTCTGGCAGGTGCTTGAAGAGGAGCCGCAGCGCCAGCATCGCAAGGCCTTCGGAATAGATGTTGTACCACTTGCCGCAGATGTTCTCGATGCAATGGGATATGGCGTCGAAAGCGGTGCTCGACGTGAGCTTCTTCGGCATGGCATCAACGAAGACGGGATCGACGATCGCCATCGTCGGGATCGTTCCCTTGTTGAGCAGCTCGAGCTTCAGCCCCGTGTCGTCGTCCGTGAGCACGACCGCCGACGTCGTCTCGGCGCCCGTCCCCGACGTCGTGGGGATGGCTATGAGCTTGGCCTTCGTGCCCGTCGGGATGGCGACGAACGGGTTCAGGCCGTTGATGTCGAAGTCGAGCCCGGCCTCGTAGAGAACCCAGAGCGATTTCGCCGTGTCGATGGCGCTGCCACCACCGAGCGCTATGATCAGGTCGGGGGCGTACTTCGCGCACTGCTCGGCGCCCGCCTTGACCACGGAGATCGGTGGATCTGGCAGCACGCCGTCGAAGACCGTGTATTCGATGTTCGCTTCCTTCAGCTTGCTCGTGACGATGTCGACCATCTTGAGCTTCACGAGATCCTTGTCGGTCACGATGAACGCTTTCGTGCCCGTCACGTATAGCGGGTTGGAGAGCTGGTCGATGGCCTCCCTCCCGTAGATTATCTTTGGGCTGTTGAAAAACCACATGGTCGGTGTTCCTCCTGGGGTTATTGAACGGTATTCACAAGCGTTTAGAACCTATTTAAGGCATCGCGCCAGAATTTGATATCATCAGACATGTCACCTACGCTACGGATACACTTCCTGGTCGATTGCGGCGAGATATGCGAGCGGTACCCCGACGGCTGCGCCGATTGCTGGAAAGACAGGCTGCTCAGGGCTGGGATCCCGCTCCGGGATTACGTGGCGTCGATGGAACAGATCCAGGGCGAGGATATCGAGGGCTCGCGTGATCTCATCTACAGGAAATACCAGGACGTACTGAACATCAAGTCGCTGATGGTGTTGACCAAGGGCGGGGTCTGCGTCTACAACCATCCCGTGACGGGTGCGGGCATGGACGCCAACCTCGTCGCCGGGTTTCTGCAGGCAAACATCGCCTTCTCGCAAGAGGGCGTACGGGAGCAGCTGCCGCAGCCCGCGCCAGCTGACGGGGGCGGGAAGGCCGGCCTCGATTTCGCCCTCCTGGACAGGGACGCGGTGCTGTCCTTCGACGCGCCTGCCAGCCCGGAACAGGCCTCGGCGGACACGTCACAGAACCTGGTGGAGCTGAACTACCAGAAGTTCGTGCTGCTCGTGCACGAGGCGCTCCACATCCGCTCCGTGCTCGTCCTCGACCACCAGCCCAGCTTCTCGCTGAGGAACCTGCTCGTCAGCTTCTCGTCCTACTTCGAGCGCGTCTACGGCGAGGCACTGGCGCAGTTCGTGGGCGAGGTCTCCCTCTTCGAGGACGCGCGGGTCATCGTCGAGAAGGTGTTCGAGACCGACCTCCTCTTCCCCTACAGTGCCGTGCTCATCTCCCCCACCGACCAGAGCGCCCTCGGGAGCCTGGAGCAGCTCGTCTACAAGTCCGGCCTCGACAGGACCCAGACCTCAGGCTTCTTCTTCATCGGCAGCCTCGTGGAGGAGCTCAAGGGCATGCTGCAGAAGCCCGCGAGGGACATCGTCCACGACATATACGAGCTCGTCAAGAAGGAGTACTTCGTCCCCCAGCAGCTAGAGACGGCCGCGAAATACATCGAAGAAGTCCGGACCCAACGCGCCGAGAGGGAGAAGGCCGCATCCCCAACATCCGCGATGTACGGCAAGGCTGAGGCCGAGGAGATCCAGGCGTTGAATGAGGAACTCAAGACCATATCGGAAAAAGATGCAAAGAACCGGTTCAAGAAGTACATGGCTGCAGCAGCGGCTCGGCTCGAGATCGGCATCCACGCGGATGCCATGCGGAATTACGAGCTCGCGAGGGTCGTCGCGAAACAGATGGCCATGTCACGTGAGATCGAGCAAGCGACAACGAAGATCCAGCAGCTGAAGGACACGGTCTTGATGCTCGAGTACAACAACGCCATGAAGCTCGCCGTCACGGCGGAGAAGGGCAAGGAATGGCTCAAGGCAGTGCAGCACTACACGGCTTGTAAGAAACTCCTGATCGACGGCTTCGGGTACGACGCGGGAGACAAGCGGGTCAAGGAGATCGACCGCCGGATAGGCAACATGCAAGTCAAGGTGCGCTGATCCCGCGGGCATCACTTGCCCTTGAAAACATCGTCCACGCCGGCCAGCAGCTCGGCCTTCGTGTCCTTCATGCCCCGCACGAGCACCCGCGTGATCAATTCCTTCCCGACGGCGATGTCCATCACGCTAGGATCCGACTGCAACTTGTCTATCCCCATCTCCATGTGCTGGATCTGTTCCTGGAGCGCAGCGCGGGCGTTCTCCCTCGTCTTGTAGGTCGCGATCATCAACCCGTCGTACGTGCTAACGTCCGGGGCCTCGCACTTCAAGGCTTCGACCATATGCTTCACTTGCGCCTTGAACGTGTCCTTAACGTTCTCCACGAACCACCTGTAGTTCGTGTTGCGCTTGTTCGCGAAGCGCGCCGTCTGGTCGTTCTTGAAATAGCGGCCGGCGTTCCTCTCGATGACCTCCTCGAGCTTCTTGCCCGGGTCGAGGATGAGCTCCTTGGCGCACTCGATGTCGAGCTCCAGGTTTCCCTTGCTCCCATCGCGGAGTATCGGCTTCACGAACGTGTCGTAGAAGCTGCGTACGACGGGCCGGATCAGGAAGTTCTGCGGCCCTTCCAATTCCTGGTTGATGTACTCGGAACCCTTCTTCAGCGACGACTCCAGCTGCTCCAGCATGCGTGCCCGGACGAGCCTGGCATTGCGCTCGAGCGTGGCTGGATCGATCATTTGCGGTTACCTTCGTTTCAGTTCCTTAGCCTATTGAAGCACGGGGAGCATAATAATGGTGGCATAAGAAGGGGTGTGTCGTGAGCCGGGGAGCCTGCCGGGTTTCGCAAGCGACCGTTCGGCCAGCGATCGCCACCATTTCAGGGTCAAGCGCCGCGCGACCTCCGCACGCCCGTTACTTATTGATGGAAAAAAACGCAATAGAAAAGCATTCCAGCCTACTGAGGCTCTCGGATGGTGATTTCCGTCTTCGCACCGATCTCGTAGAACTCGCTCGGGGCGATCTCCATGTCCTTCCCTGTCAGCTTGTTCACGAGCGACGCGGCGAGCAGTGCCCACGGGCAGATGGAACCCTTGATCTCCTCCTTCGGGATCTTCGAGCGAACCGCCGCGGTCGAGCAGTTGACCGATTCCACGCTGAACGAGCTCTCAGACGTCCACTTGACCTTGATGCGCTCGGCCATGCCGATGCTCGCGCACTTCTGCATGTAGTACTCGAGGGCATCGTTGACGTTCATCGACTTGAGCTCGTCGAGGTCTATCCCGAGGAAGTAGGCGAGCTTGTCGAGCGACTTATAGGTGTACGGGTACACGTACTTGTAGAGCACGGGCGCCCCGACCAGCTCCTTGGCAGCGTTTTCGTACCCGAACGAGATGCCGTGGAGGACGAGCGCGACCCCGTGCGTCGAGGGCGAGATGAGATTAGACGACCGCGCGTCGAACACCCGGGCGTACAAGTAACCGACCACGCCGATGACCACGGAGGTGGCGAGTGCCCAACCGAAGTCCGGCCAGATGAAGGGCTCCTTGACCAGCGTTGGGTTCATCACCATGACCGGGGATAACGGGTTGATCACCAAGAGGTAATAGTCGGCAAGGCTGGTGAAGTAGGCCAACGACCACGCGACGAAGCCGATGGGGCCGAGGATCATGCCGTACTTGTAGATGAAGTCCTTGTTGGCGAATGCTGGGACGATCTTGATGAGGAACAAGCCGAACGGGAGGATGCCGCCGATGAAGGTGTGCCAGAAGACGGTCGGGTAGGCGAGGAAGACGGGGTGCTCGATCACCGACGGGTTGAAGTTGCCGGCAGTCAACAAGAGGACGACGGGGCCCATCACGCATTGGATGCTGACCGATAAGAAAATGGTGGTCTCAGCCCGGCCGTACAGCTTGTGCATGCGCGACATCCCGAGCTGCGCTTTGAGGATGTTCAGGTCCTTGATGGACGAGATCCCGATGCCCTCGTTCGCGATCGCAAAGCCATAGCCGATAATGCACAAGAGGATCATGTACTCGACGGGATGGATGATCAGCGCGAATCCATCCACTAACTTGCCGACCTCGCCGATGATGACCTCGGTACTAGTCAACATAGCGATGACGCCGGCAATGTCGTTGCGGACGAGGACGATACCGATAATTCCTAAGATCACCGCTCCGATGGAGACATACAACGGGAACACCAAGAAACCAACGAAAGTGAGACCTAGAGCGATGAAACCGGGGATATTTTTTTTCGCAAGCATGCTCTATCACGACGCAGTTCCATTAGCACCGCGCACACCAAATATATGAGTGTTTCAGCGATGGATCATTAGCGCGTCGCCATTCAGATGATTCTCGTCACCTTCGACCGGCTCCCTCTCTTGCGTGGTCGGCGGTGCCGGGCAGCGTACTTCAACCAACAAGACTCTGGATGAATTTCAAGATATTCGTGAACTTCTTGAAAAAGCTCTGCGGACCACGAACCAAGACGATGAAGTCCTTGAATGGCACGAGGAGGGTAGCTTTGTCGTTGTCGCCCACCGCGACCGCCCTCAGCTCATTCTTGTAATACTTGCTCACGAGGTTTGCACCCGCCGTGACCAGCATAGTCGCGTCAACACCGACGCTCGCTACGTACTTCTCGTCCCTCGTAATCTCATCGAGTATCTTTCCCGAGCTTCCTATGATCTTCAAGTATTTAATCTCAGGATGGATCGACGCGTTCGGGAACTTGTCCTTGACCTTCCTTACCTTGAGCCCGAGCTCGGGCAGCTCGAACGGCAGCTTGTACTCCTCAACGAGGAAGACGTGTTCCCGCGGCTGCACGAGCATGGCCTTGTCCTTGTTCGTTACGGCCAGGATCCAGGCGAGGCGTTGGTCGGCGAGTTGGGAGGCGATCAACTCGCTCGCCCTCACGAGTAGCGGAACGAGGAAGCCGAGATCCGTCTTGTTGATGTACTGCTTGGCCCGCGTGAACAGCAGCTCGCCGGACGACCTGGAGATCGCGGTTAGCGAGTTCAAGATCTCGTTTTCCTCGAAACCCTCGTCCAGACCGTCGATGGTTTCGATGGCATGATCGAACCGCTCGATCGAGAGGAGCTCCTCGAAAGACTCGAAAGGTGCCACGTCACCTATGAAATTTTTTACCTCTCCCGAATAGCGCGCCTCGAATACGTCGATAAGGTGGTTCAAGAAGGGCTTCAAGAGGGGCTTCGCGTTTGGGTTGGTCGTCGTGATGATGTAGATTAGCCCCCCGCGCTTCCCGAAGATGAAGGTGGTCTGCTCGAGTGTGAGCTCCTTCATGCTCTCGCCGCGCTCCGACTTGGCAAACGTGTTCAGAGCTGAGAGGAAGCCGGAGATCATTTCCACGCCATCTTGCTTCGCCCCGGACGTCACGGACGAGAACAAGTTCGTACCGGTCTCCGTGATGATGAGCAGCTCGTTGTAGATCTTCACCATGATCCATCCGACCCCACGTGGAACGCCGAGCGCGCGACATGCGATTCGGGAACGCCCCCGCCTGAAACGTACGCTCGTTGCACGATGAGAAAAGGGGGTTGACCCCCCTCAGGACTTCAGCAGCTTGATCAACGTCTTCGCGACGGATTGCACGTCCATCTTGAGCAACTCGTCGAAATTCGCGCCATCCTTGAACACGATGATGTAGAAGTTCGTGTCGTTCTCCACGATCTGGCTGAACAAGAAGGAGTACTTCTCCAGCTGGATGATGATGTAGTTCGACTTCAGGAACGGGTAGAACTGGAAGTTCTCGTTGAGGTAGAGGAACGAAAGCAAGGTGTTCTGTGCGAGCTTGACGAGCTCCTCGTACTGGATGTCGGACGACGCGATGATGTTCTGGCCGAGCAAGTTCCGGTTGTCGTCGAGGATGATGATGATGTTCGCGCCCGTCTTCGACGCGAGCTCCTGCAGGGCGTAGTCCACGACGTTCTTGTCCGGGAAGAGCTCGAGCAAGGTCTTCGAGAACGCCTCGATCACCGTGTACCGGTTGAAGATGGAAGTGCGGAAGAACATCACGTCGCGGCCGTAGGCGAGCACCTTGATCTTGTTGGTGAGCGCCGTGATCTTGAGCTCGATGCGGTTCTTCTTGGAGTCACGTTCCACGTCAGGGTCGTACTTGTGGAACATGATCGAGATGAGCGGGTTCACGTTGAGCTTGTCGAAGAGCTGGAGCGTGTCGTAGAGGAAGTCGATCGCCTCGTCGTAGCGCTCCTCGTCCAGGACGTCGATCACGTAGAACAAGATGCTCGTGTCAGCGTAGTAGACCATCGGGCGCTTGAGGTACTGTATCCTGTACAAGCGCTGGCCACCCATGTCCCAGTCGTGGATGGATTGGCCGAGGAAGGTGAACTCGCTGCGTTCGGTGAGCTTGGTGGGCTGCGGGTTTACGATCTTCTCGAACTCGTTCTTCACGGTCGCGATGATCGACGACTTCCCGGCGAAATCGAGCCCGGAGAACAGGATCTTCCACGCCTCGTGGGGCTTCGACTCCTGGGCCTTCATCGACTCGAGCAAGTCGGGCGAAGCGAGCTCGTCGTCCAACAACCCCGGCACGACGACGTCGTCCTCCTCTTTCGAGGGCGCGGGAGGCTTCGCTTCGTCCTTCGGCTTGGCATCCTCCTTCGCGGGTTTCTTCTTGGGTTTAAACTTGCCCTTCTTCTTGGGTGGTTTCGCGGGAACCTCCGGCCCCTCGGGCTCCTCCGACTCCGAGAGGGCGTCGTCAACGCTCACTCGTTCCTCTCTTTCGTCTTCCGCTGCTGGGGCCTCCTCCTTTTCAGCCGGCTCAGCCGCTTGCTTTTCGTTCTTTAATGCTTTCTCAGCTGGCTTCTCTGGCTTCGTTTCCTCGGCCTTCTCAGACACCGGAACCTCGCTGGCTTCCTTGAGCTCGATCTGGTCGGCGTCAGCCATGTCCTTGTCCGCGGTCGAAACCTTCTTTACCTTTTTTCCCATTGCCTCAACTCGCGACTTTGTGAATGCCAATTAGGTGACTAACTATTGGTGATTCTTGTTAAAAGCCTTTTTATTTGGGATCGTGGCTGGTCGGTGGAAGGTAGGGAGGGGGGCCCAAGGTCTTCGTTCACGAAAGCTCAGCGTACCAAGGTGGCTTCCCCTTGCTGCTCCCCTTGAGCTCCATTACATCAACCCGGTGTTTCTTGTGCCAGGCTAGGGCAGCTATCCCGCACGAGCACAAGGCTATGCCCGAGATCTGGGCCATGCTACCGGTTACTAGAAAATTTGCTTTCTTGTCGTTATGTGAATGCTGTGCCAAGCGAGTTGTCGGCGACCACCCGCACCATGAATGTTACGCCAAGCGCGAGATTCGTCCGACCGCCCATAGTCAGTTACCTCACGCAGACATATGCTATAACGAGGAGGAAGTTGCACGGGATGTTCACAACTATGCAACGGCTACGATCCTGTTGTACTCTTTTCCCGCGATTCAACCTCCCGCATACGTGCCCCGCAGCACCCTCAGTTCGTCGGCCGAGAGGGGCTCAGCATCCCCACGCTTGACCTTGAACATCAACACGAGGCCCACGATGAGGCCGCACAAGAAGTAGGGGAAGAACGCGAGCCATTGGTCGCCGCCCGCGTAGGCGATGACGGCATAGGTGCTCGACATGGCAACCGGGGACAGTATCGCGCCCAGGGCGGAGATCATGTAGTACACGCCCGTGTACGCGCCGATCTTGTTCCTCGGGGCGAGCTGCCAGACCACGGGAAGGGCGTTGATGTGGGTGAGCCCGTATCCCATCCCCGCGATGCACAGCAAGATGATGGCCGGGACGAGCTCGATGGTCGTGAGAGGGATCTGCCGCTTGAGCATGGGCATCGTGATGATGAGCCCGACCGTCATGGCCATCATGACCACGATGCCCACCTTCATGATCTTGAGGCGGCCGTATTTTTCCGCCCAATATCCCGCGGGGATCGCGAACAAGATGAGGACGGCAGGCATGATGGCGAGTAGCAATGACGCCGTGCCCTCTTCGAGCTCCAGATAGCTCGTCGCGTAGCGCCCGAACGAGTACTCGATGGCGTTGAACCCGAAGAGGTAGGCGAAGACCGTTATGAGGATCCAGAACGCGGACTTGTCCTCGTCCTTGACGATGTCTCGCCATTCGTCGAAGAACCCCGCCTTCCCGGCCTTTTGGTCGTCCTTGGCGTTCCCGCGGGGCCGGACCTCTTGCGTGAACACGTCGACCTCGATCGGAACTGCCCCCACGTGGAAGAACTTCTCGCCAGTGGGCGTCTCCCGTACCTTCTTCAGGAAAACCACGAGACACACAAACATGAACGCGCCCGTTAATAGGAAACCCCAGAGATCCTGGAGGAAATAATTCTGCGAAGCGAAGTCGCCTCCAACAGCCTCCACGGGCTTCGTGCCCGGCACTAGCGAGACGAGGTATGGCACGAGCATGCCCACGACGAAACCGAACCCGCCCATGAGGGATATGTAGGAGTTCGAGCTCGACCTGACCTGCGCCGGGGTCTTGTCGGGCATCAGTGACATTACCGGAGGCCTATAAAAGGCCATGGCGAGGTTGAACACGAAGATGATGGCGATGAAGAGCACCGTGATAGTGACGGCATCACCGAACAGCGTAGTGAACGGCAGCAACACGAGGCAAATCACGGCGGTCGGCACGCCAAGGATGACGAAGGGCGTCCGGCGGCCCCACTTGCTCTCCATGCGGTCCGAGATGCGGCCGAAGTACGGCTGCAATAAGATCGCGATGATGTTGTCGAGGGTCATGAGGAAGCCGCCGAGGATCTCCATGGCGGGCTCGGTGCCCAGCAGGCCCACGCGCGTGAAAACCCCGGAGGAGAGCTTGATCCCGTTGAGGATGATGGGAATCTTGAAGTTGTAGAACGTCCACGCGATCATCGCCGAGAAGAAACCGAAGCCGATGAAAACCGTCTGCTTGATGTTCACCTTTATTGAGGCTTCTCCTGGTGCTGAGGGGCTTGTCTGCGCCATGTTCGTCTCCCGTTCCGTGAGGGGCGGCAAGTCGGGCGATCTTCTCGCGGAGGTCTGCCCGAAGCCAGCGTTAATCCGTCGGGTCGCGGCACGCGGCCTATCCGCTCATGTTCCAGCTTGCTTCGTTCGGCAATAAAGGTTTCACGATTCACGACCTCGTTGCAGACCGATTCCATAACTTCCAAGTGAGATGCCCTTTCTTGCTTCACCAAGACATGCCGCTTCGTTCATATTTCAAATCGTGAGTAAAACCCTAATACGCACTGCATGTATTTTTCAAGTCGTAGGATAAGGGTTTCCGACCACACGCGAGACGAGCCCGTTTTTACAATTACATCCTGAACCATCCCCTTCCCTCGTGATGCCGGCCATGGCGCAAAAAATGAAGGAACCGCAAGAATCCCACAAGAAGGTCTCGTTCTTCACGAGGATGCGCCAGACGTTCCGGATATCCGCGATCGCGAGGAACACGTTTCCGACCCTCTTCGGCTACTTGTGGCGGTTGAGGGGCGAGTTCATAGTCAGGTTGATCTTGAACGCAC
>JAFGBX010000377.1 GCA_016932935.1 Promethearchaeota archaeon | reverse complement strand
TTATACCAAAATATCAGAGCGTGATCAAGCAGAAGGCCAGGTTTGGCGATAGGATCGTGCCGAAGGCCGATGCCGGGACGAAGAGGTCGGGCCTGGATGCCTTCATGAAGGGCCAGGTCACGCCTCGTCCATGAAGTCGTCGAGCGATGGTGCCGTCTTCCTTGGGAAGGCGGGCTTGGCCTTTTTCAGCCGTTCCTTGACCGCCGGGGAGATCACCTTCTCGCCGAGCAGCCGTGCGAGCACGAGGGCGATGAACTCCTCTTCGTCGACGCCCTTCAATCCGAGCGACCGCGCGGCCTCGAGGTTGATGGCGATGACCTTCTGGAGGGCCTTGTATCCCATCGTCACGTAGCCGTCGTCGACCGGCGGGGGCTGCCAGTGCTCCAGGACGCGCGCCCTGATCTTGTCGCGGTAGTCGGGGTTGATCTCGTACCCGATGCCCTTCCGCCCCGTGATCCGGGCGACCTTCAAGGTCGTCCCCGAGCCCGCGAACGGGTCGAGCACGGCCTCCCCAGCGACCGTGTGCATGCGGATGAGCCGGTAGGGGATGTCCTCGGGGAACGGGGCCCCGTGGCCGTAGACGTTCTCTCCCTTGGCGTTGATCTTGATCACGGGCTGGATGTCGTCCCAGACGCACCTGACCGCCCAATGACGCCATTCCTCCTTGGATAGCAGGTTCTCGTCGAGGATCTCCTTGGGAACCTTGCGGGTCTCGCCGCGCTTGACGAACGTGTAGACTTGCTCGAACGACGTGTTCGTCGCGATGTTCGTCGGCTTCGGGTAGGAGCCCCACGAGACGTTGTTCACGTACGCCGCCTTGTTCCAGAACGCCATGCCGCTGAGGAAGCAGTCGTTCTCGCGGAAGAACGCCTGGACGTCGTGCATGATGTCGCAGATCACGCGGAAGCCGAACCCGGACTGCTCCGACGGGATCGGGAGGGGCTGGAGGTTGATCGCGATCTTGCCGTTGGGCTGGAGCACCCGGAGGCATTCCTTCCAGACCCGGTCGAGTGCACCGACGTATTCCTTGTAGGACTGCCCGAAGCCGATCTGGTCGCCGCCGTAGTCGCGCACGTTCCAGTAGGGGGGCGACGTGACGACCAGGGTGACCGAGCCAGACTCCACCTCGTCCATGTGCTCGGACGACGCGAAGTACACGGTCTGCCCATCGATCTCCAGCTTGTCCATGGTCGGTTCCCGTCCGTGTCTGCTAGCTACTCCCCGCCGGGGTTCTTGAAGGCTAGGGGGCGGTACAGCCAAACCGGCAGGGGCCGATCATCGCGGCCCGCGCGCCGGCCGGGATGCCTGGCGGAGGCGTGCCTCGATGTCGGGGACGTACCGCTCGTCGATCTCGAACCCGATCGACGGGCGGCCGAGCTCCCACGCTGCGGCGATCGTGGTTCCCGACCCGAGGAAGGGATCCACCACGAGCCCCTCGTGCCCCGACGCGGCCAGGCATGCCTTCACGACCCGCTTCGGGTAGATCGCCGGGTGAACCAGGTTCGCCCTCTCCCGCGAGTTGCCCTTGAGGATGGGGATGTAATGGTCCTGGAGGTACCGGTGGCCTTTGGCGTGCCGGATCGAACCCCTGGTGAACCGTAGTATCCACTCGTAGTAGGGCTTGTACTTGCCCTTCGCGGGGTCGTAGCTGATGTCGTAGCGCCACACGAGCGCGTCCGAGAGCTGCCAGGCCGGGGGCACCAGCCTCGCGATCCAGAACGGCGGGTTGCATTCCCCGCCGGCGTAGCTGTTCTTCACGTTGATGAAGGCGTCGGCGGAGGCGGGGTTCATCCGCGCGTCGATGGCCGCCAGCGTGTTCCGGATCATGCCGTGGTACGACGCCCGGGGGAGGTCGTCGCGGTAGCCCTCCTTCCGGGGCGCGACCAGCTCCCCGCTTCTTGGATCTGGCCTGGGCACGTTGAACGGGTCGTAGCCGATGTTATACGGCGGGCTCGTGACCAGGTCGTCGACAAGCTGGTCGACGTGCGCCGTTATCCCCGACACCGCGTCCTGGATGAAGTACCGGGCAATCGGGTTCTCCTTGGATCCACCCTTGACGCCCCGCGATGCCGGACCACCACCGTTACCGCCGCCCGCGCCCGCCTCAACGTCTGAGACCGCGATCGGTTCCTCCACGAGCGGGTCCGGGCTCCCGGGGGCGATCTCGCGGGCCCGGCGGCCGAGCCCGCGGGCAGCGGCCTCGATCGCCCTTGCGTCCTCCCGCGCCGACCAGCCGTGCACGACGTCCCCCGGCGCGGTGTGGCACCGGATCAAGCGCCGAACCGCCTCGACCTCGACGTGGGTGGCGACGCAAGGGGCGGGCCTCGGGGCGACGAGGGGGCGCTGGATCCCGTCCTTGCCGTCGTGGAGCGGCTCGGAAAACGACCACACGTTGCCGGGGTTCTTGCCGAGGGGGTTGTTCCTCGGGTCGGTCTTCTTGGCGTGGGCGATCCGCACGGCATCGATGTCGTAGGTCGAATCGGGCCAGTTCCAGAGGTACACCAGGCAGAAGTTGACGGGCCGATCCGGGCCCATGTTTGCCGCCTTCAGCAAGATGATCTCGCGTAGCCGGAAGAACGGGTCGACGGCCGACAGATCCACGCCGTGCTGGTGGTGGAAGGCAGAGAACTCCCGCTTGTCGAGCGACCCCTCGGCGTTGACAGCGGGCAAGCACACCGACGCTACCGTCGCATGCCGCTCCTTGACGATCGACCGCACCCCGCGCGCGTCGGGGAAGCGCCCGCGTTGGCCGGGGAGGAGCAAGACGAGATCCGTCATCGTCGAGGTAGCCGGATGGCGGGGATGTACAAAAACGCGATGCTTGTTGCGTGGCGGGCATCGCTAACGCTTAAATTCCGCCCTCCCGGAATAGGTGACGTGGCGAGAAGAACCACCGCCCGACAGCCGAACGGCGCCGCCCCGGCCGCCGACAAGGACAAGAGGAAGCACCTCGGCCAGTACTACACCGACCCCGCGATCGCGGATTTCATCGTGTCCAAGCTCGATGCCATATCGGAGGGCAAGACCGTCCTCGACCCGGCGTGCGGCTCGGGCGAGTTCCTGGCGAGCTTCTCGAAGGCCCTGGTATCGGCCGCGCGCGCGGGGGGAGCGAGCGAGACCGACGCGCGCGAGGCGGTCGCGTCGAGCGTGTGGGGATTCGACGTCGATGCCGCCGCCGTGCAGCTCTGCGAGACGAGGCTCGTGCAAGACGGCCTCGCGGCCGCGGGATCCGAGCTGCACGTCTACAACATCGATGCCCTCGATGCACGCGTCGACGTCGGCATGCGAGGGGCATCAAAGGTCGATGACTCGATCTACGCGAAGAAGTTCGATTACGTCATAGGGAACCCGCCGTACTTCGTCGTGGACAAGGAAAAGGGGCCATTCAAGCAGGTCCTCGGCCTGGCGGCGTACGAGGCGATCGACGCGGACAACCTGAACGTCGCGTCGATGTTCGTGTACCGATTCATCCACCAGCTGAAACCGGGCGGGCAGCTCGCCTTCATCCTCCCGCGGTCGGTGATCCACGTGAACTCGTTCGCGAGCCTCCGGAAGGAAATGTTGAAGCTGAAGATACAATACATCTTCGACATCGGGAAAGCGTTCGAGGGCGTCGGCCTCGAGCAATGCATCGTCGTGATCAAGGATGCGAGCAGCGGGGGAAACGTCGTGCATTACGCGTTGCTAGACGGCACGGCGGGGGGCATAACCGAGACCGTCAGGTACGACATCCCGCAGCGCTACCTCGCGACCACGGGGGGCAACGTGTTCGAGGTCTTCAGCGGGAAAAGGCCGGGCCAGCCAACGACGTGGGCCGCGTTGAAGGGCAAGATCGAGGGGCGGGCGGCGGGGAACGGCATCATGAGCTACTGCACCGGGATCCAGCGCGGCATCGGCCTGCAACGCGAGGCGAGCACGACGAGGAAGGCGCCGAGCGACATCGCCGTGGCCGGCGGCCGCTCCATCTTCAACTACGGCAAGAAGGGCATCGAGACGTGCAGGTACCTGGCCGAGGGCCGGATCGTCAAGGAGAAGATGGCCGAAAAGTACCGGGTCAACCTGTACTCGCCGAAGGTCATGCTGCAGAACCTGGTCTCGTCGAAGATACGCATCGTGGGCTGCTACGACGACGAGCTGCATCGCGCCGGCGAGGGGGGCGAAAGGGACCGCTATTTCATGACGTTCGACACCATCACCAACCTGTACGTCGGCGACCGCCGGCATGCTAGGTTCCTGCTCGCCGTCTTGACGAGCGAGCTCGTCACGTCATTCCTGCGGGATGTCGTCTTCGTGAGGGCGACGCTCACGATCCACCTGGACAAGAGGTACCTCGAGAAGATCCCAATCCCCCACCCGACCGAGGCGCAGCTCCGCGGGATAACGGCCGTCGTCGAGGAACTCGAGCGGTATGCGCGCGATCACCAGCGAGCGGAGCCCGTGAAAGAGCGCGACGTGCCCGGCTGGGAGGAACCGGCGCACGCGGACTTTCCAGAGTACGAACGGCTCACCCGGGCGCTGAACGAGCTCGTGTATGACCTTTACGGCGTCACGCAGCCCGAGCGCCGGTTTATCGCGGAACAACTGCGGGAGTTTGGCGAGTACTATTGAATGTTCCGCACTTGCGACGGGGTATAGATGTATATATCATTGTTTATATCTCTATACCATGACAATGACCTCCAAAATGATAACCATCCGGCATGAAGTGTACGACCGGTTAAGCCGCGCGAAGAGGGCAGATGAAAGCTTTTCCGATGTCATTACCCGCCTTCTCGATTGCCAGAAAAAAGATCCATTGAGGCATTTTGGAATAGGAAAGAAGATGCCAGAAGATTTTCTCGACGAGTTCGAGAAAGGAATTGAGTTATCCCGGGAAGAATCGCGGAATAATAGGGAAAAGCGGTTTGAAGATCTGTGGGGCGCGGAGCCATGATCCTTGCAGATACAACCGTCTTGATCGACATCCTCCGTGGCCGCGACGAGACTCGGAAGCTTCTTGAACGCTTTCTTGACGAGCCCTTGTACATCTCCGGCATAACGATCAAGGAATTACACGTGGGCCTCGGATACACCCGGGTCAAGATGAACGAGGCCGTGTACGAAGAAAACAGAAGGGACGTGTTGAAACTCATCGAGGATTTTCACGTGATCGAAGTATCGAACGAGATTCTCGAGAAAGCAGGTGAAAAAGAAGGCGAGCTGCTTGCGAAAGGAAAAAAACTCGGACTCGAGGACATCATCGTGGGGGTCTCCGCGGAGGACATTAAAGCGAGCCGTATCATCACTCGGAACGCCGACCATTTCACGCCCTTTTCTATCACTCTAACTATGAGGTTGGACAAAGTTGGACACCTCGTCCGGGCGGGTCGTTAGAGGAAACCCGCGGCCCCCGTCTCGCTTGCGAG
>JAFGBX010000376.1 GCA_016932935.1 Promethearchaeota archaeon | reverse complement strand
CCTCGACATCGCCCGGCGCATCGTCGAGCGGGCGGAGCAAGGCCACCCGATGATCGCGTCCGCTGCCATGCTCGACCGGCTCCTCCACGCCCGGTTCAAGGACTGCTACCCGGCCGTGTTCAACCACATCGACATCGACGGCAAGGCGTTTTGGCCCTGCAAGTCGTATCCGGACGCCGTGAAGGTCGACGTCATGGCGTGCAAGGACGCCAGGGAGCTGCACGCGAGGGGAGACGAGCTCGTAAGGGTGACCGGCTTCCACGGGAAAGGGCCGGGGAAATGCGGCGGGAGCTGCGCCTGGATGCAGGACTGCGTCACGGAGATCTACGGCCGCGCCGCCATCCAGGGCGTGTTCAAGAGCGGCGTGCTCAAGGAGATCCGCGGTTTGATGCGATAGGGCCGGGTTTTCCGGCCCTGCGCTGAACCAGCACCTCAACGACGATGGCCGCGGCGAGCACGGCAGCCAGCGTCGAGATCCCCTCGGGCCGGTTGGCGTCGTACATCCAGTCGTACTGCGACGCGCCGATGCCGTTCCTCTCGCCGGCCACGTACTGGATCTGGAACGACGTCGGGGCGCCGGGGCCGTTGACGGTCTCGTTCATCCACGTGAGGAAGTTCGGGCTGTAGCTCTCGAAGACGCCGCCCATGGAGTAGCCGTTCTCGATGGCCGTGTAGAGCAGGAAGAAGGTCACCTCGGGGAGCTCGAAGTGCTTGCAGATGAGCACGTCGCGAGCCAGGTTCCATAGCCCGCCTTTTTGTCCCCATGAAAAGTACTCCCATTGATCGAGGTCACGGCCGTAGCACGAGCAGTTTGTCATGCCGACGTAGGCACCGCGCTGGCCGGGCCCGACCGCCCTGGCGACCTGGTGCAGGTCGCAGTAGAACTCGTAGGCCGAGTTGAAGGGATCGCCGGGCACGACCGAGCCGTATGGCTTCTCCTGATCCTCCCGGTACTCGCACCGGTAGATCATGGGCGCGTAGGTCGTCCACCTATTCAACGGATAGTAAGCCAGGTGCATGGCCTCGGTCTGCAGATCCAGGTCGCCGTCGAACGGCACGTCCACGGCCTGCGCGTGGGCGCTGATGCACTCGAGGGAGATGTCCTCGCCGCTGCGGTTCGCCACCTCCTCGGCATCGACCCAGTCGAAGAACTCGATCCAGGCCTGCGCCGCCCCCTCGATCGTATCGTGGCTCGCGTTGAACTCGAAGTTATCCCCCTCGAAGTCGAAGCACACGCCTCGCCAGCCGTCGAGCGTCCCGTTGCCCTCGTAGGCGATCATGGTCGCGATAACGGCCTTCGCGTTGTCCGTGATGTCGGTCGCACCCCAGCCGTTGATGATGTTCCGGTACGTGATGTTCGGGCAGCGCGCCTCCCATTGGAGCAGCACGGCCGGGTCGGCCGTCCCGATGTCCAGGTTGGCGGCGTGCACGTCCAGCTCGTCAAGCCACGTCTCGTTGTACAGCGTGATGTTCGGCTCGTGTACCCAGAAGTTGAACCGTATCTGGTAGCCCTTCGGCTCGATCGTGACCATGGGCGCGTATGCTCCCGTCAGCATCAAGACGCCCGGCACGCACGCCCCGCCCAGCAAGCAGACGGCTACGATCGCGGGCCTTGCGAGCCGGTGCTGCCGCACCCGCTCGAGCTCGGCCGGGGACGACAGCTCGACGACGAAGTTCACGATGCCGATCACGGCGATCGCTGCCAGGATGAACCAGACCGTGTACATCACGACTTGCAGGATCGGAAAGTTAGCCACGATGCTCGACTTGCCCTCATTGGTCACCGACGTGGGATCGAGGGGATCGATGATCCAGTTCGACGGGACGAACCACCAATACGCGAGGTTTGCGATGCCCGCGATGAACTTGACGATGGTTTCCGTGAGCAAGTACAAGACCACGAGCAAGGCGATGATGGAGACCCCCAGCAGCAGCTCGCCAGCGAGGGCATACACCTCTGCATAGCCCAGGAACGCCACCCGCAGGCCGACATAAAGGTAGTACAAGGCTGTGAAGCCTGCCATGAACAGCGTGGACACGCGCAACGCGTGCGTGACATAGCGCGAGAATCGGTCCAACATGCCCATGGGTCATAGTCTCCAGGTGGATACAAAAGGCTTAGCTCCGGCGGGAGAGCGATCGCGCGGACCCGTCATAGCGGGCGCGACCACCCGGTGCAACATGCCTGGAAAGCTATTCAAGACCCCAGTGTCATCGTCTATCATCCCACGCGTTTGACCTAGCGCGAGGTGCAACGCATCGTGACGGACGGAGCAACGGTTGCAGTCCAGCGAGGTGCCATCGGCGCGAGCGGGCAGTACAAGTCGGGCTGGGAAAAGATCGGCTTTCACCGCGCCATTGGCGGTTTCTTTTTTAATTACATCCCTGCCATATTCAGTGCCATCGTGCTCATCATCTTGAACGGCATGCTCATGCCGCAGCTGCTCCCGTTCCCCGACGCCAAGGGCTATTCGGAGGTCGCGAAGAGCATGTACGCGCTCATGTTCCTCGTCTTCGACGCGGGCATCGGCAGTGCCATCGGGCGCTTCGTCCCCGAGTACCGGGTCAAGGATCCGAAGCGCGCCCTCCAATACTTATCTTTTTTCGTTTGGTTCCAGATGTTCACGGGGTTGGTTCAAGTAACGGCTATTGCCATCTACGTGCTGAACTGGATGCCGGCCAACACGCTCCACCTGGCCTGGATATTCCTCGTCTACTCGACCGTGCAGTACCCGGGGATGCTTTCGGTCATGTATTCTGCGCTCAAGAGCTTCCAGCACTACGGGAAGTACATCATCGCAAAGTTCTTCCAGGACATCTTCGAGTTCTCAACCCAGGCAATCTTCATATTACTCGGGAGGGCCATCGGCGTCGCGAACCCGGCCATCGGCGAGCTGCTCGGCATGGGCATGGGCCTCGTGCTCGGGCTCTACATCGACGACTTCTTATCCTTCATCATGACGGCCAAGCTGCTCGACAAGGTGCTCAAGGACATCGGCCTCGACGTGGGTACCTGCCTCCGCCCCACGTTCTCGCGGGCCATCGCCAAGGAGTCGCTGGTCTACGGCCTGAAGACCATGCCCGCGGGGTTGTACGGCAGCGCCCTCGGCTTCTTCGGCTTCCTCATCACGTTCTCCAACCTCCCCCAGTATGCCGCCTGGCTCGGCCTCACCCAGCTCATCAAACCGTTCACGTCCCAGATCGTGGATCTACCGGGCACGATCAAGGACAACGCTGACTACTCGATCGCCGAGTCTTTCAACAACGGCAAGCTGAACTTGAGCCGGTACTACATCGCGATGACGATCAAGTGGCGGTTCTTCTTGAGCACCTTCCTCGGCGTGACGGTCATCATCCTCATCCCGATCGCCATGAAATCCATGCTCGAGGTCTTCGGCGAGAACTGGCTGCCCGCGTTGCCGCTCGTCCCGCTCGTCTGCATTAGCCCGCTCATCAGGGTGTTCGAGATGCCGGTCTCCTTCACGAAGCTCGGCCACCCGGGTTACGACCAGGCCATAGGCATCGCGTCGTCGACGGCCAATTTCTTGTTCTATGCGTTCCTCATCTACGGCATCCGCGTCGAGCTCACGGTAACGCTCTTCTTGCTCAAGGACATCCCGCTCCAGATCACGTTCATCGCCATCCAGTGGATCGTGCTCGACCGGAAGCTAATCCCGGTGAAGCCGCGCCGGTTTGTCGTCCAGGCGGTCATCCTGGCGCTCCCGACGACCGCGGCGTACGCGTTGTTCTGCGTGATCTACGGGGAATACGTCTTCCCGCTCGGCTCCGCTGCCTTGGGCGACCTGCCGTTCGCGCTGCTCACGATCGCATTGACGCTGTTCGCATGGCCGGCTCTGATCGTCTGCCCCATCATGGGCTTCTCGGGGGCTTGGGACCAGTACTCGATCGAGTCGTTCAACGAGACCGTGAAGATATCCGGCCCGTCCAAGTGGATGCTCAACTGGATGTACCGCATGACCAAGGCGTGCTACGACCGGAGCCCCCTCAAGGGCAAGTTCCCGATCCTCGGCGCCGAGGACGCCGCCCGGGAGGCGGGAGAGCTCGAGGCCGCCAAGCGGGCGAGGGACCTGGAGAACCTGGGGATGGCTTGAGCCGTCATTCCGTCGGGTGTTGCAAGGCAATCCCGAGCACACCAGGGCGGGCACGCGGCAACGTTTATGTATCTTTCGGCGGGATGGTAGAATACGG
>JAFGBX010000375.1 GCA_016932935.1 Promethearchaeota archaeon | reverse complement strand
TCATGATCATCGACTCGCGCGTCCAGCCGCTGAAGGTGGGCGTGATAGGGGGCGCACTGGCCGTGTCGGGGTTCCAGCCCGTCGAGGACATCAGGGGGCAGGAGGACATCTTCGGCCGCGCGCTGCTGATCAAGCAGATCGCGGTCGCGGACGACCTGAGCAGCGCGGCGGAGATCGCCATGCGAGAGGCCGCGGAACAGACGCCCTTCGTGCTCATCCACGGCGCGCCGGTGAAGCTCGTGCCCGACGACCAGATCAAGGAGGACGCGATGCTCATGCCCATGGACGAGTGCTTGTTCATGAACGTCTTCAAGAACTACACCAAGGACAAGATCTTGCTCCAAAGGTGAGTGGGGCCGTGCACGAGTTGACCGAGGACACGATCATCATACGGCCGCCGTGCGAGGCGTGGTCGGTCTTGGTCGGGGTCACGGAGGGATGTACATGGGGTAAATGCAAGTTCTGTGGGGTGTACAACGGGAAGGAGCTCGTCCAGCGGTACCGCGTCCGGCCGTGGGATTCCATCAAGGCCGACATCGACGAGGCGTGGCTCTACCAGCGCACCCTGCCGAGGCGCGCGTTCCTCGCGGGCGGGAACGCGCTCAGTGCCCCCACCGAGTTGTTATTGCGGATCCTCGGGTACTTGCACCAGCGGTTCCCGCAATTGGAGCAAGTGAGTTCCTACGCGAAGAACCACGACATCTTGAAGAAAAGCGATGACGAGCTCGAGCGGCTCGCCGCTGCCGGCCTGGCCATCGTCTACATGGGCCTGGAATCCGGATCGGACGCGGTGCTCAAGTACATGAACAAGGGAACGAGGGCCGCGGGGATGGTGCGCGCGGCGAAGAAAGTGATGGCCGCGGGCATCAAGCTCTCCACGTACGTCGTGCTCGGCCTGGGGGGCAAGATGTTCCCCGACCACGCCATCGAAACGGCAAGGGCGCTGACGGAGATGAACCCGGACTTCATCCGTTTTCGCAGCCTCAACTTCATCCCGAACGCGCCGTTGCACGCAGAGTGGACCGCGGGCAGGTTCGTCGCGCTGCGGCCGGTCGAGATACTGGAAGAGCAGCTTTACATCCTGGAGCACCTTGGCCCGGGGATGACGTCGCACGTGCTCAACGACCACGTCTCCAACTTCGCCGACATCGACGGTCGCCTCCCCGGTGACATGCAGCGCATCACGGGCGCGCTCAAGGCCTTGATCGCCGACCAGAGGATCCGGGCACTCGAGCACCGGAACCGCACGTCGATGTAGCGACCCGATTCGACCGTGGGTTAGGTTTTAAAAATGGGGAATTTAATGGGTGACATATCGCCGCGACAGCGACGGTAGGGCGCGCTTCCCAATGACCAGATTCTCAGAAGTGGTGAAAGTGGATGACCGCGGCAGGATCGTCATCCCCGGTTCCACGCGCAAGGTGATGAAGCTCGCACCTGGCGCCAAGCTCATGATGCTCGTTGACGACGAGGAGAACGAGATCCGATTGACGCCTTTCATCGACCAGAACGCGAACCCCGTGCAGATGCGGGTCATCATGGCCGACAAGCAAGGCGCCCTCGCGAAGATCACCGCGGCGATCGGCGAGATGGGCATCAACTTACTCTACGAGGAGGCCCACGTCTTGAAGAAGGGCGTGGAAGCCGAATGGCAGGCCATCGCCGACCTTGCCCCGATGAAAGAGGCCCTGAGCCTGGATCAAGTCAAGGCGCGCGTCCTCGGAACCAAGGTAGCCCTGGAAGTGGAGATCAAGAAATACGATTGAACCGCTTCTTCACGCCCACCGCCCAAGCCCTGCCGCGGCTACCCCCCCGCGGGCACCTCTGCCTTGCAGTTGGGGCAGCGCGTGATGCCCTTGCGGACGGACAGCCCGCACCTCGGGCAATACCGGGCCTTCTGCGTCCTGTCCACGAGCGACGAGGAGCTGAGCGATTGCACGCGGGCCTTCGCCGACGGCGACTTCATGGACTCCACGACCTTCGCCCGCTTCCTGGCCGCGAGGTCGAAGAACAGCATCGCGATGATGGACGCCTCGAGCGGGGCGAGGAACGCGGCGAGCCCGCCGGTCAGGAACTCGAGCAGCACGAGGTTACCGATGTTCTCATACGGGTTCATGCGCCACCCCTTGACCACGCCCATCCCGCCCACACCTTGGATCACCCCCTCGATCAGGAACTGCAAGATCAGCTGGAAGCCGAACTGCATGAAGTAGATGATGCTCCCGTACATGATCGACCGCGCGAAGTTCCCACTGACGCGGTTTTTCGCCTCGCCGAAGTTCTGCAAGACCTTGTACTTGCCCACGTGGAGCAAGTTGGGGAAAGCGAAGATGCAATACGTGTATATGATCAGGCCTGGGATGAAGAGGAGCCTCAAGCCAAGGTCATAGACCATGGTGAAGAGGACCGTGACCAGGACGAGGGGGCCGAACCGCGACCGGGCATGCTTCATGGCCGCGGATAGGCTGGTATTCTCGCCGCCCTGGTAGGACTTGATGATGATCGTGATCGCGATGCCGAGTGCGGCGTAGTAGAAGCTGGACTTGAACACTTCCTGGAAGTATTCGAACACGGGTTGCGTGTTATAGAGGAGTTGGCCCCGGCTGGCGATGTCCCCCGGGATCTCCAGCCCGAATATGAAGTTATTCCGGCTGATCCAGTCAAGGAGGGACTGCTCCTCGACGAGGAGGCTCGTGTGCCATTGTGACATGACGACCACGTATAGCGCCCTCCCGATGGTGACGAGCCCGAGCATGAGCACGATCAAAGCCCCGTAGTGGCGTCCGCAGTAGGAAAAGGCTCGCTGGAACAGTACCTTGACCGGCATCGGCGTGTTGAGCTCCTCGGCCGCCCGTGCATCCTTCGGGGCCTCTGGATCGCGGAGCTCGGAAGCGGCGTAGAGTCCCACCGAGCTCGCGGCGAGCATCGCGATGTTCGCGAAGACGAGGTAGACCGAGAACCCCTTGTAGTTTGAGGCGCCGCCATCGATCGCCGTGAACGATAAAAAGGCGACGAGCAACGCGATCGCGCAACCCGCGGCGGCGATGCCGCCCGCCTTCAAGACCCGCCGCGACATGTAGTTGCCCCGGAGTGGTTCCCTTATCGATTTGAGGACGGAGAGCCCCCACCCGATGGCGATGCAGGCGCCGAGCCACTGCCCGGGCATCAAGATCAGCGCGGGATCCACGGAAGTGCTCGTGAGTATCCCGCTCGTGCACGAGATGATATATAGGAGCATGGCCATACTGGCGAAGAGCGTGATGATCCCGATGCCGACGTGGAACTTGCGCCCGCTCTCGAACGCTTCTGCATCCCTCTTTCGATTCGCGCCCTTTTTATAGGGAACCTCTTCAGACATCGGTTCGTCACCACGCACGGGGTGTCTTGGAGCCTATTGCTGTGGTTGTTTGAAGTAAAGGATCTTATTAACAACCTCGCTCACGAGTGTGCCCGACGTGGAAAGTTGTTTCAGCTTGATCGCCGCGAGGTTCCGCTCGAAGACGTCCTTGATGCCAGCGCTCGCGAGGATTTCATCGACGGACTGCCATTTCATCGTGGATATGACCGAGAGCAGTTTTCCTTCGAGATCCTTGCGCGACGTCCTTTCCGCGTCGTGCGATTGTTGCGTGCCACCTGCTGCCGGTGGAGGAACCGACGTACATTCGAGCTCGTGGAGCTCGATACAGACGACCTTGGCCGCCGCCTTGTCGAGATTCGGATGGAGGCGCTGGCCGACGATGTACCTCACGCCCGCCTTTTCTGCGATCGCCGCAAGTCTCGGCGAGATGATGCCATCGGTGACGATGGCACGGGCAGGCTGCGACAGCGCCTCCATGGCCGAGATGAGATCCGGCAGCGAGACGGTCTTGATCGGTTTCAGGTCTTGCCCGAGTATCGACGCCTGTATCTTTCCAGAGATCCCGGCTGCTACTTGCCTAAGGACAGGAACATCAGATTCGCCAATCCGGTCGACGGGGGATGGTTCCTGGTACCAAGAGCGGCCTCGCTGCATGGCCGGCTTGCGCGGTTGTGCCGGGTGGCGATCCTGGCGTTCAACAAACCGGCCCCGGCCCAGCTGGCGCCTTTCCCCCTTGCGACGATAGCGCTCGTCGTTTTCCATCGACATTTGCCGTTCTATATCGGTCTTACGGGTGATGGACATCGTCCGGTCGAAGAGTATGAGGCATTCTTGCTGTTCGACGTATTCCCATTCCATCTCAGCGTCCAGATCCTTGATCCACCGCTTGACGTCCGCCATCGGCATGGACAGCGCCTTGCCGACCTCGACGAGCAGGATCTCGCCGCGCTCCTCGGCAGCGTGGTCGAGGAACTCGATCAGCCTCTGCCGGGTAGCCTGGGCCTGCTCCTGCTCCCCCGCTTTCGCGCGGAGGCGCGATTCCGCCTGGCCGACCCGCTGCTCGAGGCCGGGGATCGCGGCTTGCTTGACCGCATCAATGAGTTCGGCTGCACGCGACACGTCCCCCTTGCCGATGGCCTCGTCGGCCTGGCGGAGTTTCCCCTCGGCCCGCTCCCGTCCCTTCCAATCCACGTCGGGCTTCGCCTCGGGTTGCTTGAGCTTTTGCGTGCATCTCTCGGCGATCCGAACGATCCTCAAGACGCCGTCCAGGCCGCCGACCGCGAGGAGGAGGCCCGTCTTGTTCAAGGAGAGCGCCGTGACCTTGAACTCGTGTGCCTCGAAGCTGGCTATCGTGTCGATGAAGGAAAGGTCCGGCCGGAACGCGACCGCGTGCACCATGCCGGATTTGGTGCCCAAAAACATCGTCCGGGTTTCCATTTCGACGTGGAGGGCCGAAATCTCCTCCCGCTTCTCCAGGACGTGAACCTTGCCGTCCTTGGTCGTGCACGAGACGATCTTGCCCCCCTTCACGAGGACGATACATCCGCAGGCGTCCGCACCCACCTTGCAACCCGTGGCTTGCACGGGCACGTCATCGAGGGCAACCGGCTTCGACTGTTTTACTGCGAGGCTCAAGTCATATGACCCCATCGCCACGGTTCCCCCGTCCTCGTGCAGGGCGAGGATCGCGCCCTCCAGAGCACATGCCAAGAGCACCTTTCCAGGCAAGGCCTTCGAGGCCATCGCGGGCTTCCCGGCCTCGAACACCGAGACCCGGGCATCCTGGTACCACACGAGGAAGCGCGCATCGGCCTTCCGGGCGGACGGGATCGCCAGTATCCCACGAGGGCTCGGGTACTTGTCCTTGATGCGCGTGCAGTCGACCCTCGATCCCCGGATCGTCCACGTGCGCACCTCCCCCTCGGCCGAGACGCTGGCGACCGTCTCCGGATTCACCCAGTCGTGCCCAACGACTGGCTCCGCGTGGCCGGAGAGCACGTGCTTTTGCTCGCCGTCGGGAGCGAGGATGTGGATCTCCCTGCCGCCTTCGACGACGACGGAGAGCAAGGCTTGCTTGTCGTCCCCCGACCACGCGACTTGCCTAATGGACTCGGGATACTCCCGCGATTTGACCAGCTGGAATTCGGGCATCAAGAGGCGTCACACCGCGCGATGGCACGCGACAATACATTGAGAGAACACGAGCGCCGCGGAAAAAAAGGGATCGCTTCACCAGAGATCTGTCCGGATTTTGTCCAGCGACTTGCTGATGATCTTCTGGGCGAGCTTCTTGTCGTGCTTGAACTCGATGATCTGCTTGATCACGTCGATGTTCTTGTGGTCTAGCTTGTAGTTGAACTTCTCGCGCGTGTAGGCAGGGATGTCCTCCTCGTAGAGCTTGTCCGTGCCCTTCAAGAACTTGATGAATTCGTCAATGATCTTGGATATCTTGACCATTTCCTTCCGCAGGAAGACGATCTGGGAGGTTCGATCGGGGAGCTGCGTCGCCTCGTTGAGCAGGTCGCTCTCGAAGCGCGTGTTCAGCCCCTCCTGGAAGGGCGAGCGCATGATCGCCTTGTACAGCGGGACGACGATGAGCGCGTTGTTGCGGCGGACCTTCTTGTCCTTCAAGTCGTCCCTCGTGATCTTCTCCCCGGTTATCACCAGGTCGTCGGACTCCATGTCGCGGAGGAGCATGACCGTCTTGGCGACGCGCTCGTAGAGGTCGAACGTGTCGAGGAAGAGGACGGGGATCCCGACCAGGACGCCGCGCAAGATGACCGCGCAGATGTCCGGCCCTATCGTGTTCACCATGTCGGTCACCGAGAAGTCCTTCAGCCCCTCGTCCTTCTTGTCGGCGACGACCCTTTCCTTCTGCCCACCCAACTTGAACTCTATGTCGGCGTTCTGGTACCCCCGCACGACGAACTTCTTGTCCACGAACGCCATAAACGAGTGCTCCGGGCAGCAGGCCCCTTGCGGGATCTGGACCTTCAAGACGCCGTCGGCCGCCTCGTTCACGAGGAAAACCGGGATCTCGATGCCCTTCTCCTTCCTGCAAGTGGGGCAGATGACCTTGATGGATTTGACTTCGACGGTCATGCCACGAAATCACGCATCGAATGGCCGGTGGGAACCCTGGTGATTCTCTCAATACGACGATATGTTAATTATCTGCTGTATCTGATTAATAACCTTATTGCGTGGTATCCCCCGCGGAATACACGCGTGAGGTTCGGCGCTCGCACCGTGCTGCCCACTCAGACAATCAGACGGGGGGCGTGAGCGAGCCCCCCATGGCTCCCTACGGGGGATGGCTAGAACCGCCGGCGCTTCGATCGCGCCTTGTTCTTGATCTTGAAGGACAAGTGGTTCTCCCGGGCGAAGTGCTGGAACAACCGGTAGAACTTCTCGCGATCGTCGTTCTGGATCACGCACGCGTGGTGCGCTTGGTCGACCGAGTGCGGGTACCCGGCGCCAGCGAACGACTCCGCGAGGACGACCTCCGCCATCTTATCGACGAGCCCCGGTCGATCCAAGCACCATGCCGGGAACTCGACGCGTGCCATGTTTTCGCTGCTCAACTTGATGTAGAAGAACCCGACAAGCCGGCCTGTCGCCTTGTAAGAGGTCTTGTACACGGTGTCCGCGCGGTCGCAGATGAAGGCGCTGGTCCGGTCGCCGGGCTTGAGGGTCTTCCCTTGTACCCGCGTGAAGTAATACTCGAGGATGGCCGCGTCGGAGATGTACTTGATCTCCGGCATACCTTTGCCGTTGAGCAGCGAGATCATCCTCACGACGTCCTTTGCCGCGGAGGAGTCCACGAAGCCGATGAACGGGAAACCGACCAGCTTGCTCGTGTCGAGTGCCTTGTATATTGCAGACACGTAGATCTTTTGCATGCTCGGCGCGAGTTCCTGGGTGAAGGATACGATGAGCGACCCGTCGGTCATGAACATTGCGTGCTTGGGCCGGTTCGGGCCCTTCCCGGCCTTGATCATCTCTTGGCACAGCACCTCGAGCTCGAGTTCGGCCCGCCGGGCGTTCACTGGCTCGTTCCCGAATTCGACCCGCCCGGAGCCAGGCTGGCCCGTCTCGAGCTTGTCCGGGGGGAGGATCTCCACGTGTGACCGCTTCTCGTAGGCCCGGTCGACGCTGTGGTCGTTGCGATAGTGCACGACTTGCACGACCGCGACGGGAATCGAGTAGTCCGGAGAAGTGTATATCTGCGAACCGTCAGTGCAAGTGAACGACACTCCCAGCAGGACCTGCCTCGCATAGTCGACGCATTCCTTCAAGCTGGTGAAGTCGCGCGGGAATGGTTTGAGCAGCCCCGGCTGGTACTCCACCGTCGGCCGGGCGCCGGTCTCGACACCCATTGCGGAGAGCTTCGCATCCATCGAGGCGAAGTCTTGCGAGAACACGCCAGGAACCGCGCTCTTCAGCAAGTCGAACTCCGCTTCTTGTTTCTTGGCGAAGCTCTGGAAGCTCGGCAAGTGCTTTGCAAGTTGTTTGACGATCTCGTTGTAATCCAACGGCATTGCGAACCACCTGACTCTGTACGGCTAGGTCATACCACCCGCGTCCGGCCGTCGGTATCCTTTGCAAGCTTGATGACCTGGTTTGCCATGCCTTCGAACGTGCTGTCGTGGGAGATGACGAAGAGCTGGCTGAAGCCACGCACGTTTTCGAGCACGTTTGCCAGGTTCCGCTTCTTGTGCACGTCCAGGTTGCCCGTAGGCTCGTCGAAGAACGCTATCCGGATGTTCGACAGTCGCTGGAGCAACGCGAGCCGAACGGCGATGGCCGCCATCATCTGCTCGCCCCCGGAGAGCTGCCTGAACGACCGCACGGACTTGTCATTGGGGGTAGACACCTGCACCTCGAAGTCGTTCGTCCACTTCAAGTCGGCGGTCGTGTCGCCGCAGAGCGTGCGGAAGATCCTGGATGCACCGGTGTTTATCTGGGCCAGTAACACGTCGGCTAGCTTTGGGCCGGCTTGCTTATACCAGCTGCGGATCTTTTCCCCGAAGTCCCAGACCTCCTTGGTGACCGACCGCTCCTTCTCTAGGGCTTTCGCTTGCTCCT
>JAFGBX010000044.1 GCA_016932935.1 Promethearchaeota archaeon | reverse complement strand
GAGGTGGACGAGGGGCGGTTCCTGGCGAACTCGAGGACGGCCATGTCGTGGATCGACACGTGCCTGTCCATCGGGAAGGTGGACGGCCGTCACGTGCACCTGGAGTCCGGCCCGCCGATGCCGCCAGCGGAGCTCGCCGCCTTCTACCGCCGCCTCCTCGACCGCGATTGACCGTTATTTCAAGACTGGACGAGCTTGGACATCAAGGCCAAGTCCTTCCAAACTAAGGCTTGTCGAGGCACGACAAGCGAGCGGGCGATAACGGGCGAAAGCAGCACGTTTTTTAGGAGCCCGCGCCAGCTACCCGTGGCCCGCGCCGAGAGCGCGTGCCTGGACGGTTGCCTGGCATGGACTGCAAGAGGTGCGGCAAGTGCTGCGTCGACGTTCCCATGACGCCGCAAGAGTACCGCGAGCTAGCCACCCGCTTCCCCGCCATCGCCGCCGCGGCCGTCGACTACGGCTTCGCGGTCGAGATCCGCGGCCCCTGCCCGCTCCTGGCGGCGGATCATTCCTGCACCGCGTACGAATACCGGGCCCGCGTGTGCCGCATGTTCCCGGTCGCCGTCACCGGCCACGACGGGGCGTCGTTCACGTTGGCGCCCTCTGCTTCCTGCCCGAGCGCGGGCACGGTCACCCAAGGGGAAATCGACCAGGCCAAGGCGCTGCACAAGGAATACAACGCGGAGATGGCCTGCAACTGGAAGGAATACCAGGCGACGCACCCCGGCGCGAGGCAAGCCGCGGTGGACTTCTTGGCGTCCAGGCTACCCGCCCGGACGGACGCGGGTGGCGGGTGCGCGGGCGACGCGCTGGCCTCGGTCGTCGAGAGGTACGGGGCCAGCCTCACCAGGCGAAGGGTGGTGCCATCCACGAAGTAAGCGTCCCGGCGCGTGTTCGTGACGATCGATTTTTTATGGCCGTCGGGAGATGTTGATCTGAAGGGTGATTGCCATGGCGGTTTCCACGCCGGAAGCGGAAAAGAAGATCATCTTCACGGGCCTCGATAACAGCGGGAAGACGTCGATCGTCGCCACGCTCGAGGCCGAGCGGCTCATCAAGGCCAGCATCAAGCCGACCACGTTCGTCGAGCGGAAGGAGTTCAAGTTCCTCGACTACGTGATAATGATCCACGACCTTGGTGGGCAGAAGAAGTACTTGATCAAGTACTTGAAGCAAGCCGACAAGTTCTTCGACAAGACGGACGTGTGCATCTACGTCGTGGACATCCAGGACATCTCCCGCTTCTCGGAAACGCTCGACTTCATGAAGGATCTCGTCGCGCAGTTCATCGAGCTCCGCATCTCCCCGAAGCTCTACGTGTTCTTCCACAAGGCCGAGAACGTCTTGAACGGGGACCTGCAAGGGGCCAAGAACATCGAGATGCTGCAGGAGCGGATCATCGAGACCGTCGACAACCGCTTCCCGCTGGATTTCGAGAACACGACGATCTACGACACCTACACGATCACGTCGACCTTCTCCGCGATCTTCCAGGATCTGTACCCGCGCGACCTGCTCGTGCAGAAGTCAATGCAAGACTTCGCGGAGCAGGTGAACGCGGTGGCGGCCGTGGTGTACGACCGCCACATGCTCACGATAGCCGACTATTATGCCGAGCCAAAGGACAAGGACATCGCGCAGTTCTGTTCGACCTACATGCAGTCGTTCCAGGTCACCGTGAACCGCTTTCCCGCGGTGAAGGCGGGCCGGTTGAAGTTCGAGGCGGAGAACTTCGCGGCGGTCTTCGTGGAGAACCGCAGCGATCCGAAGACGTACTTGTTCCTCCTCGGCCGCGTGGGCGCCTTCCCGTCGATCGAGGCCCTCGACACCGAGGTCGCAGCGCTCCTCCCAGAGCTGTTCGCGCGCCTCCGGATAGCGTTGAAGTCCGAATGAGCCTGACCGCGAACGCTTCTCGATTCTCCAACTATCTCCACGTGGCTGGATGACGTCCATGGCAAGCCTCGACTTCGCCCTCGGCATCGCTTGCGTCCTGACGGGCACGGCGATAAACAGCGCCGGCCTCCTCCTGCAGAAGCGGGAGGTTAACAGGAGCGGGATGGTGGACGGCTCGGACATCGCCCCCTTCTTGCGGCGCCCGTTCTGGATCCTCGGCATCCTCATGCAGACGCTGATCTTCGCCCCGTTCTTCTTCATCGGCATCGACCTGGTCGGCATCACGCTGGCCCAGCCGCTGGCGAACGCGGGGCTGCTGGTGTTCGTCGCCGGCGCCGTCCTTGCCTTGAAGGAGCGGCTCTCCAGGATCGAATGGGCGGGCGTTTCACTCGTGATCGCTGCCTTGTTCCTCGTGAGCTTGGCTGGCGTCTCAGGCGACGTCTCGGTGTCGGCCCTCATTCAAGGGGATGCATTGCTGAGGGCCACCGCGTTCTCCGCGGCCATCGCGGGCCTCGCCGTGCTGGGCTGGTTACTCGCGAGGCTGCCCAGGCCGTGGTCGGTGCAGGGCCCGGCCGTGCTCGTCGGCACGTCGTACGCGGTCGTGTCGATCTCCGGGCAGCTCGTGACCGTCGGGTTCGGCGCCGCATCCAACCCCGGCAGCGAGGCGATGGGATGGCTGTTGGGTGCCGTGGGGCTTGCCGGCGTCGTGCTGGGGACGCTGTTCGGCATCATCTTCTCGCAACGGGCGTTCAAGAGGGCCCCGGCCATCCACGTGATCCCCGCCTCCCAGTCGATAACCAACGTCCTCCCGATCGTCGCCGGGATCTACTTGTTTGGCCAGGGCATCGCGTTCGTCTGGCTGTTCGTTCCCGGCATCGCCATGCTGCTCGTGGCCGTCATCCTCCTCGCTCGGTTCCAGCGCTGAACCCCCCCGCGGAGCTTCACGGGACGTGCACAAGGAATGTTCCAAACGGCTTTAATTCCAACGAATCATTTTTCCGTCAAGCAAACGGCATATCGCTGCAGCAATGGCCGAACCGGTTAATCTCGTTCGTGGACAAGGAGATCATAAATGCCGAGTCTCACAGCAAAGATCAAGAAGTTCTTCCAGGAAGGGGGGGAGAGGGCACGAGCATCGATGCGGATCGTCCCCGCGAACTTCCTCCTGGCGATTTCACTCATCCTCATCTTCATCTGTGCCATCTTCATACGGCTAAGCCCGGCCTTCAACGGCGTGTACCTGATCAAGGAGTTCGACCCGTGGGCGCAGTACAAGACGGCGCAGTACCTCCTCGAGAACGGCCCCTGGGAGCTGGCGAAGTGGATCGACTACCAGTCCTGGTACCCCGAGGGCAACCCGTTCTACAACATGTACGTTGGTTTACCAGCGACAGCCGTGTTCTTCTACCAGATCCTCAGCGGCCTCGGCTTCCCCGTCACGCTGTACGAGGTCTGCTTCTACATGCCCGCGTTCATGGCCGGGCTGACTTGCATCGTCGTATACTTCCTTGGGAAGGAGGTCCTCGACAAGAGGACGGGCCTGCTCGCCGCGTTCTTCCTCGCCTTTTCACCCGGGTACATGCAGCGCACGGTCGTGGGCTTCTTCGACAACGAGACCGTCGGGGTGCTGGCGACGATGCTCACCCTACTCTTCTTCACCAGGTCGGTCAAGAAGGGGTCTGTCATCGACGGCGTGCTAGGCGGCTTAGCCTTCGGTTACCTCGGCATCTCGTGGGGTGGCTTCACTTACGCGGCGCTGCTGATGCCCCTCTGCACCCTCATCCTGATCCTGGCCAAGAAGTACAGCACGCGGCTGCTCATCGGGTACTCGACTGTCACCGCCATCGGTTTCGTCATCCGGTCGTTCTTGCGGCGCCAGGCGATATATGCATTCTTCACAGGTTCCGAATTTCTCATCCCGATTTTCGTGCTTTTCGCCTTGCCTTTCATAGAATTCTTTTATCGGAAGAAGGCGAACGACCCCGAGTGGTATAGGGGGTTCTGGGTATGGCTAAAAAAGATGTTGCTCCCACTCGTGGCCATAGGGGCGATCGGTGTCTACATCTTGTCCTTCTTCGTCCCCTTGCTCAGCCTCTCAGCGCGCCTGATGACGTTACTCAACCCCATTTTTCGCGAGCAGGTGTCGCTCGTGGCCTCGGTGGGCGAGCATATGCCGTCGCCCTGGGCGACCTACTATTACAACACCTTCGTACCGCTGCTCTTCATCGTGCCCGGCATCTACTTCGCGTACAAGCGCGGCAGCGACTCCGACATCACCTGGATCATCGTCACGCTCACCCTGTACTACTTCACGGGTTCTATGACGCGCGTTATAATGCTCTTCGCGCCGGTCGCGGCCATCATGGGCGCCTACGGCATCAGCCAGATCCTCAAGTCGTTCGGCTCGATCGTCTCCCAGCGGCGCTCCATGCAGTCCGTCCGAGTGCGCAGGCGCGAGGCCAGGCAAGGCCTCGATCCCGGCGTGGCGTACGCGGTGTTCATCTTCGTCGGCGTGCTCGGCATCGCGCAAGTCGCCCAGGCGTCCGACGTCGCGAAGAACCAGCTGCCGTACACGGAGCTCGTCGTGGGCGGCCAGTTCCACGACTGGGAGGAGGCGCTCACGTGGATGCAGACGAACCTCCGCAGCAGCACGGTCGTCGTCTCGTGGTGGGACTACGGGTACTGGTCGACGATACTCGGGAACGTGACCTCGGTGAACGACAACGCCACGATCAACTCGACTCGGATCGGCCTCGTGGGCATGGGCATGATGATGAACGACGAGCTTGAATCGGCCAGGATATTCAAGAAGCTCAACGCCGAGTACGTGCTCGTCTACTACGGGCACCTCGTGTCCGGGCTCGGTGGCGACGAGGGCAAGTGGCCGTGGATGGTCAAGATCTGCAACGACTATTCGAACACCTACAAGTCGTACTCGGGCCTGAACCAGGAGCAGTTCTGGTACAAGTACAACGAGCCGGGAACCGGCCAGTATCAGGTGTTCAACTACGCGGACTACATCAACGAGTCGAGCGGGCAGTACGAGGAGAGGTGGTTCAAGTCGCAGCTGGTCCGTATGATGTTCTACGAGGAGCCGCGCCAGACCGGCCAGGCAACGACCCAGCTCCAGTACTGGGCCGCACGCGAGATCAACGGCGACCCCAACAACCCCAACCAATACCCGCCGCGCAGGTACGACGTCTTCAACGCGAGCCAGCCCAAGACCGACCTGAACCCGCACCAGCTCAACCCGTGGGAGGAGATGTTCAACGAGCCGGGGTACTTCGACTTCAAGGTCTTCCGGAAGGCGTTCTTCTCGTCGAACAGCACGGTCAAGGTCTTCAAGGTCGACTACACGGCCATCGAGTCCGACTTCGAGATCCTCAACACGACGATCTACGAGGACGGCGGGAACGTGCTCATCAAGAACACGGGCATCCACCCGATCAACCTCACGAGGGCGACGGCCTTCGCCAACTTCGACATGTTCCCCTACGAGGGCACCCCCGAGGTACTACCGAACGAGACGAAGCGGTACTGGTTCACATCGACGGTGGGCGATCCCTACCCCGTGACCTTCTCCCTGGGCACGCAGCAAGACATTGCCTTCGAGGCATCGGTCAACGGCGTCGACGGCACCACCTCGGTGACCAAGACGACCTCGAGCCCCGTGCTCGAGCGGCCGGATATCGCCATCGAGGTGAACCGGACGACCTCCTCGGGGCAGCTCCCGAACAAGGTCGAGTTCGACGTTAAGAACACCGGGACGGAGTCTGTCGCCCTCGACACGGTAGCCGTGAACGACGTTGAATACACGCGCGGGAACATCACGGCCGTCAACGAGACGTTCGTGATACCCACGGGCGAGGTCCGGCGGTTCAGCGTGGCGGCGGAAAACCAGTCATTCTCGGTCGGGGACGTTGCCCGCGTCAACGCGACGGTCGTCGAGGGCGCGAGCGACCTGTTCACCGTGACGTTCTCAAAGGATCAAGGCGCGCTGACGTTCACGCGTGACTTCATCACGCTGCCCGAGTCCGACCTCCTCCACGACAACGCCTTCATCAAGAACCACTCGCTGGTGGACTTCTCGCGGCCGGAGATGACCCGGTACCGGTCGTTCTTGCCCATGGACGCGGCGTCGAGCGCCGCGTGGACCAACGGCACGATCCGCGTCCAGGTCAGGAACACGGGGAGCAAGAAGCTCTGGTTGAGCGAAGTGCGAGTCAACGGGAGCACCTACAGCGGGTGGGTCATCGAGAACGGCCTGTCCTACCCCTTCGAGCCCGGCGAGACCCGGACGATCCGGATCGACCGCGGCGCGCTGGCGCTCGACGCGATCCAGCAAGTCGCCGTGCACGCCATCGACATCAGGGGCCAGGTGGTCGCCGCGGACAGTGCCAAGATTAAGACCATCACCAACGGCGAGCGGATCAAGATCCTGCCGCAGAACCAGTTCACGTACGCCTTGACGAACGAGACCGTGTACGTCGCCGTGAAGAACGTGGGAAGCTTGCCGACGGCGCTCACGTCGCTCTGGATCAACTCGAGCGTGCAGTTAAGCCTAAACAACGCCAACGTCTACCTTGGCAAGAACAACCTCACGATCGGCGTGCAAGATGCGGTCGTCATCAAGTACAACTACACGGCCGTGGGCAACGAGTACTTCAACGCCACGGACGACGCGTTCTTGCGGGTCGGGACGGCGGCGGTGAACGACAGTAGGGTCGTGCAGGTGGCCAAGAACCCGTTGACGGTATTGGATGTAAGCATCACCGACCTCTCGGCGAGTGGTGGTGGCGTCTTGAAGATCGACTTCATCAATTCAGGCACCGAGGGTGTTCACGTCAACATGACCATTGGCATAATCAAGCTCGTGGCACTCGGCCTCGAGTACTGGATCCGCCCGTTTAACTGGAACGACACGGTCGCTCTTGGTGATACGATCCCCCTTGAGTCTGCAGATGGTAATACGGACTTCTCCTGGCCTGGGCCGGCGCTGGTCTCGGGGGACAAGATCACGGTCACGGTCTATTCACCGGAGGGTGGCGAGGCGACGGAATTCAAATACGTCACCTAGCGCTCGTAATATCCGGCTATTCCTTCCCACCTTTTTTCCGTCGCCTTGCACAATGCCAGGGACAAGCCTTTTTAGGCACACTCGCGTAGGAGGAGTAGGCGAGGAATCGAGCGTCCCTCGTCACGCGCCGGCACCGCGAGAACTCGCCAACATTGCGGGATCCACCCTGCATTGCCCGCGTTCGCTTGGAAGAAGTGGAGTGACAATCATGCCTGGCAAGGATGACACGTCCGTGTACATCGGGCGGCGGCCCACGAACAACTACGTGCTCGCGGCGATGGTGATGCTGAACGAGGGCAAGGAATGCGTGATCAAGGCGAGGGGTAGGGCCATCAGCCACGCAGTCGATGTCGCCGAGGTGCTGAAGAACCGGTTCATGCACAACGTCGAGGTGAAGGGCATCGTCATCGGCACGGAGAGGCTCGCCGGCCCGGACGGCAAGGAGAGCAACGTGAGCAGCATCGAGATCACGCTCTGCAAGAGGAAATAGGCGGCACGGCCGCCCTAGGCCGTTTTGTTTTTGCCCCCACTCGGGCTTGGAGCCCGACGCGTTCTCGGGCACGCGGGGAAACGCAAAAAAAGGATAGATGATAGGCGGAAAAGATGGGGATGGCTAGCGCCTGGTGCCCGTGTGGACGGTTCTCGTGACCTGGATGTTGCCGTCCTCGAAACCCATCTCCTTGAGCCAGTTCCGCACGTTGAACGTGTGGTCGCCCTGCAGCTCGATGACGTTCCCGTCGACCGTCCCCCCGCACGCTGCCTTGGTCTTGAGCTTGCGGGCGACGTCGTTGAGGTTGACGTTCGCCAGGCCGGTGAACTCCAGGAGCGTGACGAGCCTTCCCCACTTCCTCTTGTCGGTCTTGACCCTGATCTTGCTTTCCTCCTGGCTCACCGCTTTGCACACGCAGAGCTCAATAGGAAGCGAACATACTGGACAAACCGATTTTTTGGTTGACGACATGATTCGCCTATTTTGTTTTTTTCGTTAGAAACGAGAAATAACAGAATAGATTCACGCAAAGCTCCATCGGCAAGGAACAAACAAGACATGCTGATTTTGTGCTTGACGACATGATTCGCCTTGCGTGTCTTTTCTTTAGTGTGGAAAAATGCTCCGTTAGACTTATGGAAAAATCCCTTTAAATACCTTTTTGCGGGGGCGCGGCCACTTCCCGTTACTGCTTCCCCTCGCGCGAAGGCAGATTATAGATAACGCCGGGGCATTATGGGATATGGCGGAAGCGCGGAACGGGGTTGCCCGAGGGGTTCCCCGCGTTCCCGCCCGCTGCTGGTGCATTGAAGGTGGACAAGAAGAAAATCGTGCTGCTCGGCCGCCCGGCGGCCGGCAAGACGACCATCGAGAAGGTCTTCTTCGAGGGGGCCAATCCCGCGGTGCTCATCGACAAGCCCCTACCACCGACGGTGGGTCTCTCCACGGTCGCCGTCCCCTGGCTCGACACGACGGTGAGCATCTTTGACTACCCCGGGCAGAACATGGCGCGCGTGCTCGATGACGAGGCCAAGTTCATGATGATACTCGAACAAGCGTTCGTCGTCGTGTACGCCATTGATTGCACTCGGTGGGAGGCCGAGCGCCCCGACATCCAGGTCGACGTGGACGCGATACGGGCCGTCACGAGGAAGAACGGGGTGGAGGTCGAGCTCGTCTTGTTCTGCCACAAGATCGACCTGCTGGGCGAGCACGAGCTAGACGGGACGCGGGCAGCGGTCAAGGCGTGGGCGGGCCTGCAGGCGGTTCCATTGCACTTCACGAGTATTGCACCCGGCTTCTTGCACCTGCTCTACGACGCGTTCTACGCCGTGCTCGGTGCCGCGTCGGGGGAGGCAAGGCAGACCAAGGAGATCCTGGACAAGAACCTGCGGGACTGCAAGCGAACGCTCTGCTTCATCTCCGACGCCCGCAACGCCGTCCTAGCCCTCGCGTCGACGGCCGACTTCGCCTTCCCCTTGCTGCACCCGCTGCCCGGCTTCTTCTCGTCGGTCGTCGCCCAGTTCGAGTCCATCAAGGCCGACGACAAGGTCGACCACGTGATCATCTCGACGAGGCAGCGGACGCGCGTGGACTTCCGGTCTCTCGAGCCGTTCACCGGCCGGGACAGGCGCCTCATCATCGTGTCGGACGACCTGAACCCGGTCGCCATCCACAGGCTGTCCGACGCGATCACCGGCGATTTCAAGGCGGCGTTCGGCACCAGGTGACGCGGGGAGGCCGTCCGACGGCGCCCCCGGCCGCCCGAGGGGCAAGAGGTCACCGTCGGGCGGTTCAATTGCCCTCGAGCGTTTCGACCGCGGGGATGGCACCAAGAAGGCGGAATCAAAGGCTTAATATCGCCGGGCGAGATGTCATTATTAAATAGCGGGATGTCGCCGTGGGTTACCCGGGATCCCCGTGGAAAAATGCCGAGGCCGTCGACCTTCGCGCGATAATGGTGAACGATAAACGCCCAAGCTCGCCTACAGCCTTTCCGGACTCTCCGAATTCACCGTCTCGTTCGGTGAGTGGTGCCAGCCGTGCCCGTGGCGCCGGAACTGCAAGTTCGGCAAGGATGCCCCATTCGAGGTGGTCATCTCCTGCAGGGACTTGAAGTACAAGGCCGAGGAGCTGCAGTTCCAGCACGTCACCAAGGTGCAGAAGGAGGGCGGCGACATCCAGAAGGCGACCGAGAAGAAGATCCCGGCCGCGACGATCCTTTCGGAGATATGGAAGGAGAAGGTCAAGTCCCGGAAGGACGAGATATACTGCATCAACACGAACTTCCTCGACCTGATCCTCGTGTCGAACCGGTCGCAGGAGTGGTGGGCCGAGTTCGCCCGGGTCGGGAAGCTCGTCATGGAGGAGTGCGCGAAGATCTTCTGACCCGCGACGCCCCGTGCACCACACGTTCAAACCATAACCGATCACAACTCCAGCGAGAACCATGGGATCGACATACATCAAGGAGATCATCTTCAAGGGCTTCAAGAGCTTCGGCGACCAGGTCGTCTCGGTCAAGCTCGACAAGGGGTTCACGGCCATCATCGGGCCGAACGGGTCGGGCAAGAGCAACATCATCGACGGCCTGTGCTTCTCGCTCGGGCGGTTGAGCAAGAAGACCATGCGCGCCGAGAACCTGAAGGACCTGATCTTCGTCGGCACCAAGACCAAGAAGCCGGCGAGCTCGGCGGAGGTGACCGTCATCTTCGACAACTCCCAGAACCTGTTCCCGGGGTTCACGGGTCAGGATCTCATGATCTCTCGCGAGGTGAACGACAAGGGGAAGGGCACGTACCGCCTCAACGGCACGCGCTGCACCCGGGAGGAGATCCTGCTCAAGCTGGCCCTAGCGAACGTCGATCCCGACGGGTTCAACTTCATCTTGCAGGGCAAGATCGTCGAGCTGACGCACATGAGCCCGGAGGACAGGCGCATCTTCATCGAGGAGCTCGTCGGGTTGCAGAAGTTCGACGACGAGAAGAACGCGGCGCTGAAGGAGCTCGAGAAGGCCGACCAGGATCTCGTCAAGTTCGAGGCGATCTTCCAGGAGGTCGCCCGCCAGCTCAAGGCAGTGGAGAAGGAGAAGAACGACGCACTGCGATGGATAGAGCTCGACAACAAGGTCAAGGAACTCAACGCGCGCCTGATCGCCCTCGGCATCAAGAAGCTGCGGGACGAGGAGGAGCAAGTCGGCATCTTCATCAGCGAGACGAAGAAAAAGATCGAGGAGGTCACGGAGGACATCACCGGCACGCAGAACGACATCGACAAGGAGAACGCCGTGATGACCGACCTCACGCACAAGATCGAGGGCCTCGAGACCACCAGGAACGACCTCGAGGTCCAGGTCTCGAACTTGCGGTCGGAGCTCTCCTCGAAGAAGACCGAGCTCAACTTCTTGAACGAGAACCTCGACAAGATGCATGAGCGCAAGCAAGCGCTGGTCGAGAAGCAAGAAAAGCTCGAGAAGGGCGAGACCTACGACTCCATGCTCGCAAAGATCCAGGAGGAGATCGAGGCCCTCAACATCCAGATCTCGAAGACCAAGACGGACATCCAGGACAAGGAGAACCAGGTCACCAAGCTCGAGTCCGACATCACAATCTTCCAGCAGGAGCTGAACGCGTTCAACAAGCGCCTCAACACGTCGTCGTCCCAGAAGTCATCGCTGGAGACCGAGCTCAAGCTCACGAGGGATCGCCTCGTGAAGCTCGAGTCGAAGAAGGCGAACCTCGAGAAGGAACTGTCGAAACTCCTCAAGGACAAGAACGAGGACATCGACGCGGCGATGGCCGCGGCGGATGGCGAGGCCAAGGAGCTCCAGGGTGCCATCGACAAGATCAAGCTCGAGATCAAGAAGGAGACCCAGAAGCAGAAGAACTTCGAATCTGAGATCGACCAGCTCCGCTCGCAAGTGGGGAAGTACGATCAGCAGATCAACGACAGCAAGTCAAAGATCCAGGTCGCCAAGTCGGAGCAGGAATACTTCGACAAGCAAGCCAACTCGCTCAAGCGCGACGTCAAGACCTTCGAGGTCAATAAAGTCAAGTTCAACGAGGAGATCCAGCGGATCACGAAGGAGCTCGAGAAGACGAAGGAATTGCTCGATACCAAGAACCGGCTACTCGCCGACATCAAGAAGGAGCGCGAGGAGATAGAGAAGAGCATCGAAAACTCGCAGAAGGAGTACGAGGGTGCCGAACAGGAGATCGTCGGCGTCGTGACCAACCTGGAGATGCTCACCGAGAACTACAAGACCGGCGTGAGCGAGCTCAGCGCGGACATCCAGGCCAGCGGCGCGGACACCGTCGAGGACTCGATGAATGACTTTAACCTCTACGTCAAGGACATCGTGTCGCTGATAGAGACCTTGAAGTCCTTGCAGTCCGAGGGAAAGGCCGAGGACCTCAAACACGCGTTCGCGAACCTTGACATGTTCCTTGATAACTACGACGAGTCCATGAAAATCCTCAAGGACGAGGTGCAGAAGAACATGGACAAGTTGGTCAAGGAAAACTCCGCGAACTTCAATTCGTTCATCCAGGACCTCATGGACATCATGGGACAGGTGCACACGTCGCTGCGCAGGCTGGCCATGACGCGCAACACGGAGCAGATCAACGCACTGCACGAGCTCGACAAGAAGAAGTCATCCATGCTCGACGATATCAGCACGGTCTCGGTGAACAAGACCAAGTCCGAGGGTGACCTGAAGCAGGCCACGCTCGAGTTCAAGAACGTCGAGTCGAAGATCAAGAGTACCGACCAGCAGATCGAGGAACTGGCGAAGAGCATCGAGGACAAGAACAAGACCATTGCCGACCACCAGCAGAAGATCGAAGCGCTCGCCAAGGAGAAGGCGGGCTTCCAGGCCCAGATCGACGAGAAAAACAAGCAGAAGGACGAGTTCTGGGAGATACAGAACCGGCTGAACGGCGAGATCGAGGAGAAGACCAAGACGCTGCAGGGGGTGCAGGACAAGATCCGCGGCTTGCAGACCGTCCAGAAGCTCATCAAGGACATCGACGAGCACGAGGCGGAAATTACCACTTCCAACGCGACGATCAAGAACAACGACGAGAAGATCAAGGTTCTCGACGAGGAGATAAAGAAGATCGAAGCGAGCAAGGTCGAGAAGGAGAAGGACATCCAGAACCTGAAGCGCCAGAAGGACGACGTGCTCCAGGAGCAGAAGGACCTGCGGACCCGGCTGGACGAGGAGAACAAGGAGCAGCAGAACGGGCAGAGGCGCCAGGCCGCGCTCTCAGCCATGATCCAGCGGGAGAAGGAGATCGGCGAGATCGACGGCGAGATGGACAAGATCAACGTCCAGCTCAAGGACGGTGACAAGAAGATCGCCGAACTCGGGAACTCGATAAAGGGCATCGAGGAGAAGAAGAGCGACGTTGTCGCGGAGATATCAAGCCTCAACGCGAAGAAGCAGTCGGTCTGGGAGCGGCAGAAGGAGCTGCAAGACGAGCTCTCCAAGCTCAACACGACGCTCGGCACCAACACCAACAAGCTCTCCAACTTCGAGAACCGCAAGAACGAGATCACCGTCCGTATCGAGGAGTTCTTCGAGCAATCCAAGCAGTTCGGCGCGCTGCCCGAGGTCCTGGAGGGCTGGACCGACACGGGCATCAAGGCTGACATCGCCCAGGCCGGCGAGGAGAAGAAGGCGCTCGAGCCGGTCAACCTCAAGAGCATCGAGCAGTACGACGCGGTCAAGAACCGGTTCGACGACATCGACCTGCGCCGCCAGTCCTTACAGCGGGAGAGGAAGGCGATCCTTGAGAACATCGAGCGGATCGAGCTCGAGAAGACCCGGCAGTTCATGCGGGCGTTCAACGAGATCAACCTGCACTTCAGCGAGGTGTTCACGAAGCTTTCGCCCGGCGGCATCTCCAAGATGATCCTGGAGAACCCCGCGAAGCCGTTCGAGGGCGGGATCGTGATCGAGGCGCGCCCGCGCGGCAAGAAGATCACGAGCATCGAGTCCTTGTCGGGCGGCGAGAAGACGCTCGTGGCGCTGTCGTTCATCTTCGCCGTCGAGCACTTCCAGCCCTCTCCCTTCTACGTCATGGACGAGATCGACGCGGCACTGGACGGGCCAAACGTGCACCGGGTCTCCATGGTCATCAAGGAGTTCGCCACCTCTTCCCAATTCATCGTCATCAGCCACCGCGAGGAGAACATCGTCAACGCGGACAAGATCTACGGCGTGTCGATGAAGGACTCCATCACCGACGTGTTCTCCATCAAGATGGAGGAAATGGAGGTCGCGCCAGGCGACAAGTCGATGGAGGACATGCTCAAGGACGAGGACAAGGGAACGGCAGCGTGAGCGAGGCGAGCACATGGGCAAGAAAAGGGACAGGCCGGACGCCCCGGCCGCCGGCGCGGGGGATGAAACCGTGCAAGAGCGCAAGAAGAAAGAACCCAAGCAAGTCGCCCTCGATATCGGATCGGCGGATGCCCCCCCCGCTGCCGGCGATGCAGTGCCGTACATCGCACCCGCGAGCGTTGCGAAGGCGGTGAAGGCAGCAAAGCCGGTGAAACCGGCGAGGCAAG
>JAFGBX010000374.1 GCA_016932935.1 Promethearchaeota archaeon | reverse complement strand
GGGTATCTTGCAGAGGCGACAAGAAGCGTAGATGCTGGCGGCAGCGACCCCCTCGATGCTGCGGCCGCGGATGAGGTGGTTTTTCACGGCACTCCGGTAGATCTTCGACGCGGTCTCCCGCAAGTTCTTGGGCAGCGACAGTGCCGACGCCATGCGGTCGAGCTCGCTCAGCGCGAAGGTGAGGTTGCGCTCCATGGCGTCCGACACGCGGATGCGGCGCTGCCACTTCCGGAGCCGGTACACCTGCGCCTTGATGCGCGGCGATATCTTCCTGCCGAACACGTCCCGGTCGCGGAAGTCGATGATCGTGCTGAGGCCCTTGTCGTGGATCGTGTACGTGAGTGGCGCGCCGACCCTCGTGCGTTTCTTCTTCTGGTCGGCGTCGAACGCCCGCCATTCCGGGCCCGGGTCGATGATCTTGGCTTTCATCACCGTCCCGCACGCGGCGCACACCTTCTCGCCACGGTAATCGTCCACGAAGAAGATCTCTGTCCCGCAAGTGATGCATTTCTCCTGTTCTCCCTCAACATCGCGTTCGATGTTGATTTCCCTTGGATTCACGACCATGCAGTTAGCCCCGTTTAGGTTTGGCGGCCCTGGTGAACCTAGTGGATCTGGTGGACTTCCTGGTGAACTTGCTTGCATCGTGCGCGTTCTTGCCCCCCGGCCGCCTCTGCTCGAGGAGCACGAAATAGCTCGCGGTAAGATAATCCGTGTCTGTGGTGGTTCCCGCGTCCTCCGGAGCGTGTAACTTGACGGAGAGGAAGGGGTTTTCGACGGGCCCGAAAATGTCGTAGACGGCACCCACGTTCCTCGTCATCGAACTGTCCACGACGCGGGCGCCGAGCGACTTCAACGGGACGTCCGCGCCTACCCGGAAGAGCAAGTGGTTCGCGTTGGTCCGCTGGAGCGGCTTCCCGAGGCGTAGAGGCTTGCCGATTGGGTTGTGGATGGATGACGACGAAGTGAACACCTAGCGTAATGATGGGCAGTCATTGGCGGTATTAATCGAGATGCAAATCCCTTAATTCCGTCGAAATAGTAACGAAAGAGAGTCCTCATCGACATATAAATGTTCCATATTCGGTTAACGGTTCCTTTAACCTTTGTCCCGCCTTTATAAACATAATATCCATGTAACAAGGCCATGTCCGTCCGACGCGGGCCGAGATCGTGCACCGTTCTCGCCGGTTGGAATTTGTCGCCCGATTCCCACACGGGAGGTCGAGGGGTTCCATAGTACGAATGCGAATGGCCCGATTTTCTAACAAGGATCCTCGTTTGACCCGCCCATGTGCATGGCAAAGGACTTTCATGGATGCCGAGATGTTGTACATCCCGCAATCCCGGCGCATCTCATTGGTTCTCATAACTCTAGGCGCCCGAACGAGCTCGATCGCGTACTCGAGCCCCGTTTCTTTTTTCGTTAAGCGAGCTTTGCCCCTTCCCCGCGCTTCTTTTTCGCATACTTCTCGAGCACGATCTTCCTGAGGCGTATCGCGCGCCGGTAGATGGCCTCGACCGTGTCGAGCACCCGCTCTAGGTCGTGCTGCTGCACGTTCTCGAGCGCGTTCGAGACCAGCGTCTCCCGCAGCCCCTTGTCCTCGACCAGCCGCACGAGCGAGGCCTTGAACGATTCGGTGGTCGTCTCCTTGATGCAGTGCAAGCCGTGCTCTAGCCAGTCGTAGGTCGGGAGGTCGCGGCACAGGATCGGGAGCTTGCACGCCGCCGCCTCGAGCAAGGGGATGCCCTGGTTCTCCGCGCGGGACGGGAAGAAGAGCACGTCGGAGCCGCAGTACGCGTCTACGACGTCGTCGACGAAGCCCGTGAACGTGAGGTTCGGCAGGTCGTTGTACTGGTCGACGAGCGCCTTGGCCGTTATGTAGTTGCCCACCCAGATGAAGTGGTACTGCGGCAGGGCCTTGGCGACCGCGTGGTACACGTCCAGGCCCTTGCGCGCCCAGATCACGCCGACGCACACGACGACCGGCCTGGCGGGGTCGATGCCGAACTTCCCCCGCAGGAACTCGCGGAACCTCGCCCGCCGCTCGTCGCTGTACCGGAACTTCGTGAGGTCGACCCCGTTGGACACGGGGATGATCTTCACACCCGTGGGGATGCCCAGCCGGGCGAGCGTCTGCTTGGAGAAGTTCGACGGTGTGATCAGTATGTCGCTGAACCGGTACAGTTGGCGGAGGTAGACGCGCACCAGCGGCTCGAGGCTGTCCGGGAGGAACCCGCCCTTCATGTCGTCTGGCGTCGTGTGAGCGTGCTGCACGCAGGCGCAGCCGTACCTCCTCTTCTTCTGCCAGATGTTGACCAACGCGGACGGGCCGAACGTTGGGCAGATAATGATGTCGGGCACCACGCCGGCGGGCACGGGGCGGTTCTCGATGATCGTGTGCCCCCTCGCTGCGAGCCCCCGCATCAAGTTCTTGTGGTTGGTCTCGATGCCGCCGAGGGTTCCCTTCTGGCCCTTCATCTGCTTCTTGAGCGACTCGAGCTCGCTGAAGCTCAAGATCACGAGCGTTCCGTCCTTCTTCACCATCTCGCATGCACCTATTTTGGTCACGGGGTGTGGGAATACCGCACGGTACTAGTTCCCCCCCGGGCGTAATAACGTTAACCGTCGCGCGCTGCCGCTAGAGCCGCATCTCGTCGAGCCACTCCAGGGCGCACGGGCAGCACCCCCCGCCGTGGAGCGTCAAGGGGTCGAGGCCTGGCACCACGGCCTGGGCCTCGATGGCGGCCTTGATCGCGTCCAGCGAGCGCCGGTTGCATTCCGGATCCTTGCAGTCGTGGGCGCCGCGCGGCTTCCCTCCCCCGACGGGGTCGCAGATGACCAGCGCCCGCTCGTCGCGGACGCGCGAGGTGAACGCGCGCTGGAGCACCAGGCGGACGGTTCGCAGCCACGGGGGACGGTACGCGCCACGCTCCCACAGCCGCTCCACGACCGTGTGCGCGTGGACGGCCACGGGGTTTATCGAGACGGTCGAGACGCCAAGGGCCATCAAGTGTTCGATCGTCGATACGGCGTCGTCGAACGCCGCGCGTTCGTCGAGGAACGGCGGCTTGAGGAGGACGTAGGCCTTCGTGCCGATGCCGGCCGACTGCAGCACGTCGTGGGCCTGCAAGAAGGCTTCGAGGGTGAACCCCTTGTTGATGAATTCCTGCCTGACGACGTCGTTCCAGGTCTCCAGCCCGATGCCGACCTCGCCCGGCTGGCCCGGCCTCAAGCAGGCCTCGAAGCGCCGAGCCGCCGCCGCGTCGACGAACTCCGGGCGCGACTCCACGGCGATCTCCCTCACCTGCGGGATCGCCGCGGCCCGCTTGAGGATCGCCTCTTGTGCATCTGCCGGGATCTCCCGCTCGTCGAAAAAACTTCCCGAGTTGAAGATCTTGATGACGACGTCGCTGGCGGATCCTAGCTCGGCATCATGCTTGGCGAGCGCCGCCTCGAACTGGGCGACGATGGCCTCGGGCGGGACGTCGCTGCCCGCGCTGTCGTTGTTGTAGCCGCACATGGTGCAGCCGAGTTCGTCCGAGTAATAGTGCCGGCAGCCGCGCGTGAGCAGGAT
>JAFGBX010000373.1 GCA_016932935.1 Promethearchaeota archaeon | reverse complement strand
TTGTAAGGTGGGCGTGACCCGGTACGACTGGATCTCCCCGCGCGACTGGCAATCCCTCGGCCAACTCGCCTTGAACGACGGGTCGGGGGACACCATTCCCAGCTTTGGTCTTTTCGAATGGAACTTGTGGAAGTTACATGGCTTTTGGGCGTACAAGGAAATGCTCAACTGCATCTACCGGTACGGCGGCCACGTGATCTGCCCGAACGAGTGGGCGAATGCCACGCCAAACGAAGGCCTCTGGATACCGGGCGACCCCCTACCACCCGGGTCGGATGGAGAGGTGGAAGACCCCATCTGCATAGGCCCCGACCGGTACTGCACGAGCGGGGATTCGCCGTGCTCGTCGTGCTACCTGCGGCACGGCAACCCGCAGTTCCTCGCCGCGCTGCGAGACTTCGTCGCCGAGGCCCAGCAGTACGAACGCGGTACCTGCCCGACGCGCGTGATCAACAAGCTCGACATCTGGTTCTACGGCAGCTACCTGGAGGCGTTCGACTTCTTCAGCAACGACGAGGGCCTGATCCTCATGGGCTGCTGCTGGTTCGCATGCTTGATCTTGTTCTTCGTTGCAATAGGCGTCACTAACAAAATCCGCTGGCATCGGCCCCCGTGAGTGCCCCCATTCCCTCTCCCGTGCCTGGAAGGGTCGCAGGCCGGCCTTTAATGTCGTCCGGCGACGATGTCCAAGCGGGGAGAGGCGAACCTCGATATTTATTAGCCATTCTCCTATAAGGAATAGAGACAAGGGGGTTGCCCGGATGCGGATTGGAAGAAAGATCAAACGCGAAGTACTCCTCGTGGCCATTACATTGTTGCTCGGTCATTGCTTCTTTATCATCGGTAACGGGAATATTCTCATTGATGAAGAAAAGCCGTCCACGCCACCCGCGGCCAACATCCTGCCGGCGGCCTCGACGATATTCGTGGAGACGTTCGACAGCGGGACGCCAGGGGGATACCCGCCGGGGTGGGCGTGCCACGACAACGCGACCGGGGGAACGACCGTCCAGGTCTCGAGCGAGGTGATCGACAGCGGAAATTCGCTCCAACTGGTGGACGGCTCCGCGACCGACAACGCATCGGCGTGGCGGGTCTTGCCGACTAACGTCACGGCCGGAATCATTGAATTTAATGTGCGGGTCAAGAGCTCGGCGGTCGGCAGCCAGGTCATGCAACATCTCGTGCGAGTGCGGGATGGCACGAACGCGACGCTCTTCGGGATCAATATGCAACAAAACATCACCAGCAACAGCTGGATCATCGGCGTGGACGGCTGGCTCTTCATCCCCATCACGATCATGAACACGACCTATCCCCTCGCGGAGGACACGACCTACACGGTCAGGGCAATCTTCAGCCAGAGTTTCCTCGTGACCCTCTTCGTGGATAATGTGCTGCTCGTCACGTCGACCATTTTACCCTTCGCGGTAGACCGGATCTCAATAGAATCTGCCGATGTGACGAACGGATCGACATGGTTGTTCGACAGTTTCTCGTTTATCGACATGTCCTCGGGCAACGCCGTGCCTGCTCTCAACTCCCCGCCAGACCTCGTGATACCGCCGGGCTTGAGCGGCCGGTCGATCACGTGGACGGCGACCGACCCGGATGTCGGGAACGCTATCTACGGGGTCTACCAGAACGGCTCTCTCGTGGGGGCGGGGATGTGGACGTCGCCCGCGTCACTGTCGTTCTCCCTCCCCGTGCTCCAGGAAAGGCAGACCTACAACTTCACGATCGTCGTTTTTGATGGGATTAATGCCACGGCGAATGACACTGTCTTCGTGAGAACCACCGCCAACGTGCCGCCAGCGATACAAGGGCTAGCGTCGGTCACCTTCGAGCGCGGCATTGGACACGGGGATAACCTCACGTGGACGATTACGGATCCAAGCGTGAACCCCGCGGCCGCGACTTGCCAGCTGCGGAGGAACGGAACCTTACTAGGCACCGCCCCCTGGACTAGCGGCCAGAACTTGCAGTACAACACGACCGGCATGGGCCTGGGCACCTACAACTTCACGCTAACGGCGGCCGACGGGTTGGGGAACAGCACCTCGTTCACGACCATCCTCACCATCGTGGACGACCTGCCCCCCCGAATATCCCAACCGCCAGACATCACTTACCAGGTCGACACGACGGGGAACACGTTATCCTGGGTCGTCACCGACTACAACATGACGACGGGTTGGTATGCTATCTACAAGGACGGCGTGCTGCAGAGCAACACGACCTGGACGGGGCCGAGTGCGACCGTGTCCATTAACATCGACGGCTTGGAGCAAGGCGGACACACGTACGAGATCTTCGCTTCGGACGGGCGCCACACGTCGAGGGATGCGGTCAACATCAACGTCACCAACCCGTTGCTCGACGCGTTGATCGTCACCCTCGTGATTACGGGCGCAGCCATCGCCGTGGTCGCCGTGATCGCAGTCAGGCGTCGAAAGAAGATGGCGGGGACGAGAAAGGTGAAGAGGAAGGTTCCAGGGCAGGGAACGGCCAAGGCCCCAGCCCACACCCCAGCGCCTGAAGGCAAGGCCGTCACGTGCCCCGCGTGCGGCACCAGCTTCACGCTCACGACCGAGTACGTCACGGAATACGCCGGCCGGACGTTCAAGTGCACGAAGTGCCAGGCCGACATCCCGATATGAACGCCATTCCGGCGCTGCTCATCGTTCTTTTCTACCTTCCTCTTCTTATTTCTAAACATACGCTCGCAAGGAAGGAGGAAGAATGGATGAGACGAGATCCGGGGCGGATCCTACAAGGGGTACTTACCTTCCCGCTGGATCGCGTCGCGCGCCTCGATGCAGTTGCCCAGCGGCGTCTCCGTGAGGAAGTCGTGCGTCGGGCCCGCGATGTATCCCCCGCCCCTTCCCATGGCCAGCACTTGTGCCCGCACGTGCCTCCGGATGCTCTCCGGGGTGCCGAACGATATCTCCCTGCTGTCCAGCCCGCCGACGAATAGGAACTTGTCGCCGTACTTCCTCTTGAGCGCCGCGTGGTCGATGAGCGACGCTGGCTCCAGCGACTGCCAGCCGTCGAGGCCTGCCTCGATGTAATCATGGAGCAGCTCGGTGATGTTGCCGCAGCTGTGGTTGAACGCGATGGCACCCATGTCGTGAACCTTCTTGAAGATCTCGGTGTAGGGGCGCTTGAAGAACTTACGGAACGTGTCGGGCGACATGAGCGGACGTCCCTTCTGCCCCATATCGTCGCCGCCGAACACGGCGACGGGCTTGTACCGGGCGATCTCGTCGAGGATGTTCAGTTGGGCCTCCTTCCGGTCGTCGACGAGGCGCTGGATGTACGCGGGGTCGTTGCGGCAGTAGTAAGCGAAGCGGGCCTGCCCCATGATGACCCACATGGACTCGTAGAGCTGGACGCCCCCGATCTGCGGGACGAGGTACATGCGGTCGCCGAACTGCGTGTTGAAGGCCGCGTACGCGTCGACGTTCGCCTTCGACACGGGCAGGCTCCCGAGCCACCCGTGCTCGTCGTAAAATTCCACGGCGTCCTCCTTCTTCTTCAAGGCCCCGTCGAGGTACCACGTGTACCGGTCACCGCCTTCGAGGATCTTGACGCCGTGGATCGTCTCCCCGTTCGTGTATCGGCCCTCGCTGCCCGCAGGCAGCCGGGAAAACGCCTCGGGATCCGGGTCGACCGTCCCGTCGTCTTTCACGACGTGCGTGGCCCGTCCCTTCCCCTGGACACCGATGCCGGTCATCTCCACATCGGCGCCGAAGAAGTACTTCGTCGTGTAATCGCCCATCGGCGTGATCATGATGTTGTCGTCGTCGTCGAAGAACGCCTCTAGCTCGCCCTTCCTTTCTTTTTCAACGAATTCCTTGTAGCAGCGCGAGTAGGGCGGGATGCCCATGACGTAGCACGGGACGCGGTCGGGCTCCTCGTGGCGGATCGTGGCGAGGAACCGCTCCGTGGCGGTCATCGTGTCGGTTTCCAGCTTCACTCGGTTCTCCCTCCAACTGTCATGATGGCTAAGTTCTAGCCGCGCTTCACGTACGGTATCGGTTCAGAAACCGGGCAGCCATTTCGCCTCGGCAGCGAACAGCTCGTCGACCATCGACCGAATCTCCTCTGGAGAACACGCGCTCGCCGTGTTCGGGTCGAGCAAAATCGCCTGGTAGATCTTCTCCTTGTCCCTGGCGATGAATCCTTCGACCGTCGCCTTCTGCACCATGACGTTCGAGATGCACAGCGCCTGGCACACGGTCGGGAGCTCGATCCCTCCTTGCGGGTGGAGGCCGTGGTAGTCGGCGAACAC
>JAFGBX010000372.1 GCA_016932935.1 Promethearchaeota archaeon | reverse complement strand
GTGCGGCCCCGCTCGATGGGGAAGAGAAAGGCAGGGAGGCGTGGTGCGGCGGGGGCGGCGACGTGTACGTCAGCGGGACGGGCACGGCGCTGGCCAAGGTGAACGCGTCGGGCGCCATCACGTCGCTGAACGTGTCGAGCTACGACCGCCTGTCCGACATCGACGTGGCGGGCGGGTACATCTACGCGGGCGGCGGCAGGGAGAGCGGCTACTTCTATTCGGAGGACGAGGGGTACCTCAAGAAGTTCACGCTGGACGGGACGCTCGTCTGGAACAAGACGTACGTCGCCGTGCCGAACTTCGGTGCCGACGTGCGCGACGTCGAGGTCGTCGGCGAGACGGTCGTCGGGCTGCAGACGCGGTCCAGCAGCGAGAACAGGACGACCTATCTCTTGACGTGGAACGCGACGACGGGCGACGCCATCACGAACGTCTCGCTCGGCGTGCTCGACGCGGCCGAGATGCAGCGGATCGGTCAATCTATCTACGTGGCCGGGAGGAACTACACGCAATCGGGCGCGGTGCTGCTCAAGGCGGGGCTGAACGGCACGGTCGAGTGGAAGCGGTGGTGGACGGCGAGCGCATCGACTTGGATCCGCGACTTGTGCGTCGTCGGCGATGCGATCTATCTGTGCGGGTACATCGCACACCCGGATCCCCGTGGAATGGAGGGGTACGTCACCAAGTGGTCGACGAGCGGGGTGCATCTCTGGAACTACACGTGGGAAGGGGGTTGGAACGACAACGCCGAGGGCATTGCCACTGATGGCATGGGCGTGTACGTGACCGGCCAGCACCCAGACACCTCCGCCGACCTGTTCGTCATGGCGCTGCGGCCGGACGGGAGGGTGCCCGCCCCCGCGATCGCCACGAACGCGTCGGGCACACTGCTGTCTGGCGACGGCATCCTGTTCACCGCGGGCGGCACGTGGGGCGACGGGCCGGGCACGATGGCATGGGACTTCGGCGACGGGACGAACGCGACCGGCACGGCGAGCCCCGTGCACGCGTTCGCGGCGGGCGGGACGTACAACGTGACGCTGACGGTCACGGACGTGGACAACAGCACGGCGGTGGCGTCGGTGCTCGTGTCGGTCGAGCAGGACGTGGCGCCGGACGCGTCGTTCGTGGCGAGCAGCACGACGGTCTACACGGGCACGGCCGTGCGGTTCGACCACACGGGCACGGCGGGGAACGGGCCAGCGTCGTTCCTCTGGACGTTCGGCGCGGGCGGGCCGACGGGCGCCGTGCAGAACGCCACGCACGCGTTCACCGCAGCGGGCACGTACAACGTCTCGCTGGTCGTGACCGACGCGGACGGCGACGTGGGGCGGGCGAGCGTGCTCGTGGCCGTGGTCGACCGGCCGCCGGGGCCGCCGGGAACCGACCCGTGGGCAGTCGCGGGCGCCGTCGCGGCCATCGCGGCGGGCACGGCCGCCGGGCTCGCCGCCATCGCCAGGGCGCGCGCCCGCCCGAGGCGGCATCCGGGAGCCCCGGCGGCATGACCCCTAGGCATCCCGCGGGCGGTGCGCGAGCCGGGGCGGTGCGTCCCTCGGCCCGGGAGGCTGGACATGGCCCGACGCGTCGCTGTGGAGATGGCCCGACGCGTCGCTGAGGAGCATTCCTTCCCCTCTCCCCACCTTCCTTCTCAAGAACGGACGACATCATCCTCGACGGTGACGATGTTCCCGTCGTGGCCCGCGACGCCAATGGCGAGCCCATCTGGGAGCCGCAAGCCATCGGCTTCTTCGTGGACTACAACATGAACGGCCGGTTCGACACGCACTGGAGCCTCTACACGGAGGACGCGCCCTTCGGCGACCGGTTCTACGCGACCTACTGGCTGTCCAACGCGGTCGACTTCGCCTACATCCGCGGCCTGGCCTACGACGACGCGTGGGACGCCTACCTGGACAGCACGTGGCGCGACCCCGCGTGGCTCATCAACCTGGTCATCGACACGGTCGTCACGATCCTCATCATGGTCGCCAGCGTCTACTCGGGTGGCGCGGCACTGGCCCTCAGCCTCGTGTGGGCCATGGCATCCACGTTCGTCCATGACGCGATCAACAACGCCTTCCATGGCACGCCCCCGGAGACGTGGGAGTGGATGCGTATTGACTACCCGGCCGAGGGCAAGACGCCGTACCCGCACCTGCTCACGCAGGTCTGGGGCGGCGGCGTGCTCGGCGTCCCGACCTACACGGTGCTCGCCATCCCGCGGATGGCCTTCGAGATGTGGGACGTGGCCGGCAGGGACGTCACGTACTGGTGGGAGCAGGCCACGCCCACGTGGGAGGGCCTCAAGGACATCTACGAGGACCTCGGGATCTACACGCAGGTCCACGCACGGCAGAGCGGCTGGCTCGAGACGTTCCCCTGGTTCGGCATCTTCACGTTCGCAGAGGCCTTCGACGCGGACGACGTGATCACGGCCACTGGCGTCACGCCCCAGTACTTGCGACACGCGAGCCATGGCTGGTTCCGGAACCGCGAGGTCGGCATCGTCGCCGGCACGTTCGCCGCGTGGGAGGGCACGGCCTACACGGTCATCCCCTACGTGGACGAGCGCGGCCTCATCGGCTACATCGGCATGGCCGGCTATCCCGAGGACATCCCCAACATGCTCCACGCCGGCCTCCCTGGTTTCATGCGGGAGGCGCACGGCCACTTCCCCAGCGAGCCAGGCCACGGGTTCAACCTCGACAGCCCGTGGCGCCTGCCCGAGTGGGACTACGCGCGGGCCGACATGCCGCTCCCCGTCCCCGCTGGCTACGTCGCCGACTACCACGTCCTGTGCTTGTCCAGCGCCTACGAGACCGGGTTCAAGGAGGTCTCGGACTACGACCCCGGCATGCAGATCCTGGACTGGACCGTCATGATCGCCCAGATCGTTATCTCGGTCATCGCCACGAAGGGCGCCAACCTCGGCGCGATCGTCCAATGCTTGATCGAGGAGCTCATCACCGAGCAGATAGCCACGTGGATCCCCGAACTCGTTTACGACTGGATCGTCCAGGATGTCATCGGCGCGGAGCAAGACTATTGGAACACGGTCGTCGTGACCGAGGAGGGGCGCCGTGTTACCCAGTACAACTGGGGGCTGCAGCTCCTCGATAACCTCATCCGCGGTGTGATCGACCAGCTCGGCGAGTTCGGCGGCGACAAGATTGGAGACGTCAGTTTCAGCATCAACATCAACGGCAAGAGCCGCAAGATCGGTATCGATGCGGTCATGGGCGAAGTCCAGCAGTGGCAGCGCGAGCGCGCCTTACAGACCATGACGCGGTCGCATCCAGAGCTGTTCGCCGAGTTCGATACGGACGTGGCAATAAACGAACGGCTTGCGAAGCAAAAGGCCAAGCTTGAAGCCCAGATAACCCAGTACAAGTACGAGGTCGAGACGAAGCACAAGGTCGATGAGCTGCGGCGGGAATTCATGCGCAACTACGACAAAGGCCACTTGAGCGCGCTCGCGTGGCGAATGCAGGCCAGCCGCGCGTGGAAGGCCTCGACGCTGAATGCCCTCGTCTCCAGTATCGGAAACGTTCTCGAATTTGATGATAACATTGCCGCCATTGGCGCAGTCGCGGACTTCTTTAAGCTCAAGTTGCAAGAGACCGGAACGCTCCAGCACGAGGGCCTGATGGTGGAACTGCGGGACTACCTGCAGAACGATGCGACGGACGCCGACGGTAATCCGATCCTCCCGCAAGGTAAGACCATCAAGCTCGTGGTTCTATTCAAGGACAGCACCGAGCATATCACCCTGGATGACCTGGAGAGCATCGACCTCTGGGCTTTCCTGACCAATCCGAACGTGGCCAACCTCAAGATCGTCGACCCGCTCGTGGCACCCATCATCGGTGGCCCCGGCATATATAAGGGCACGCTGTACCCTGGTCAGACCTTACTGCCGACTACGAACCCTAACCAGAACCTGGGTGCCGCTGGTTTTCCATCCATCCACCACACGACCGAGGGGACTCCCGTGTCCGGCTTCGAGCACGAGGTGGAAGCGGCGTATAACGAAGAGTTCGAGGAGCATTTCATTAAAGAAACACTTTTCGGACCAGCCACGACCATGGATTCCGCCATGGCTGCCAAGGCGGATCAGGCGGTCGAGAAACTCGCTGAGATGCGAAAATACTACCGGATCCCGCTAGGACAGATAAGGGACGTCGTGAACCAGCTGCGGAGGGATAGGATCATCACGTTCGCTACCGACGGCACGTTCACCATCGACACGGTTAAACTGGACGGTTACATCTTGACTGATCAGCTGGAAGCCAAGTTAACAAGGCACGGCGGGACGGTCGAAATTAACGGGATGTATCGCATCACAAGCCTCGCCGACATCAGGGACGACGGGCGGCTCGGTACCGACGGCAAGCCTTGCATGAGCTTGCGCGTGTTATTATGGCGCATGGGCATCAACCTCATCGACAGGGGCGGCGGTAACTACCGGTTCGACGTCATGAGCCCGATGCAGTGGAAGAAAGATATGGATGAAACGTCAAGGACTTTCGGCAAGATGGTGTTCTCGGGCTCGTCTCTCATGTCGAAACGCTTCGACACCTATGCTCTCTGGGTGCAGCCCGTCATTGGGGACGCGTACATCAAGGACTTGAAGGAAATCCGCATGCAACTCGACCCCGGCATAAAGGAGAACGAGTTCCGAGGACTGCTGCAGCGATACTTCGAGGACGAGATCGCCTCCAAGCAGCTCTTCACGCGGTCCATGGCCATGAACCCCGCTTTGCTGTCACTCGACGCGGTCTATAAAATGGTGCAGAGCCAGGCACCGACCGACAAGATGAAGGGCGCCGTCCTTGAGGTGCTCGAGGCGAGCAAGCCGGGCACCAAGGATCTCGGTACCGGGATAGACCTCGCCACCGGTCGAACATATCACGAGTTCGAGACCGTCGTGCCGAACTGGGCCATGGAAGCCCTCGGTCTCGGCGACCCGGCCAAGCGTGATCCCAGCATCACGCACGGTGACGAGATCCGGATCAAGTACCGCCGGATCGGTAGCACCGTGAAGGTGGTCGGGTTCACGGGCATCGACTTTAAAGCCTATACTCGTAGCTCTGTCGAATACCAGTACACCGAGCTCACACGCACGATGGCCATGCTCTTGGCCGGCATCATCGGCATACAGAACTTCCCCGGGGATGCCTTCGCGGCCGACGGCGTCCGGATAGACCTCAGCATGGTATTCCCGAGCGACGCGGATCTGAGTTCAGCGTTAAACCAGTTCGATGAGCACCTGCTTAATCCGGCGCTGTCGGACCAGTATAGGACTTTTGGTTACACCCGGCGAGTATTCCAGGCTAATACGTTTACCCCTGCTGGTGATGGAACCCCAGTGAAGACCATCGTGTTAAAGCCCCACTCGGGAAGTGATATCTTTGTCGAGTTCGGGTTCCAGCAAGTTGGCGTGGCGGGTTCCCATTCATTCAACGTCTTTAGCCGTGTCGGCCGCGTGCATCTCAATCCGGACACGGGGAAACCCACGTTGGTAGTCGCCCCGGATATCTACAACGTGGACTGGCGGAGGTCGGATGGCATGCTCTTCGACAACTTCCCTGCCGGCACGTTCGCCGGGCCGGGTTTGTTGGCTCCCGAGGAACACGCCCCCGGCCCCCAGACCACACCCGCGGGGAAGCCCCACCAGGTTACCCTGTCGTACTCGCAATCAACGGGATCTACAAGAGACCTCTTGGGGATCGCCCAGGCCTTCTACCGATCGCTGCGTCCCGACCAGCGCGGCACGTCGGCAACCTTCAAGAATCCCACTCCGCTCGGCGACATCAGCAGGCAGCTGGATCTCTACTTCGCGAAGGTCGACCATTCCTATCCAAGAGCGATGAAGCCCTCCAACGTGAGGGAATTCCTCCACGAACAAGCCAGGGATCGGAAGGCAGCCATCTTCACGCCGCAAACGCAGCAGCTGGAAGGAGGCTTTCCGGCTTCGAAATCTGACCTTAAATTCCAGAGATCCATAAAACTCGACCGGGATATCTCGGTGTACATCGACAAAGGGTTCCGCGACCCCACCAAGGCGGAATTGGACTGCATACGTAAGCAATGGGAGGATGGCCGCAAGCAAATCGACAGCCTCGTGGATTCAGCAAGGGGAGCGATGGAGGGATTTCTCGGTGTTCGCCTGTTCAAGGCACTGGGCATCCTCCAGGGAGCTGGGAACCTGGCGGGCGGGCAAACCCTGGTCACGTGGCTCGATGGAGCGAACCTGGCAAGGGAGACCGGCCATCCATTGCCCGCTGGCTCGGAATACGAGTATTTGCAGCCGGTCATCAACAACGCGGTGAAACGATATGCTCAAAGGAATGGTCTCGCCTACGCCACGGACGCCCAGATTCAAGAAGCAAACAAGAAATTCGTGCAGGATCTGCTCTGGCACGCCAACGACGGCAGCGTGCCGACGGTGCCGGGCACGAGCCAGCAAGCGATCTTGCCCGTGCTCGGCGAGGCGATGGTCTTGCTCCTCGTCGAGGGCGTGCGCCAGGCGATCGAGGAGGCGACCGGGGTGCAGACCATCCTCGGCATGGAATTCTCGCCGGCGACGCTGCGGTACAAGATGGAAGCACTCGACCGGCTCGGTGCCTTGGAAGGCACGCTGCTCGGACTGATGGTGGCGGGGAACAAGATGCGGGCAGGGGACGCCCATCCCGGCCTGAACGCGAACCCGGCCATCGCCGATCAAGAGGGCTTCATCATCCACGCGAAGGGCACCCTCGCCAAGGCCGTGCTCTCGGCGATGCAGGAGCCCTTGAAGGCCCTGTTCGAGCACCTGCCCGACGGCGCCGGGGACATCTTCGCGACCGACTGCTTCGACCGGCAGGCGAGCGATGCCGCCATCACGGCGTTCGCCTCGGAGCGGCTCCCGAACATCCTGCTCAACAGCCTGCCGAAGGGCGGGATGGGCACGGCCACGACGTTCTTGTACCTGGAGCGCCTCTTGCAAGCGGTGATGAAGACGGGATACACGCGGTCGCTCGAGATGCTCCTCGGGGCGAACGGCCTGGAACAGGTCGGCGAGCGCTGGACAGGCCCCGACGGGTACGAGTACTTCGAGGTGAGCGACGGCAAGGGCGAGCGGATGCTGTGCCGGGCGTACAAGGGCGAGATGGGCGTGCTGTACGAGGGCATCGAGGTGTTCCTCGACGCTCGGACGGAGGGAGAGGTGCCCGACCCGGATTACCCCGCCACCGCCACGGGGTTCCTCCACACGGTCAATAAAGGCCAGTATAACGAAATAGAGGGACTCCAGGACGTGGTCGACGCGGCCACGACACAAGAGGGAAAAATGAACGCCTACCGGCAGTGGCTGGCCTCGCATGCACGCCTCAAGACGAAGTTCCTCGACGAGTTCTACACGCACTACGCCTACCCGACGAGTTGAGCCGCTCCAGGCTTCCGTTAAATTTATATTCCTCTTTTTTCGCATTATCATTATGGATCGGGCGCCAATCACAATAGACCTCGATGCGGCCATCTATTCTATCAAATTGCACGATGTAAATGACAACACGCTGTTTTCCTTTAGAAGCAAGCAAAATCTCGATATTGCAAAGGCACGGGTTACCCATCTTCACATCGGCGGTACTTTCTCACGGTTACCATCCTTCATTGATGAATTACCGCGTCTGAAGCGGATTATCATCGGAAATGCGAATATCGATGGAATTCTCAATAATTATATTGATCATCTTGCATCCCTGGAAGATCTACGGGAACTTGGGCTTAGTAATATCGTCCAGCCCTCCTCTGGTACTCAATTATTTCACCCCATCCCTGAGGTGATCGTGCGCCTTGAAAGGATAGAGGATTTAGCGCTGAGCGTCGCCTCTCCATCGTTTCTCCCCCGAAGCCTTGCACGGATGCCGAGATTGGCTTGCTTGCGGATATATGGCACTATACCCGAGTTTCCCGATGCCATCCTCGACGTCAAGCGCTTGAAGGAGCTGCACATCGCCGGCGTGGGAATGGAGCGGTTCCCCGCGTCGGAGAAATCCGTTCTCGTGGCACTCGAGGTGCTCGACATCTCCAAGAACCCGATCACCGAGCTGCCGGGCTGGCTGTTCCCCGGCGACTCGATGCGGCGGCTGGACGCGAGTCACACGAAGATAAAGGGGCTGCCAGACTGTATCGGGCGGTGGAAGGATCTCGAGGTGCTCGACGCGTCGAACTCCGAACTGGAGGCGCTGCCCGATGCGATCGGCAACTGCAAGCGGCTGCGCGAGTTGGCCGTCCACAACACGATGCTCCAGGCACTTCCCGACGCCATCGGCGGGTGCGTGGCGCTGGAGAAGCTCAAGCTGGGCGGCACCCGCATCCGAGAGGTACCGGCGGGCATCGGCGGGTGTGCCAGCCTCCAGGTGCTCGACGTGTCCCGCACGGCCGTGAAGGAGCTGCCGGCCGAGATCCTGCGGTGCGAGAACCTCAAGAAGGTGTACCACCGGCACCTGCACCGGTCGGCCGTGCCGCCAGCCCTCTGGGACGATCACCGCGTCGAATTCGTGCAGGACAGGGATATGGCACAAGCGGTGTGCCCCGTGAGGGACGACTACGACTGGTGCTGAGGGCGGCCGGGCGGTTTCGAAGCGCCTATAACGCCCTCCTCCTTCTCGTATCGTGGTTGCCCCTCGAGCGCCGGCACGGTATCGGCAGTTCCAGGTGGGAGCCCCGTCACGTCGCCCCTTCATGGATGGGAACGGGCGGCACCATTCTGGCCCCGAATTGAAGGGTCGAGCCATTCCAGATGATGTTTATGAAGGACAAGGTCATTGCGACCGCTCCGGGTCGCGTCTGCCTCTTCGGCGAGCACCAGGACTACCTCGGCCTCTCGGTCGTGCCGTCGGCGATCAACATGCGGACGGCCGTCGAGTGCCACGACGTCGCCGGGTCGTCCACGCGCGTCGTGATCAACGCCAAGGACCTCGGAAAGGTGCTGGAGATGGAGGTCAAGCCAGATTACGACTTCACGCACCCCGATCCCGACCTCGCCTACTTCCAGGCGGTCATCGCCGCGTTCCAGCGGCACGGGCACCTGGGCAAGGTGCCCGGCTTCACGTGCGACGTCTCGAGCCGGATACCGATCAAGTCCGGGCTGTCCTCGTCGGCGGCGCTGCTCGTGGCCTTCACGAAGGCGGTCGCCACGCTGTGCGGGCTGCCCCTCACGCCGCAAGAGGTCGGCTGGTACGCCTACGAGGCCGAGCACGACGTGATGGGCATCCCGTGCGGGATGATGGACCAGCTCAGCTCGGCCATCGGCGGCATCATCCACCTCAAGTGCTCCACGCCGCCCGTGATCACCCCGCTCGCCGCGAAGGTCGCCGGCCTCGTGGTCGCGGACACGAAGATCCACAAGTCCACGTCGAACGTCCACTCGGTGCGGGTCAAGGAGACCAAGGCAGGCCTCGCGAACCTTCGGGAGTACATCGACTTCGACATCGAGGCGACGCCGTGGGAGAAGATCGAGCCGCACCTCGCGAAACTCGACGAGGTCGAGCGGAAGCGCCTGGTCGCCGTCTTCCGCGACCGCGACATCACGGTCGAGTCCATGATGCTGCTGAACGAGGAAACCCTTGACTACCCCGCGATCGGCAAGCTGCTCACGGAGCACCAGATGTACTTGAACGAGTACTTCGAGGTGTCGGTGGAGAAGATCGAGACGATATTGGCCAACGCGATCAAGGCCGGGGCTCTCGGTGGCAAGCTCACCGGTGCGGGCCTCGGCGGGTCGCTCGTGATCCTGGCCCCCGGCAAGGAGGCGGAGGTCTCGAGGGCGATCACCGAGAGCGACGGCATCCCTCACGTGGTTGCCGTCGATCGAGGAGTCCAGTAAGTCGCTTCTCGCAAATACTATCCCTCTATCTTGCCCTTATTTCGCCTCAGCCGACACCCGTGCGAGCCAAGATCGGGGAGTGAATATTGTTCTCGCAATTACTGTAACTCACCACCCGGCACCCGTTTTATGGTTCGGATCAGGATTCGAACGCAAATATTCGCACGACACCACCCCGATCGATCCGAGATGCCAGCCGACGGCGCCGCTCATGCGGGAGGGATCGGATTGGGGGAGTCTGGCTGGGTGCCTCGATCGGACCGCCATCGAGCTCGCCGGGCGCGGCGCCGGGAGGGCAAGCGGGGCCGCCGGGAGGGCATGCTGCGAGGGACGATGTCCACCCGGGCGGTCGCTCGTGCAACCTGGCGTGCGTCTTGGACGAGCACCACTTGAACGTGTACCGCCAAACCTCCATTTCCCCGGCAGCAAGCCCCTTCTCGATTAGCCTCGGATCCTGGGGAGTTTCAAGCAACGATCAGGGTACCCAGGCCACGCACCACGGCTGGTGAGGAACGTGAAGTTTGCGAAAATGAAGTGAGTGAATGAAACGTTGGGATAGCTGCGCTATCCCGGACGATTATACATCATTTTTTACCCCTTCATCGAGAGCCTCGTCGAGTATTTTCAGGACTTTAGCAAGATTGTTTTTCATATTTCCAGGAGGGAGCTCGACGACTGTCTTTCGCGTGAACTTGCGAAAACGACTAGCCCTTTTCCTCGATTCTTTCAATCTAAAGGTGGTCACAAGATCCTGGCTGGCATAATCGTTAGTTTCTCCTTTACCTAACTTTTTCATCGTATCGTGAAGTGGTTGGTAGTTCACCTTGTCATGTAACACCTTATACACGATTTTCGCAATCTTGGCACTGGTGTTCGCACATGCAACAGCAGGGGTTCGTGAATGCTTGCCAAGCTGGCGTGTTGCGTACCGCTTGATATCACTATCCTCTTTCAGCAAGAAGGTTGCCGTTATTCCCGATTGCCTGAAGATTCGCTTGAGGTGGTGGTTGCAACGCTTGGTCATGTGCGGCTTGCCAATATATGTGCCAGATTCATCCGGTGCGATAGCACGGCCCGCGTACAAAGCGAATTCCTTCCAAGAATGGAATCGTTCAATGACATCCGCCTCCGCAACGATACCTACAGCCCCAGGTGTGCTAATACCGGCGATGCGATCGATTGATTGCACCCGCTCCTTGATCGAGGGCGTTTCATTCACCAAATCCTCGATTTGCCGCATATTTTCTGCCTTCAATGCCTCGATCATCTCTAACGCGTGGAGCTGGCGCTGCAGGCATCTCGCGTCGAATGGCGAGATGGAAAGGTATGTATATTGCAAGTAACTCGCTTTACGATCAAGCAATGCCTTCTTGCTAGACACGTGGAGGTTAACATGGCCTGCTTCCAAGAGTTCGTATACTTTTCTCACGTTTCCATTGATGCCATCTCCGATGAGGAGTCTCAAGAATGCCAAGCCCCACGTGTTGGTCAGCGAGAAATCCGGAAGGGTATATCCAAGACCAGCCAGCGTGTCCTTCATGACGTTGATAATAGCCGTGGACTGCGCGGTATATCGCTCTGATTCACGAGTGATGGCCCGTAATCGTTGTCCTTCGATGGTCGTGATGTACACGGGATTAATGAGGCCAGATAGAGCGAACCTGGCGAGCTGGAATGCACTATTTGGATCTGTATGGGTTTCACCCTTGAACCGCTTGATGGTGTCTGGTGAAACGACACTGATGCGCGGGGATTCGGTCTTCCAGCCGTCGTGATTAACAAGAGCGTTGTAGAGAGAATCCGATAACTTGCCCGTTTTCTCCATCACGATATCATCCAGCTGGAAGGATTGCAAGTAGCGACATAGTTCTAACCTTCCCGTTGCGCTGTTTGGAAATGCTTGCTCCCCCAGCGACTTGTATTCGCGTCCATATCGGCAAAGAATGAAGACCACGAGTTTATACTTGTGCACGTCGATGCCCACAGCAATAGAAGCCCCCGCAGGCTTGCCCGAAAGCTTGAAATATTTTGTTGCCATCTTTTAATCACCGGATTGAACCTTACCTACAGTGCACCTATCCCCCCGGATGACTGCAATCATCCAGGAGCCATGCACTGTGCTCGCACGCGGCTCGGTTCTTTCCTGCCTTTCTCTTGTCCTTCTCGTTGCGTGGAGAAGTGTTGCATGCTACCGTCGGGCACGCGTTCTCGCCGGGTGCATCCACGAGGGAGATGATCCCGAGTTTTGTTTGATGGCTCCGAGCCAGGTGACTCTACGGCCAAATCGTCCGTGGGACGGGTGACGCAGGAAAGGATAGGTTGGTTGGCTTTCCCGGGTCCAGCGTGCCGGCCAAGTTTCATTCATCAGCTCTTGTCATGCGTGCGTTACCACGCGAAACGTGTCCGAAATGAATAATATAGCTCATCCGGGCAACATGCAACAAGTATGAATGCCAATGGCCGGTTATAAACATTTTGTCGAGGTTAATGATCGGGGTAAAAAATGATGAAACAAACTATGAGGTTGGACAAAGTTGGACACCTCGTCCGGGCGGGTCGTTAGAGGAAACCCGCGGCCCCCGTCTCGCTT
>JAFGBX010000371.1 GCA_016932935.1 Promethearchaeota archaeon | reverse complement strand
TCGGGCAGCATCCTCCACAAGCAGCAGCAAGGGTCGCAGTTGCAGACCGTGAGCAGCTTCTCCCCGGGCCGGACGTTGAGCCAGACCGTGTCGAGCTTGTTCCGGCCGACGAGGTGGACGAGGCCGGCGTCCCTGCACTTCCTGGCGTGCTCCCTCGCCTCCTCCTTCGTGACCCTGCGGCCGAGGGCGGGGCTGATGCGGCTCGCGGCCTCGCCCATGAAGAGGCAGCCGAGGTCGACCGGGTAGTCCTTGCAGTGCGCGGCGTCGCGGCAGACGCACTTGTGCATGACCACGTGCACGCTCGCCTGGTCGATGTAATGGTCGACCACACGCGAGGGAACCGCCATCGATTCCGGGCGGGCATCCACGCTTTGCTCGATGGCGATCGCCTTGTCTCGCGGCAGGTAATAGATCCCGTCGCCCTTGAACATGATCCGGTCGACGATCCTCTTGAAAAGCTCGTGTTTTGCGGTCGCCCTCGCCAGCGAGAAGCGCGACTTGAAGGTCTTTTTGATCAGCCTCACGACGATCGGCGTGCGCGGCATGGCAAGCCGGGTGGGATGGGCGGGGATTTAAACGATCTCCGAGCTCGGTACGGGAAACCGGCGGATTCGACCGAATTGGCTCGAATTGTTCGGACCAGATCGTGCGCGCCGGGGGATGCCCGGCGGTGGCCCGCCTGGCCGCCGGCCCTCGCGGGGCGCCGGCTGTCTGCCCGGTAACGCGCGAGTTTAAATTGGGGAAATATGCAATTGATATCAAGCATCCGATGCGTTGCGAAACCCGGCATCCGTGACCCCAACCATGTCCAGGACGAAAGGCCCGCACGAGGCATCGACCGGCGGTGGCGACGAAACGTGCCGCACGAAAAAGGTGGTCGTGCTGCTCGGTGACACGCGCCTCTACGATCCAGTCGCGCCGGGTGGTGTCTGGGACGAGGACGACCTCGAGACGATCGACTTGCTCAAGAAGGCGCTCGACGAGGTCGAAGGATACGAGTTCACTTATTTGGACGACCACAAGACCTTGCTGGACGACTTGAAGGCATTGAAGGGGAAGGTGGACATCGCCTTCAACTTGCTCGACGAGGGGTATTACAACGACCCGCGCAAGGAGCTCCACGTCGCCGCGCTGCTCGAGATCCTCGGCATCCCCTACACGGGGGCGTCGCCGCAGTCGATGGCCATCCGCCTCGACAAGTCGATCATGAAGGGCGTGGCCCGCCAGCTGGGCGTGCCCGTGGCCAGCGGCGTGCTGATCGACGCTGGCGACCCCGTGCCCGAGATCGACATGGAGTTCCCCGTGTTCGTGAAGCCGAACAACACGGACGCGGGGCAAGGCATCTCCCGGAAGTCAGTCTGCTGCGACATCGGCGCCGTCAAGGAGGTCGTCGCCGAGCTGCGCGGGGGCCTGTGCAAGGACATGCCCATCCTCGTCGAGGACTTCCTGCCGGGAAAGGACCTGACCGTCGGGATCCTCGGCAACCCCGGGCGCCCGGGCCTCATCGTGCTGCCGATCGCGGAGGAGGACTACTCCATGCTCCCGCCGGGCCTGCCCCGCATCTGCGGCGAGGAGGCGAAATGGAACCCGCAGTCGCCCTATTGGAGCACGAGATCGATACGCGCCAACCTGCCCCCGGAGACCGAGAAGACCATCGTCGACGGCACGTTGAAGATGTTCAAGTACTTGGAGTGCAAGGACTATGGCCGCTTCGACTGGAGGCTCGATGGGAAAGGGAAACCGAAGCTCCTTGACGCGAACGCAAACCCCGGGTGGTGCTGGGATTCCCACATGGTCAAGCTCTCCTCGATGGTCGGGATCTCCTACCCGCAGATGCTGGCCAAGATCCTGGGGTTCGCCTTCGACCGGATCGCCTACGAGGCGACGATCCCGAGCAAGCTCTACCGGCCCTGATCCCCCGCGGCGGCCACCCGCGGTGGCGCGAGGGGGGATGTCCCCGGCCCTCCCCATCCTGGCTGCCATCTATTTATCCCGATGCGTCGTAACTAGAGGCGATCGTACATGAGAACCGGCGGTTACCCGATCGTCCTCACGGCACCAGACACCGATTTCACGGACTTTTTTAATAATCCGATCTGGCCGTTCTTCTTCTTCTCCGTTTCCAAGCACGCGTTCGGCGGGCTGTTCCACATGTTCATGAAGAACAGGATGCAAGAGGTCCTGCCGGACGGCCAGGCGCGGCTGGCACCCTACGGGCTGCGCAAGATGGAGGCGGCGCTGGTGGAGAGCGGCATCGCCGAGGAGGACATCGTGACCGTGCACCCGCGCTTCTTGAAGCGGTTCGTCGGGCCGAACACCAAGGTGGTCGGCGTCTCCGCGATGAACACGAACGGGGTGACCTACTGCGACCAGACCTTCACGGCCATAATAGGCTTCGGTTCCGACTCCTATAACTCGTACCGTTTCCGCTCCCTCATGCTCGACAAGAGCGTTCATCCGCCGAGCGCCAAGGTGATCCTCGGCGGGGCCGGCGCGTGGCAGGTGCGCAACGAGTACTGCCGCGACCGGTTCGGGATCGACACGGTCGTGCTCGGCGAGGGCGAGGTGGTGTTCCCGAGGCTCGTGCGCGACGTGTTGGAGGGAAAGCAGCCGCCTCCCGTCGTCACGGGCGAGCCGCTCGCCGACGCCGGCCGCATCCCGTGCATTCGCCGCGCGAGCATCTACGGGAACGTGGAGATATCCCGCGGCTGCGGCAGGGCATGCCAGTTCTGCTCGCCGACGAAGCGGCTGCGGCGGGACATCCCCCTCTCGACCATCGAGCGGGAGGTCAAGCTCAACATGCGCCAGCGCCGGCACGTCCCCGCCCCTGACGACGACGTGCGGGTGTTCACGCCCATGGGGTCGCACCACAAGGGCGAGCTCGCGAGGCAGCAGGAGCGTATGATCTTCTTGTCGACCGAGGACATCATGCTCTACAGGTGCAAGGATCCCAAGTTCATGCCGAACACCGAGGCCATCCTCGAGCTGCTCGGTTTGCTCGTGAGGCTCGGCGTGCACACGATCCAGCCAGCGCACATCGCGCTGGCACCCGTCGTGGCGAGCCCCGGCACCCTCGCCAAGATGAGCGAGGCGATCCGCTTCGCGGACGGGCCGCTCGAGGGTGAAGTGCGCGGTTACGTCAACTACAAGAAGCACAAGTACGTCGGCGTGGAAACCGGCCTGGAGACGGGTAGCCCGCGCATCATCGGGAAGTACATGCGCGGGAAGTGCATCCCGTTCGTGCCCGAGGAGTGGCCCGACGTCGCCGTGCAGGCCTTCGGCATCCTCAACGACAACTACTGGTTCCCCTTCGCTTCCTTGATGGTCGGCATGCCGGACGAGACCGACGACGACGCCTTGAAGACGCTGGAGATGCTCGACCGGCTCAAGGGCGCGAGGCTCTTCTACGCGCCCATGTGCTTCACCGCGCTCGGCGACACCACGCTGCGGAAGAGCCGGTCTGCCGACTTGAAGGGCCTCTCCGACCTGCAAAAGGACATCTTCGTCAAGTGCTGGCGGCATAACGCCCACGCGTTCATGTACCAGATCGAGGGCACGCCCGGCCAGCTCTTGCTCGCGTACCAGGGTGCCCTGCTGTACAACCTCTACTATCGGTGGCGCGGCGACAAGAAGTTCTACGAGAAGCTGTTCAAGAACGTCACGATGTTCCCCGGCACGTGAAGTCGCTAGAAGAAAGACGTCCGGGTTCGCTGGCGAGCGGCTCGGTCAGTAGAACGACCGGCTGCCCGCGGAGGGCTCGTCCTCGAGCTCGAGTTCCCCCTTGTAGAGCCCCTTTTGGATCACGTACTTCATGATCTCGTCGGTTCCGCCCCCGATCCTGAGCAGCCGGACGTCTCGCAAGCATCGTTCGACGGGATAGTGCGTCGTGTACCCGATGCCTCCGAGTACCTCGAGGGCGTCATCGCAGATTTCGAACGCGCTCTGGCAGGCGAACAGCTTCGCCATGGATGCCCTGGTCTGGTTCTGCATGGTTTGTACCGACTTCTCAACGAGGGCACAAGCCGCCTCGTATCTGGTCGCCATTGCTGCGATCTTGAAGCTTATCCCCTCGAACTCGGAGATGGGCCGCTTGAATTGAACCCGCTTCCGCGAGTAGTCGATGGCCACCTGGAGGGCCGCCCTCGCGACGCCGAGCGCTTGCACGGAGAGTGCGATCCGCTCGGGGGAAAGCATGTCCTGGAGGCCGGCTATGGCCGCGGTCTTCCCTTGTTTTTCGTGTTGCGATTCCTTCTTGATCTCGTGGAAGAACAGCGCGTTTTTTGCGGGGACGCGGACGTGGTCGAACTTGAGATGGCCTAAATGTAATCCATGGAGGCCCATCATCGTGTATTCTT
>JAFGBX010000370.1 GCA_016932935.1 Promethearchaeota archaeon | reverse complement strand
TTTGAAAGAAGCAAGAAAGAGAGCTAATAGATTCCGCAAGTTCACGCGATTGACAATCAACGAGCTCCCTCCTGGAGATATGAAACACAATCTGGCCAAAGTCTTGAAAATACTCGACGACGCTCTCGATGACGTCAAGGGGTAAAAAATGATGCTATATCGTCTGGGATAGCGCAGCTATCCCAACGTTTTTTACCCCGTCAATGACCCGTTTTTTCAATCACGAAAGGTCCACCCAATCCCATGATTGCGGCATAGAAACGCCCTCCGCAGCGTCTGCCTCGGCACGGGGAATGATCATCTGATCCCGGCTGGTAATTCCGCGTGCTTGGTATGCTACAAAGGCACCGTCCTCCATCACGGCGAAGTATGACACGTGGCGGCTCGTACCAAAGGGGAGCAAGAGGTCTATCGCGATGTCGAAGTCATGCGCATATCTAGTGTCTGCATGGCCGATCAACTGACCCGCCCTGACGGAGGCTCCAACTACCAGGCCGGGGGTCACGTTCACGTGGAAGATCGTTATCTTGTAGAGTGGCGCGCCCGAAGGCATGAGGTCGACGTGGAAACCGCGCAGCTCGCCCGACGCGATTTCGTGCCCTTCCCACGAGATGGCGGCGACGATCGCATCGGCGGGTGCATATACCTCGACGCAAGTCGAGGAATTCGCGCATGAGGCGATGGGCGTGAAGTAGTGCTTCATAGAACGCTCCCCGCCCTCGAATGAATCGACGTACTCGTGCCCCGCATGCGAGCGGAACCGGGAGATGTTCGCGATCTTTGCTACCTCCACGAAGTCAGAGACGATGAATCTAGGATGCGCGAGATCGCCGATCGTGCCAACGACGAGGTACGGGACGACGGCTGCGGACGCGACGATCCCGAGCGTGATCATCCCCGCAAGGACGCGGCCTTTCTTCTCGAGCGCGCGTGCTTTGAATCCCGCTTTCCGACCAGCAGCGGCGATCGAGACCGAAAACGACGCTGCAGCGGCGGGATGCACCCAGAACAGTACCTCTCCCAAACGCACCAGGCCGACGAGGGTGAAGCCGATCGCGAGGATGAACAGCAAGTTGGATCCAGCCCGGCGGGCGAGGAACCCAATCGCGATGGAGTCGACCATCAGCAGGTACACCCCGAGCACCATCGGGCTTATCAAGGAGAGGCTCCCCCTCGCGACCAGTTGCAGTCCCATCGTGGCGCCAAGTACGGCCGCGAGCACGGAAAGGCACAAACCCCCGATGGACCAACCCGTGAGCCCTCGTTGCTTCAACGCGATTCCCGTGGCGAGCAAGACGACGTTCGCCACGATTGGAAATGTGATAAATGCCAGCTGGACGGGTAGCACCACGTCCACATCCAGCGTCCCCGACATGGCCATGAGATTGCCGAGGGGGAACAACCCCCCGATCCACGCCCACCGACGAACGTATGCCTCGCTGACCATAGTCTGTGATCTTTCCTTGGTGGTATCTAAGGCTTGCGTCGCCGGGGAGATAGAGAGGAAAGAGGAACGTCGCCATCACCTAGCCGCGGCGAGCATGACGGGGATGAGCGTGTTGATGTCAGCGTTCTGTTTCAGCCCGACGGTGCGATCGGCCGGGTCGAAGACCACGTTCAAGATGGCAATGTCCGCCCCGTTGAAGTAGGCGACCTTCACCCGCGTGGGGTCGAGGCCGCCGCCGACTGAGATCATGGTACCGAACTTGGATCGGATCTTGTTTATGTCCTTGTACCGCATGATGCTCCGCGGGTTAGCCTCCTCGTCGCGGCCCTTGTGGATGATGACGACGTCCGGCTTCGACGAGAGGGTCATCATTTTTTTCAGCGGCTCGTCTTGGCCGAGCATGTCTATCATGGAATACATCCCGCCCTTCTTGCACGTGGCGGTGAACACGTTTAGGGTCTCGACCGCTCGGTGCTGGTATCACGCAGAGGATTGCAGACGCTATCCATCGACGTGGCCATGCGTGTTCGTGGGATCTTTGTATGGCGGTTGAGGGAAAAAAGGGAGGGATTAGATCTTGAGGGGCTGGCTGTTCGCCTGGAACATCGGACCGATGAACTGGCTGTAGAGACGAGCGTAGCCCTCCTGGTCGCTGATGACGGTGACCAGGTCGTTGTCCTTGGTCGTCTCGGGCGCGAGCATGATCTCCTCGGCGTCGCGGGTGACCGCCCAGTACTCGCCGGCGGTCTTGAGCTGGCGGAACTGGACGTTGCCGAGGACGCTCATCTTCTTGATGATGTCGCCGTAGGAGGCCAAGTCCCAATGCGTGGTGAGGAAGAATTTTTGTGCCTTCCTCTCGTACGCCACCTGCGCAATCAGCTCCAGGATCTCGGGCACGACCGTCGGCGTCACGATGATGATCGACGACTTCGTGCGCCAGATCACGTCCTTCAAGTACGTGATGAGCCCCGCCTTCCCGATCAGGTGCCACGTCTTGATGGGCTCGATCGGCCGCACCGCGTGCGCGGCGTTGTGGATCTCGGTCAGCTTCTCCTCGTTCTTCTCGGCGCTGGAGAACGCGTCGTCGATCTTGTTCATGAACGTGAGCGTGAAGTCGGCGATCGAGTCCTTGATCTTCTGGATGGTCTCGTCGACCGTCCCCTTGTTCGACGCCTCCAGCTTCCCAGACACGTCCTTGAACCGGTCCTTGTGGTCGTCGAGCATCGCCAGCAGGTTCGAGTTCATCTCCTTGCACTCGGACTTGAACAGGCCGATCTGCTCGTCGATCATGTTCGACGCCTTGGTCTTCGTCGCGTCCTTGTCGTTCAGTATCTTCGTGATGCGTTCCTTGTAGGTCTGGGACTGCTTGGCCTTCATCTCGTCCGTGTCGGCCTTGAAGATGCTCGCGTGCTCGGTGTGCTGCGACGTCGCGTCGGCGTGGAAGTCCGTGATGACCTTCTTGTTCTTGGTGATGTCGTCGGAGATCGACTTCTTCTCCGCGGCCGTGTCGTCGTTGAACTGCTTGCGGAAGGTATCGTTGAACGAGAGCACGCCGTTCCGGTGGCCATTCAGCGCCGTGTTGAAGTTACCCTGGTGCGCGTTGAAGGACGACTCGACCGAGGTCTTGAGCTTGCCCGTCGTGTCCTTGCAGTGCTGGATGTTCGTCTGCATGGTCTGCATGCTCTCTGCTGACAGGTTGGCCGCGAGGCCTTCGAGCTCGGCGTTGACCGTCTCCTGGGCGAACTTGTCGAGCTCGCCCGACTCCTTCTTGAGGCCCTCGTTCTCCTTCGCGAGGATGCTCAGGACGTTCGTGTCGAGGTCCTGCGTCATGGCGTTGGTCTCGCCGATGTAGTCCTTGGTCTCGGAGTCGAACTGGGTCTTGATGTCGACGCCGAGCGCGGCCACGCGCTCCTTGACCGCCACGTAGACCTCGGCCCAGTGATTGTGCTGCCCCGAGAAGAGCGCCTTGAACGCGCTGCCCCGGCTCCCGAGGAACTTGGACACGTCCTGCAGCTGCCCCGAGATGTCGACGAGGTTGTCGATGAGCAGCTTGGTCTTGTACTCGAAGTCCTCGACCTTCTTCACGTAGTTGGCTTGCTTCGTGTCGAGCGTGCCGGTCACTTGCTTGCCCATGGCGTCGGTCGTGTTGTTGAGGTGCGTGTTGTGCTTGGCGAGGATGTCGGAGATGCGCTTCTTGAGGTCTTCGACCACGGCGTTCATGCGGTCGAGGTACTTCTGCAGGATCTCGTCCATGCGGGGCTTGAGGCCCTCGGCGTGCTGCTTGTGGTTGTCCACGTGCGCGTCCATCTGCGACTTGACTTCCTTGTCCAGCGTCTTGAGGCGCGTGTCGAAGTCCTTGAGCAGGTCGTCGATGAGCTTGTTGACCTCGTTCTTGGCGTTGCTCGTGTGGTCGCCGGCCTGGTTGTTGAGGGCGTCGGTCGTGCCGTGCAAGCTCTGCTCGAGGGCCGTCGAATCGCCCAGGAGGCGGTCGCGGGCCTGCGTGAGCTTGTCGTTGAGCGACTTGTTGTCGCCGGTGAACTTCGTGCTGTGGGCGGTCCACTTGGCCGAGATCTCGCTCTCGAGGTCGTTGCTGTCCGCCTTGAACGTGTCGAAGTTCTTGTCCAGCGTGGCGTGGATCTCGAGCTCCATCTTCTTGGAGGTCTCCTCGAACCGGTCGCGCGCCTTCGTGATCGTGGCCGTGGCTACCGTGCCCTGGTCGTTCGCGTCGGCGTTGAACTGGGCCTGCTGGTCGGCGACGGTCTTCTCGATCTCGGCCTTCGCGCCTGACGCGATGCCGTCGAGCTCGTCGTACTTCTTGCTCTGGTCGGCGAGCACGCCGTCCTTGATGACCGAGATTTCGTCCCTGAACTTCTTCGACTGCCCCGTGAACAGGCTGAAGTAGGGTTCGAGCGGGATGTACCGCTCGATCTTCCCCTCGATCTTCTTGAGGAACTTCTCCTTGGTCAGCTTCTCGGTAATCTTCGCGACGGTGTCATAGTCCATCTCGAGCAAGGACATGATCTGGCTCACGGTCGCCTGGGGCATGCCGAGATAGCCGATGTACACCTTCACCTCGTTCTCCAACAAGCCGTATTGGGTGAAGATGTCCATGAACACTTCTTTGAGGCTCACATTGTACACCTATGCTTCGTGATTCTGAATGACGAGTGCCGCATCGCCGATCGTCCCGCCCCCGCGTGATCCCCACGAGACAAAGGACGGGACCGCCATCGACGAAAATCTGTCGTATTGGTCAATGTGTTGGTTTTAAGCATTAAAAAACTCTTCACCCGGCCAATCACATGTCATGGATTCCCTCGATCGCGGTGGGTAAGAGAAAAAGGAGTACTCTAGGCATTCACGCGAGGCGATCACAGCCAGTGCGGCTGGATGGTCTTCGAGCCGTCCATCACGATGTAGAACAGCTTCATCCCCGAGACCGTCTTCACGTCGCTCGCATCCGTTCCTTGCCAATAGTCCACGTCTCCATTCGTGACGTTCAGGAGCACGAGCATCCCGATCTGAAACTCGATGGTGACGTTCTTTAGCGTCGTCCCCGTCGATGTTCCCGGGTTCGCGGGCACCCACGTGAGCTTCTCGGATGGCCCGGTCTCGTACCTGATAATCGTGAGCGTGCACGTGGTCGGGACCTGCGGCGATAGCAAGCCCGGCAGCACGAACGCGCCGACCAGCATGCCGACCACGAGCCCGATCGCGAGCCCGCCGATGAGCCCGCCGGCGGCAGAACCGCTTCTTCCCATGTTTTTTTTCATCCTCGATCACCCGTGACTTCGCCGGGAGACTAACTTAGGAGTTTACCGAGGCACCTAATAAAGACCGCGTTTTCGCGTTTTGCTCGACCTCTTCCCTTCGGTTACCGACTGAGACGGGGCCGGATCCGGCGGTGGGAACCGGAACCAGCCGGAACCGTCCGGAACGTTTAAATGCGTTCCGCACGAGCTCGGTTTTGCCTTTTGAGAGGTGAACGGTGTGAAGGAAGGAAAAAGAGTGATAGTTGCGTATTGCAAAGCGTGCAGCAAGTACTCCACCTACGACAAGCTGGCGAAGGATTACAAGTGCGAGCATTGCAAAGCACCCGTCCAGCTCATGCAGATCTGCCCGACCTGCGAGAGGTGGTACACGGTAGAGGCACCAGGGACGCTGAAGTGCGAGGATTGCGGCATCCTCCTCGATGATGCCACGGTCGACCAGTTCGATGCCATCAAGGACTTCAAGCCCGAGCTCCCTGCGGAAAGGGCACCGGAGCCGATCAAAGCCGACAAGTTACATGCTGAAGCAGGCTCGCTCGTCCTCAAGTTCTGCATCAACTGCGGGGAGGAGAACTACGTGCCACCGGGCGAGGGCTGGCAGAAAACGGCGTGCAAAAGTTGCAAGGGCAGCGTGGGTGAAGTGAGGAAGCGGTACAAGCCCCTCATCGAGCGGCTGAAGATTCTCAACCGGCCTCAACTTGTCATCGTGTATCTCCTCGTGTTTTTAGCTTTCGAGTTCTCCAAGGAGATACTGGAGTTATTGAACGCCCCGCTGGCGCCAAATCCGGCCTTGGTCTTCAACGATGCCATCCTCTCGCTTGGCATCAATTCGATCATATTCGTGATGGGGGTTGCGGTTGCATACCTCACGAAGTATGCTCGCGACCGTACCAACATGCTGTACAACCCTAACTCAGTAATCGAAAACCCACAGAGCCTGGAGCTACTGAACGCGTTTATTAACGAACGGGAGATGATGGACTTCAAGAAGAAAACGAGGAAATTGTTGTATTCCCGGAAGGAAGTCGTCATCATCATCATCCTAGCTCCGCTATCAATCTTTATCGCATGTGGTCCGCTACCCCAATATGTCGCCGCCGCCCTCCCTGAGATCTACGTGTTATTGCAACCTATGAATCTCTTCCTCACATGGTTCCCCATCCTCTGCATCCTGGGGTCGGCGGTTTCCTTCTACATCGGCATCGTGCGGGTGATGCTGCTGCTCGCCCGGGAGCGCAAGGACTTCGCCATCTTCCACTTCGCCGACCGGCTCAAGACCGACGAGGAAGTGAACATCAAGAGCTTGTTCAGAGCGAAACCCGTCGTCTTCTCGGAGTTCGAGAAGGTGATGCGGGCTGTCGGGATGCTCCTCTACGACATCTGCCTGCGTTTGCTCTTCGTGGGCATCGCGATGTCCATCCTACTGATGATCTTCTGGACGCTGCTCGGCATCCCGATCCTCGCGACGATGGCGATAAGCATCTCGATCCTGGTGGTCGTGCTCATGCTTTTCATGATCCCGCAGGTCAAGGTGCACGACCTGCTCGCCGACGTGAAGGAGAAGATGACCTTCGGCTTCAAGCGCATCTTCGACAACGTGACCCTCGAGTACCTCACGGTGCTCAAGATGCACAAGCCCTTCGAGCCGTTCGGGTCATGGGCGGACAAGGAGGACATGCGGGACGACATCGAGATGCTGCGGGACATCTACAAGGACATCGACGCCGTGTCCACGTGGACGTTCAACTTCCCAGCCGTGTTCAAGCTCATCGTGGCCGGCATCGCCCCGATCGCGCTTGCGATCGGCCAGGCACTATTAACGTTGTAACCACGGCGACCTACATCCCCGACGTGTCGTGGTGATTTTTTTTACATCCCCCCTCCTACTATCCATCGTGGGATTGGTTCCGTGTCATCATGGCAAGGTGGCCGATACCGATGAAGATCGACATGTTTAAAGTCATCGTCGTGGGGAACAGCGACGCTGCCAAGGCCGAGTTCATAAAGCAAGTGACGAGGCCGCATTTCCACGCGGGACACGCATCCACGCTCGGCGCGGATTTCTCAATCACGGAATACCAGGCCGGCGAACGGGAGGTGCACCTGTACGTCTGGGATCTCAATGGGCACCCGTCGTTCTCGTCCCTGCGCCGGTACTACCTGCAAGGGGCAGACATCCATGCCATCGTCGTCGATGCCGGCGACCCGGAGGACGCCGGCCGTGCCGCCGGTTACCTTGCGGAGGCGTTGGGTGCCGATCCGGGGGCGAAGGTCGTGCTCATCGCCGCGAGCGGGGGCTTGGCCGCCGGCCGATCGGCAACCGCTAAGTCGGTCGATGAATTGGCTGCCCAGCTCGGCATCGAAGCGGCGTTCGCGGTAGGGGCGTCGGGCGAGGGCTACCTCGACGCGATCCGGGGCATCCTCTCCCGTGCCGACCCCTCCATCGACGTCTCCGGCCTCAAGGCCAAGGCATGAACCCAGGTCTGATGGACCTTCCCTTGGCGAGCGACCGGCCGGCCGACGCTGGTTCCCTCTGCGATCGATTCATGACGGACGTGCAGTAGAACAGGTGGATCGCCACGCGGCCCTCGCGCTGCACGTCGACCTCGTCGCCGGCCAGCCGCCTGGCGACGGGCACGAGGACGGGTTCCCAGGTGTCCCGGAAGGACGTGGTGTGTCATCGCCTCCCACTTCAATAAGACCGATGCACATAAAGGGCACGAAAAAAGCGATTCGACATTGCTATCGATCGCGCGAGGTCTATACATTATCCGAGGCCCGAACGGCGTTCCCTCGGCGAGCGGCGGTGGCCTACCCGACGACGGTGATCTCGACCTTCTCGACCTTGTCGAGTGTCTCGAGCCCGGCCTTCACGCGGGCGGTCGTCTCCTCGACGTCGCCTGGTACGGCGAAATACGCCTCGTATGAACACCTACCCGCCTTCTCCTGGCAGATTCCAGACGTGAACAGCAGCGGCAGCTCGATCACGCGCGCCGTGCGCATGATGAACTCGGGCGTGAGCGCCTTGACGATGATGCGCACCTTGATCGCGCGCCCGCTGCAGGGGATCATGTCGACCTTCATCATGTCCCCGACCTTGCGGAAGACCGTGAACGCCCTCGACGCGGACTTGCTCGCGGCGAGGTCCTTGAGCTCGTTCAGCGCGGAGCGTGGGAACGGCACCTGCTCGGCCGCCGCGATGCTCGCGATGGGGAGCATGCTCGCGTACGTCGTGGGGGTGACGATGCGCAGCTGGTCGTACAGCCCGTCCAGCATGGCGGCGAGCATCCCGTGCTTCTCGGCGATGAGGCGGTCGAGCTGCGCCGGGTCGATCGCCTTCCCCTCGGCCGTGCCGAAGTACGAGGCGGGGATGTACTCCCTACGGTTGCCAGCATAGAAGGCCATGTAGATGTCCGGCTCTTTGGCGAGCTCCTCCTTGAAGTCGAGCATGTTCCTCTTGAAGGCGTCGAGTTGCGGGGCCTCCTCCGTCGTGAAGACGGAGAGCTGCGCCATCTCGGCCTGTCCCCTCGCCCATTTCGACGTGATGGATATCGGCATGTTGATGCTCTTGATCCCATCGTCTACGTTGTCTTGGATGAAGAACTCGTCGTCGTGGACGAAGTCCATGAGCTTCACGGTCTTTTTAACGATCTTCTCGTTGAAGCTCCGAGGGATGACCATGAAGGAGACCGGCCCGAGCCGCGTGTCAAAAATCGCGAGAAGAACGGCCATGATACCCTCTTCCCGTGTTGTTTTGATAAGGTTTCTTTGCGTGTCGATTGGCGAAATTGGTTTATATTTTCTCGAACGCTATTACCTATGACCGTGCCGGGTCGACTGACGATCTGAAACAGTGAGCGGTTCCGGCAAAATCCGTTATAAAAAAACCGGAGATTGAGAATTCGGTGGATCAGTTCGTCGAGAAGTCCTTTGATAAGGATCTTCGTTCCCTCTTCAAGAAGGACGTTCGCGTGGACAACAGGTCGCTACACGAGGTGCTCGACCTCCCAGTCGACAAGCTCCAAGGCATCGATCTCGTCTCCAAAGATAAACTGGAGGAGGCCGGGGTCAAGACCATATACGACCTGAGCCAGGCGACGGCGAGCGAGAAGAAGATAGCCATCGATTCCACGATCCTCAAGAAGTGGATCCGCAAGGCCAAGATCATCGTAAATTACGTCCAGAACCCGCTCACGAAGAAGAAGCTCGTGCTCGCGGGGCTGGACTTCGCGGGCAAGACCAGCCTGCTGTCCGTGCTGAAGAAGGACTACTCGGTCATCCAGGACCTGATGCCCACCAAGGGCGCCCAGCGCGACGGCGTCGAGTTCTTCGGCATCCCGATCATCACGTGGGATCTCGGCGGGCAAGCGCTCTACCGCAACGAGTACCTCGACTCGGGCAAGTCGAAGCTCTTCTTCAGCGACACGGACGTGCTCTTCTACGTGATCGACGTCCAGGACGAGAAGCGTTACGACGAGGCCATCGACTACTACGGCAAGATGCTCGCGTCCTACAAGGGCCTGGGCGAGAAACCCTCGCTTATCGTCCTGTTCCACAAGCTCGACCCGCAGATCAAGGAGCAAGAACACGTGATGCAGCGAATCGCCAAGCTGCAGGTGGACATCGCGAACGTCTCGACGGAAAACGAGTTCTCGCCCATCTTCGCGAGCACGTCGATCTACGACAAGAACTCGGTCTTCGTCGCGTTCTCGCTCGGCATCCGGAACATCTCCCAGACGGCCGAGCTCGTCGCGTCGCTGCTCGAGGAGTACACGGTCAAGGCCAACGGCAAGGCGTCCGTGCTCCTCTCCTCCGAGGGCGAGGTATTCGCCCAGACCGGGGTCACGAAGGAGTACATCGAGCTCGTCACCCAAAACGGCCTGCTCATCGACACGCTCGTCAAGTTCGACATCTCCAAGGGCTTCAAGCTGGAGAAGAACCCCGTGCTCAAGTTCTCGGACAACGAGATGTACCTGATCGGCCACCACATCTCCTCGCAGATGGGCCGCACGGTCTACCTGTGGCTCCTGCTGCAGAACCTGATCGACTTCACGAGCTCGCTTTCTTTCTTCCGCAATGAGGTCGAGCCGCTGCTGAACTTGTTCATCATCTAGAAGGTATTTTCCCTCCCCGTCCTTCTCCCCTCAGTCGCGAGGCAGCGCGCAGGAGGGGCTCTGAACGGCCCTCGCGACTGCCTCCTCGACCATGTACACGACGCGGGCGACGACCGTCCACGCGTCGAGGGGGATGGGCGCGATGGCGTGCAAGTTACCTGGTGGCACGATGGACTGCCACGTCCCGTCGAAGCGGCCTCCCTGGAACCCGCCGATGACCAGCGCGAAGTCGATATCGCCCTCGTTACACCCGCTGCCGATGCCTGGAAGCACGTCGTCGAAGGTTCGCAGCTTGCCGGCGGAAGAAAAAGCGTGGATCCTGGACGGGTCGAACCGAGACAAGAACGCGGCGAGCGTCGTCTCCTCGGCAGTGAACAGCCCCGGTGCCTCCCCATCCTTACGTTTGCCGCTTCTGGCGAGCAATTCCCCTATGATTCCCTCGAACCGGTTTATGGATCGTGGGATCCTGGTCTTCGGGTCGACAATGATGATGCGTTCCTTTGGATGGATCACGTGCACGCAGACGCGCAGTTTCTTGAAGAATGCGTTGAGGGGCGTGTTCATCGCGGCCAGTAGGCAGAAGTGCACGATGTCGGGCCGCCCCCGCTTCTCCGCGCCGGGCAGCGATACCATGGCAGAGTGGTGGTAGTTCGTGTCCAGGAGCAGCTTGCCGGGCGGCGTGCCCTTCCGCTTCACGTCGGCGAGCACGCTCGGGTGCGTTCGGAGAGCATCGGGGACGAGCTCCAGCGCCGCCTCGGCGATCACGAGCCAGATCATGGTTGGCCGCCCTCCGGGCCGCCCGGCCGGGACCGCTGGTAGTGGTACCGCTTCACGTTCCCGCACCGCAAGCAGGTCACGGCCACGTGCGCGTTCTTCCCCTTCCCCTGCAAGCGCACCCGGGCAGTTGTCCCGTCGAGCAAGTACGAGTCGCACCTCTTACAGACCCGACGCGTGGCCTTTGGATCGAGCGGCGTTCGGATCTTCATGGCGATCTTGCGGGCGACGTGGACGTACCTTCGTGCCATCTCAGGCCCTTCCCCATGGGTGCCCGCCGCCTTGCCAGCCGCCGCCATGAGGATGTCGACTCGCTCGCGGGCGATCTCGCCTGCCCGCTGCTTGTTCTTGATGTACTTCTTTGTCGCTGCCCCCCACCTCGCCATCCTTCGCGCTACCGCCCGACGCTGGGGCGGGTCTGTCACCTCCCGATCACGAAGGTGTTGCCGCGCACGCCGACGAGCTTGGCATGTACTCGCTTAGATACCTCGCTGGCATAGTACTCGGCATCCACCCCCTCGGAGATCGCGCTCTTCAACACCTTGATCTTCAGCGGGTTCTTCGCCTTGAGCTGCTCCTTGATGTGCGCGATCACTGCATCGCCGATACCGCCCTTCCCTATCTGGACGTCCGGGGGATCGTGGAATGCGGATTTCACTGGAATCGATAGAACCAGGCTGCCACGAGAAATGAAGCTTTCGACGGCTCCTTCGTGGTGGGAGGAATTGCATAGAAAAGCGCCCGGAGACCGTTTTAATTAAGAACTCTGCTTAATTCACTACCCTATCGCCCGCTCGTTCAGCGGGTGTGTTTCAAGGGAATGAACATGAGCCAACCTGGTACAAAGCCGGCTCCCCCGATCAGCAACGTGTATAGCGCCGAGCCGACCGCACTCATCAAGAGGTTGAGCGAGAAGTTGCGCACGTATCCAGACGTAAACGTTCCCCGGGAGGTCAAGCTCGGTTTTTGGAAGACCTCTTGCGCGAAGGAATTCGCGCCGGAGAACGACGACTTCTGGTTCGTCCGCGCAGCGTCGCTGTTGCGGCGGCTTGCGCTCAAGAAGGAGATCGGCGTGAGCAGGCTTCGGAAGGAATACGGGTCTCGCCAGCGAAACGGCTTGAGACCTGCCCGCTTCCGCAAGGCGTCGGGGAAGATAATCCGGCGCATCTTGCAGCAGTTGGAGAAAGCGGGGCTCGTTGCCATCGAGAAATCCGCCGGGCGCAAGCTTACGCCGACGGGCCATTCTTTGGTCGACAAGGTCGCGCACGAGATCGTGCGCGAGGCCACCGTGTCGAAGTGAGCGCGCGCGGGGGGACGAAGGAACACCTGGTGAACCATGCCATGAGCGACGATGAACAGATCGAGGAGATCCGGCGTCGTAAGATGCTCGAGCTCCAGCAGCAAGCGGCCGCTCAGGCCCAGCAGAAGGAGGCGCAGGACAGGTTTGAGGCCCAGAAGGACGCGATCATGCGCAAGATCCTCTCGTCCGAGGCGCGGCAACGATTGATGAACCTCAAGCTGGTTCGGCCAGAAGTGACCGACGCGATCGAGGCGCAGCTGCTGCAGCTCGCCCAGATGGGTCAAATCAATCGTTTAGGCGTCCCCCTCCCGATGTCCGACGAGCACTTCAAGCAGCTGCTGCAGCAGCTCATGAACAAAGGCCAGAAGAAGGACTTCACTATCAAGAAGATCTAGCGGATCCAATCCACAACCGAGACGATTACCATGCCCCATTATCGGCCATATGCCAAAAAACTACGGATGGCGAAACGACTGAAGGAAAACCGTCCCGTCCCCACGTGGGTTGTCATAAAGACGGGTCGGAAGGTAAGATCGACGCCGAAACAGCGCAGGTGGCGGCAAACGAAGATGAAGGTGTGAGCCGCTTCACACGGCGCATTTTGACGATAACCGGTGAACATGGATGGGAAAGAAAGCGAAGAAAGCAGCCACCGAGGAGGAAGTCGAGGCGGACGTCGAGGACACGGTGGACGAAGCTCGTGACGAGGAGACAAAGCCTGCTGCCAAGAAAGGCAGGATCAAGAAGGCCCCCGCCGAGGAGGTGCCCCTGGACGAGGAAGGGGCCGAGCCCGAGGAGGCTGCCCCCGACGGCGACGACAAGGAGATCTTCGAAGAGAAGTCGGAGGTCGCGAAGCAGTTCGAGGCCGCCGGCGAGCCGAAGGAGGAGATCACCGAGGAGCGAACCTACGTCGTCCCGCTGTCCCGCGCCTACGCGAGCCCCCGGAAGTACCGCGCGAAGAAGGCAGTCATCATCCTCCGCGAGTTCTTCAAGCGCCACATGAAAGCGACCGATCTCGTGATACTGCCCGAGGTCAACGACGAGATCTGGTCGAGATCCATCGAGAGACCCCCTCGGAAAATCAAGATACGTGCGTTAAAGAACATCGAAGGAAAAGTGACGCTTTACTTGGCGATGGTTGCGCCAACGAAAGAGGGCGGCAAAAAATAGCGACGGAATCCTTTTCTCCCGTCCCCCGTCCAGCGGGGTACACGAGAACGGGAGAAGAAGAGCAGCCCCCTATTTTTAAGCCAGATAACCGATCACCGAGTTGATGGATTATGTTGGAGCGATTAGACGCGTTCGGGTCGAACACGGTCGGCATATCCTTGCTGGCCACGGACACATACTGCATCGCGCCCGGCGGCACGAAGTCGAAGGTGAAGGAGCGGCTCGAGGCAGTGCTGAAAGTGCCTTGCATCGAGGTCGACGCGTCCTTCAAGCGGCTGGTCGGGGTCATGATGGTGGGCAACTCGCGCGGGCTCCTCCTTCCCAACCACATTAGCCCCAACGACGAGGAGACGATCGTGAAGGCAATGGATCAAGTCGGTGGCATCAAGGTTCTCGTGCTGGAACAAAGCAAGCTTAACGCGCTTGGCAACTTGATATCGACGAACGACAAGGGCGCGGTTGCCAGCAGCAAGCTCACCCCCGAGAGCATCGAAGCCATCGAGGGCGTGCTCGGGGTCAGGTCGATGCAGGCGCGGATCAACAACTCGCCCCTGGTCGGCACCAAGCTCGTCTCGAACGCCAAGGGGTGCCTCGTGAGCCCCCTCGCGACCAACGAGGAGGCCGAATCGTTCAAGCGGATCCTCGGCGTGGAGAACGCCGACTTCACGACCGTCTGCCTGGGCATGGAATCGATACGGGTCGGGATGGTCGCCAATTCCCACGGCGCGCTCGTCGGGAACTCGACGTCCGGGCCCGAGATGGCTCGGATCTCGGACGTCCTAGAGGTTTGACGCCTCGACATCTCCATACCCCTCGGGACGCGGCCGCTCGTCGCGCTGCAAGTCCCGCAACGGCCGCCGCCCCGTGCGGTGTCCAAGACCCCCCAGGGTTCCTTTGACGGTTAAGATTTAATGCCGCGAGCCATTGGTACATCGCAAGCAACTAGGGTCTTTAACATGCCAGAACTGATAGTGAGCACCTTCCGCGTGTCCGGTTTCTACCGCACCCGGTACGGCGTGAACAAGAACAGGTTCGAGAAGGAACTTCGCGCGATCGGCAAGGACGACGCCGTTACCTCGGTCAAGCGGCTCATCGCATCGCAAAAGGTGAAGCCTTCCCGCATCGTCATCGAATCGGTAGAAGAGATCAAGAACAGCGATGACATCAAGAGCCGAGTCGTGAAGGCGTTCGCGGTCGAGAAGATCCGCGTGTGACCGGCCTTCCCCGGGAGCAAGCACCTCGTGGGGCGCGTGACGATGGAAAACAACGAATTCCAGCAGATGGCCGCCTTCCTCCAGTATGCAGAAGACAACCTCAAGCAGCTGGAGTTGCAGCACCAAGTGATCGGCCAGGGCATCAACGATCTCGCCGCGACAATGCTCACGATCGAGAACATGGACAAGGAGCAGCCGGACGGCGAGGGGCGGTTGAACGCGGTGCTGCCGATCGGTGACAGCGGCTTCGTCCGCACGTCGATAAAGAAGCCCCCTGGCTACCTCATATCCATCGGCGCCAGGTACTTCATCGAAGGGAACCGAGAGTCCAGCATCCAGCTGCTCGAATCGCAGAAGGAGAAGATGGTGGCCACGCTCGGCGCGATCGAGGATCGCATGAAGAAGCTGTCGGAACAAGCCGAAAAAGTACGCCCCGTGCTCGAGCAGCAGGTGCAATCCATGAGGTCGGGCGAGGGCGCGCAGCTACCAAAGAAGATCAATACTGACGACCTGTGACGAGCGTTCTTTTCTCGCCACTGCCCGTTCAAACGCCGCCGCCAGTGCAGGGAAGGCAGAGTGATCCCGCGTGTTCGAGAAGATCAAGTCCGGCTTCCAGGCGTTCGTGAAGAGCGTCAAGACCAAGGAGCTCAATGAAAAGAACGTGAAGGAATCGCTCGAAGAGCTCAAGCTCGCCCTCGTGAAGAACGACGTCGCTTATTCCGTCGCTCAAAAGATCTCCGACGACGTCAAGGAGAAGATCCTCGGCACCCGCATCGACCGTGGCAGCAAGATCGAGGCGTTTCTCAAGGACGCGATCACAAGCACGGTTCGGGAGATACTCCAGGTCAGCAAGCCCTTCAACTTGCTGGACAAGGTCAAGGGAAAGTCCGAGCAAGACGCGCCGCTCGTGCTCGTGTTCCTCGGGGTGAACGGCACGGGGAAGACCACGACCATCGCCAAGGTGGCCAACTACTTCAAGAAGAACGGCGTGACATGCGTTATCGGCGCGGCCGACACGTTCCGGGCGGGAGCGCTGGAGCAGCTCGAGAAGCACGCCAACAACGTTGGCGTCCGGGTCATCAAGCACGAGTACAAGAGCGACCCGAGCAGCGTGGTGTTCGACACGATATCGCACGCGCAGGCACGCCACATCAAGGTCGTCTTGATCGACACGGCGGGGCGCCAGGTCATCGACAAGAACCTCATGAGGGAGATGTCCAAGATCGTCAATGTGGCTGATCCGGACTACGTGATCTACGTGGGGGATGCCATGGCAGGGAACGACGTCGTCTCCCAGGTCGAGACCTTCTCGCAAGTCGTCCGAGTGGACGCGTCCATCCTCACCAAGGTAGACGCGGACATCGGCGGCGGGGCGGCGTTGAGCGTCGCCTACCTCACGAAGCGGCCGATCGTCTTCGTCGGCATCGGACAGGGGTACGACGACCTCCAGCCGTTCGACGCCGACTGGTTCTTGAAGAAGATAATCGAGTTCTAGCACTACGCGCCTCTAGGCGGGTCGGAACGCCCCGCCCCCTTGCCTTGCTCGTTCGGTAAAAGGATCTGGGGTGAGAAGAACGGGGAACGGCACGATCACTGGCGCCCGAAAACGTACTTCAACTGCTGGAGGACGCGGCTCCAGATGAACACCATGAGGATGCCGATGAACAAGTAGATGCCGATCATGAGGATGTTGCCGAGGACGAGTGCGACCACGATCTCAGCCCCCATGTACACGACCATGTACGCGATGATGAGCTGGATGAACGTCACCATGATCCGCGGAGGGAACTCGCCACGCCGCTGCTTGACAGCGATGTAGAACAAGAACGGCAAGAACACCCCGTGCACGATCAAGGGAAACAGCAAAAACGGTGTCGGCGTGATCAAGAAGAAGATCAGATCCATACCGGCGAATATGACGAATATCACGAGGCTGAACATGAGATCCAAACCGCCGACTCCCATCCCGCGAAACGGGACGCGACCCTCGGACTCCTCGTCGTCCTCGTCGTCGTAGGGCCGAGGCTCGCCCCTGTCCTGGTACATACGCCGCTCGTTCCCGGATGCATCGGTATATGGCGCCCGTCTCGACACCTTGGGCTCTAGCTCGTGCTCGAGTTGCAGCCGCATGGCCACTTCATCGCTCCTCATGCTCCTGAACGCGCAGTTGTGGTTCTCCGGGAGCCGATCCTTCGCGCAGAAATAGCCGCCACACCGCTTGCATTGAAACCCCAGGTAAGCATCCTTGCCGCAATGAGCACACTTCATTCCTTCACGCCTCGTCCGTTTTTGATGAGGTTGTCGAGCTGCCAGATGGAACTGCGCGATTATGACAGCTCGTCTTTCCCGCAAATAATAATTTCTTTCCCACAAATAATAATTCTTCCATGTGCCAAGATAATCCATCCAATCTATATGAAAATGCACGATAATCGCGCGCACGCGGTATGCTTATAACCCCCCATGCTTGCTTCCATTCCTAGCGCAAAGAGGTGTTTCGCACGGACGTCTTCAAGCAGTTTACCGAGAGGAACAAGAAGGTATTCGCGGACATGGGCGCCAACCCGTCGGCCATGACCTTCACCACCACCGCCGGCGATGGATCCGAGCAGTTCAAGCACGCGAGGCTCCTGGACAAGCTCGCCGCCAGTCGGACATTCCCAGCATCGGTTGAACCAGGCAACACGCTAAAAGTCGACGCGGTTGCACGGCAAGCCGGCGGGGATCGAGTCACCCGCGAGGCCATCGAGAAGAAGATGCGCGCGTCGATCCTCGTGCCCGTGCTCGTCGCAGCAACATTATATCTCATCCTATCCTTGTTATTATGATTCCATCGCAAAAAGCTGCCTTGGCCTTAACTCAGGGGCTCTTACGGCTTCAGAGTGATAGGACAAAAATCCTTATTCCTAATACATTATCCTTGTACCGAATAATATCTATTATATATGCCTATGTCCTTACATCATTGAATCCGCGCGCAAAAAAAGGGCTAATCGAGAGTAATCTCAACGGAGGCCTTTCGAGAAGTGCCTTTCCATCGCGCAAGGAGATGCATAAAAATGTCTGTCGAAAACAATATTAAGAAGTTCTTGGAAAGCGGCCAAGACTGGGAAAAATTAGCGACGAAGCAATTACCTGGCGTTAATATCGTCAAAATGCCTGCGACCAAAGCTAGGCCAGCTCTCCTGGCTATAGAAGTCAATCCTCTCAGGGATGGGAAGCCAATGAAACGAAAGGGCTTGTTTGTGACAAGTACCGAGATGCTTGTATCGTTCTCTGAGCTCCTCACGAACGAAGCCCTCTTCTCACTTATGAAGACGGTAGAAGGGATTAATGCGGAAAAGGTGCCAAAGGGTTCAGGATCGACGGCCCTCGATTTAGACCAATAATCGGGCGATATTGGGGATTTGATTCGAGCATTACGAGATTCTTTGGCCCTCTTTTTCTTTCTTCATAGATGTCTCGAACCGCTTGATGTTCTGCCGATAATCTTTGGATTCTTTCATATACATAGCGAGGGCGCTGATGATGGCTATTCCAACGATAGCATACCCAATCCATTCGATGACTATGCCCGTATTTGGGTCTAGGAGCCCTAATTTAGTGGCAAAGAAACCGGTCAGACTGGTGATTAAGCTCACAAAAACAAGCCGAGCCATTATATTATCAAAAAACCTACCGACTCTACCTCCAAGGCTTACGTACTTTACGTGATGCTTTAAGGGCAGGTCTTGTTCCATTTCGGTGCCATCTGCCGATTGATAATTCACTTTCAGACTAAAAAACAAGAGGATAATCCCAGAGTACAATTTATAATCGGAGTCTATCTTCGTTGGCTTTGGTTTTGATTTTCGGACGTAGTAATCGCCATCTTGAACCATTTCATGGAATGAATTAATATCAAACACAAGTTCTAGAGGATCCCCGCGATCTGTAATTGCCTCCTCAAAACAAGCTTTTCGAAAATGCTCTAATTTTGATTGCTCTTTTGAACGGATCCGCACAACGAAATCGAGCACGGGGTCTTTCCTATTGCTCCGAAATGGAATGGAAGCCTTTCCAAAATTGCCAAATATTGGATATTCGATTGGTTCCTTTTCCGCGCCTCTATATTCAAGAAGGTACAACTCGATTTCATCTTGTTCTAGGAATTGAACCTGAATACGTTCTAATAAGCCTAAAACAAAACGCAAATCCTTGACACTTCCATCTTCGTCCCATTCTACTTCATCGCCAAGGGATCGGATGTCTGCGGTTGGATTGCCTTTGATGAACAATTTTTCTAAGCAGGGGAGGGGACGTCCATCCAATCCATTTAATCCGTCGATTCTACTTATCTGATTATTCTCAAGATGCAGTAAAGTTAGATTTATCAAGGTTTCGAGGCCGTGAATCCGCTTGATTTGATTGGACGACAGATAAAGTCTTTCTAACGATACGAGGTGGCTAATGTTTTCGATTTGCTTTATACGATTCATGTCAAGATTCAAACTAGTTAAATTCACGAGCCCATCGAGGCCCTCGATCGTGATTATTCTATTATCTTCGAGGTATAAGCTGTTCAACTTTGTTAGAGTACTCAACTTTTCGATCTTACTGATATTTCCATTTCCTGTTAAATCTAATCGTTTTAGATTTAACAAATGTTCCAATCCTTCAATCTTTGAGATTTTATTCTTCCTGAGATTGATATCTGTTAAGTTGATCAGATTATCCAGACCCTCGATTTTTTCAATCTCGTTCTCAGCCAGTTTCAGATAGTTCAGTTTATTGAGATTGTCGAGGCCCTCAATTTTTTTAATTCGGTTTTCCCCGAGGAAAAGACTATTCAAGTTAATT
>JAFGBX010000369.1 GCA_016932935.1 Promethearchaeota archaeon | reverse complement strand
TGAGGGCGACCGTCCGGGCGTGCATCAGGCCCTCCTCGAACAAGACAGGATCGGTCACCCCAAGCGGGTAGTACATCGCGAAGAGCAGCATCGTCCCGATAAACGCGATGACGCCACCGATGACGGCGAACAGCATTATCTCGTGCAACATGGAACCACCTTTGCCCCGCGGCTTCCGTTTCATGATGGTCGGGTCGCCGGGATCGACTGCGAGGGCCATGGCTGGCAGGCCGTCCGTGAGCAGGTTGATCCAGAGGATTCCCAAGGCCGTGAACGGGGAATCCCAGCCGAACACGACGGTGGCGATGAAGACCACGAAGATCTCGTCGAAGTTGCTCGAGAGCATGAACCGGATGAAGGCCTTCATGTTGTCGAAGATCTGGCGGCCCTCCTCCACCGCAGAGATGATGCTCGCGAAGTTGTCGTCTGCGAGGACCATGTCCGCGGCGCCCTTCGCGACGTCGGTGCCGGTGATGCCCATCGCGATGCCGATGTCGGCCTTCTTGAGCGCGGGCGCGTCGTTCACGCCGTCCCCGGTCATCGCGACCACCAGGTCATAGTCCTCTTGTAACGTCCTCACGATGCGTGCCTTGATGGACGGGGACGCCCTGGCGCACACGTCGAGATCCTTCAGGATCGTCTTGAATCGAGCGTCGTCCATAAGCTCCAGCTCCGCCGCCGTGAAGCAGGTGTACTCCGCGTCCTCGTACGGCTTGAGGTCGAGGGCCTTGGCGATCGCGAGTGCCGTGTTCTTCTGGTCGCCCGTGATCATGATGATGCGGATGCCCGCGTGCTTGGCCGTCGCGATGGCCGTGGCGACCTCCTCGCGCGGGGGGTCTATCATGGCCGCCAGGCCGACGAAGGTCATCGCCTTCTCGGTCGACTCGATCGTGTATTCCGTGGTCATCTCGGGTAGCTTGCGCTTCGCCATCGCGAGCACGCGGAACGCTTTGTCGGCAAGCCCCTTGTTGGTCGCCAGTATCCTATCGCGCGTGGCGTCGTCGAGCGCGACGATCTTGTCGTCGATCTGCACGCTATCGCAAGTATCGAGCACGCTCTCCGGCGATCCCTTCATAAATGCCATCGTGCCCTCGCTTCCAGGTATGCGGGAGGCGTACACGACCGTCATGCGCTTCCGATCGCTGTCGAAGAAGATCTCGCCGTCGGGCTTGGGGTCGGTCTGCTCGTCCCAGACCACCTTGTAGGAGGTCTTCATGGCGGCGACCACGAGCGCGCCCTCGGTGGGGTCGCCCTCGCAATGCCACTCGTTGCTCTTCGACGAGTACTGGACGGTCGCCGTGCTCGACAGGAACCCGGCCTTGAGCAGCTCGAGCAGGTCGACCTCGTCGTCGATGGCCAGCTGCTTGCCGCCTTCGACGGAGACGAAGTTGCCCTTGGGCACGTAACCGATCCCGGTCACCTCGACCATCCCCTTGGCGGGCGTCCAGAGGCGCTGCACGGCCATCTTGTTCTGCGTGAGCGTGCCGGTCTTGTCCGTGCAAATGACCTGGACACTCCCCAGGGTCTCGACCGCCGGGAGCTTCCGCAAGATGGCGCGCTTGCGGGCCATGCGCTGGACGCCGAGCGCCAGCGTGAGCGTGATCGCCGCGGCGAGGCCTTCGGGGACAGCCGAGACGGCAAGGGCGATCGACGTCTCGATGACCTCGGCCACGTCCGCGTCCATGTGGATGAGGAACTCCGCGACCATGACGAAGATGACGATGACTATCACGAGGATGCCCAGGAGCTTGCCCAGCTTCTCGAGCCGCTCCTGGAGCGGGGTTTTCTGCTCGGCGGACTCGATCGTCGCCTTGGCGATCTTGCCCATCTCGGTGGCCATGCCCGCCTTCACGACGATGGCCTTCCCCCTTCCCTTCACCGTGGTCGTGCCCATAAACGCCATGTTCTTCTGCTCGGCGAGGACGACCTTGCTCTCGCCGATGATGTTGGAGGTCTTGTCGACGGGGACTGACTCGCCCGTGAGGAGGCCTTCCTCGACCTTCAAGCGGCTATCCTCGAAGATCCTGGCATCGGCACCGATCGTCTCGCCTTCCCACATCACGAGGATGTCGCCGACAACGAGATCCTTGATGTCCACGCGGGTTTCGTTCCCGTCCCGTATCACGAGCGTGTCGTCCCCGGCGAGTTCCTTCAATTTCTTGAGGCTCTCCTCTGCCCGGTGCTCCTGCACGAAGCCGAGCACGTTGTTCAGCACCACGATGATCAAGATCACGAACCCTTCGATGTAGTCGCCGAACGCGAACGAGATCACCGCTGCGACCAGCAGCAATATGACGAGGAAGTCCTTGAATTGGAGGAGGAACTTCACGATCGGCGGAACCTTCTTCTCCTCGGCAAGCTCGTTGGGGCCGTCCCTCTCCAGCCGCCGCTTTGCTTCCTCCGATGACAGCCCGTGCTGCAACGACGTGTCGAGCGCCTTGGCGATGTCCGCGGCGCCCATCCCGTAGTAGCTAGTAGTGGTGGATGACATGATGCTGCATGCACCTCATTGCACAAGGTCAAGACAAGCAAATAGGCTATAAAACATCGGGCCTAGGCACCGAGCGATCGGCGAATAACTGGCCTCATCTCTTCCCCGGCGAAGGGGGAGGGGGCAACCCGGGGGGCACAGACCACGGTGATCCCGCTCTCGGTGGCGGAGGTGGTGGTGTCTTCGGGGCACTCACAGCTTTTACCGAAGGCTGCGCCCGGGCGTCGCCCTTCTCCATTGCCTTCAACACGCTCGCCAC
>JAFGBX010000368.1 GCA_016932935.1 Promethearchaeota archaeon | reverse complement strand
GGCTGCTTGTAATACGTGGTCTCCGTGCCGATCTCGCCCTTCGTGAGCCGGACGACCGACCCGGCTCGTAAATCGATGGCGGGGATCACCGTGAACATGCAGCGCTCACCACATGTAGTAGAGGCGCCCGGCAATTGTATGTATCGCGCCCCTCCCGATCGGCCTGGCTGGTCGGGAGCAAGAACGTATCACGGGCTATACGACGGCGGGGAAGGAGACAACGCTCACCATCGACGCCGCGTACACGAGCACGAACAAGCAGCAAGGAAACCGCGACATACTCGTCGAGACGAAGTTCCAAGAGGACATGGACGATGCAAAGCCGTTGGATTCCTTGGTCAACTCGATTCAAGGCTGGACGTTCGGCGGGAGGCCATTCAAGGAGGCGTGGATCGTGACCAGCAGGGACTCGCGGAACCCCGGCGGGCACGTGGAAGGGCTGCAAGATTTCCTGGCGACAAGGCTGCCCGGCGACACGCGCTTCCACGCAGTGCCGAACCCGGCGCTGTCGGAGCCCGCGAATGGCGTGCACGCCTACGACGCCCGGTCGCGCATCCCGCTCAAGTTGGATGCCTACAAGCAGGACTTGTTGCGGGAATACATCGAGCAGTACCTGGCGTCGAAGACACCCGCGCAAAAAGCGACATTAACAGTTGCCGACATGGCTGCTTGGATCGTGGTCAACCACGGAAACGAGCTCGGCATGTCGGCGGCACCGGACGCGGCGTGGGGCATACCGGTGGCTTCGGAGCTGCGCTTCGCAGTGAACAGATTCTGGCAACACGGCGTGTGTAATCTTGCGATGCCAGGAATCAATCTTGATACCATGGTCGAAGATCCCGTGTATGTCCCCAATTTCAAGAAAATCACCCCGTCTACATCTTTGCACGTATTTGAAAGCCTCGTATCAGACATGCAAATGCTTGAAGGCTTCTATTTCGAGACGAGGGACTACACGCTGCGGGTGCTGGAGCTGGACGTGGATCGGGTCGAAGTGATACGCGAGAACATGCGCATTATAGACCTGCTGTGTGCCTGGGCGGGTGTCACGAACGCGCTGCGAGGCACGACGAATAGATGGTGGAATGTTTGAGAATAATTGTAAATTTCAAGCGCGTTCGATTAGGTCACGCACGGATTCATCACAGTTGACTACGAGCTTCCCGTCTCTCACATTGGCTTTTATAAATGCGGCGTTGAGTGGATCAACCGAAATGATAGGATTTGCTATAAGGACAAGAACGAAGAGCACTTTTGGTGTTGATAATCTTCGTTCTACCAGGTTGGATAATGGTTTAACTTGCCAATTATTGAGTTTAGCATCCCACGTGTTTTCCAGGCTTGTGAGATCGGGGACTTCGGATAACTCGTTGTTACTCAGATCAATTTTTATTAGACTTGGAAATTTCGCGATATCGGTTGAGAAAACGGCTTTGATTCCATTCTGGGCCAGATGTAACCATTCCAGGCTATTAGAAGCTTCGATTACGTCAACACCTGATATTCTGTTCTGGCTGATAATTAAGTGCTCAAGTATCGGGAAAGCTGATGTCGGGAATTTTGTGATCTGATTATTATATATGACAAGATTCCGGAGCGTGTTAGTAAAGGGCATGCGGGCGAGGGCTGCCACGGCGTCGTCGTCGAGCTGGTTGCCCGATAGGTTCAGCTCGTCGACGCGGGGGATCGTGTCGAGGCCCTCGACCTCGCCGAGGCTGCGGATGCCGAGTTTTCGGAGGTCCAAGGTGACCTTCATGACCCGGTCAACCCCGTCCATCAGATATGCCCCGACCGTCTCGTCCAGGCAGTCCGCGGCCCAGGCGCCGCCGCCGTCGGCGTGGGCCAGGCGCGGGTTCGCCGGGTAGATTTCGAGCGCCTCCCGCAGCGTGATGCTCTTGTCCATCTCGGAAAGCCATTCGATCTGGGCGTCGATCTCCTTGCCGCCAACCGTGACGAAGAGCCGGAAGTGATGGAGGTGGCCGTCATCGCCCGTGTATTCGTTCGTGTCGTAGAAGATGTTATCGGGGACAAGATGTGGTTTTTTCATAGATCGTCGCTGATATAATGGGAAACACGCCCTAATAAAGTTTTTGGTCGTGGGCATGGATGATAGCACGGGGATGTGGATATCCCGTGAACCTGGATGGGAAAGACCCGGCCAGTTGGCGACGGGGGGAGATCGGGACGACACAACCCTCCATGAGGCCGGATCCGGACGGCCACGATCCCCGCCCGCCTGGAATGGCGATTGGCGATCCCATCTGCCGGTTTTTTCGTATCTGGACCTGGATCGGAAGGCACGAAGAGCGATACATCATCGATCATCAACTTCTGTCTTTGATCTGGTCTGAAAATAGAATCGGGGGAAAAGGTCTTGATCTGGGACGACTCTACAGTCTCGGCTGCGGCGCGCGTGGCGCGTTGCACAAGGGACACGACATCCATAAAGCATCATGAAGGCCCCCCCTCCTCCTCAGGCCCGCGTTAGGTGCCCATTCGCTTTATTAGGCAATACTATCATCTATCTAGTAAAGGTTCACGCACGAGCCGGGGTTGTAGCAAAGGCCATGTCCGTCAATTACGACAGCTTCTTCGTACCACGCATTCTCCTCATCAGCGATGGGGAGGCAGACAACCAGACCTGGCAGACGCCGCTCCAGGTCGCCGTCCAGCAGCGGATCATCATCGACGTGGTCGCGCTGCTGTCGCAAGACGAACGGGGGCGCAAGACGCTCGAGGAGATCGCACAGAAGACCGGCGGCTCGTTCATCCTCCCGCAAGACCTCAACAAGTTCGTGACGGAATTCGTCCAGCTCTCGAAGAAAAAGCAAGCGACGAAGGTCGAGGACGTGATCTTGTGCCTCGACACGTCGGGCTCGATGAGCGAGAACTACAAGGGATCCTCGTCCAAGAAGATAAACGCGTTGAAAGATGCCGTGAAGGAATTCGCGTCGAAGAAACTGGCCATCGACCCGCGCGACCGCGTCGGCGTCGTCGTGTTCGGCACGCACGAGCTCACGAAGGTCGACGTGTTGCTCCGGCCGGGGCCGTACTCGGCGGAGAACTTCCAGCGGGTCGTCGACCGGCTCAAGGCGCAAGACGGGACGCCCCTCGACCGGGGCCTCGACCTCGCGATCCGGGAGCTCGACCTCGTCAACAAGCGCAACCGCATGACGATAGAGACCGTGCAGCCCATCCGCAGCATCCAGCAGTTCCCGAACTTGCACGGGACTTGCGGCTACTGTGCTGCGACGGGCAAGCCGCAGCCGGACATCAACGCGGAGAACTGGACGTTCTACGAGGGCGTGCGGAAGGTGCACGTGTTCCGGTGCCCGAGGTGCGGCATCGTATACCACGGGTCATGCTTCGACAGGCACATCACGAGGGGCGGGAACTACGGCGTCTGCTACGGCTGCAACGCCATCCTGGGCGTCGAGCAGGCCCTGCAAGTGCAGACGCCCGCCACGGCGACCTCCGCGGCCGCCAGTGCCGAGCTGCTGCTCATGTGCCCGAACTGCAACGAGCCCCTGCCCCCCGCTGCCAGGTTCTGCGCGCACTGTGGCCAGAAGATCGACGCGGATCACCAGCCCGTTGCCACCCAGGCCACCGCGGCGACCTACAGCGCCGGGGATGCTGGCGGTAGCGGTGGCGGTGGCGGAAGCGCGGACAGCATCTACAACCCGGAGAAGGAGACGCTCGTGGCCTGCCCCCGGTGCGGTTATTCATGCCAGGCCTCGTGGGGCACGTGCCCCATGTGCGACGCGCCGCTGCCGCGACCGTGATCAGTACCCCGTCCCCGGGCCTACCCAACCGATGATGGAAAACAGCAGTGATAGCGCGAATACCAGCCAGATCCTCGCATCGCTGTTGCCGTGGCCGGTCGGATCCGCCCTCGTTCTCTTATTCATGTCATACCCGTATCAAGCCTGGGTATTAGAATGCCGCGGGTCGCACGATGCCAAGACACATTAGCGTCACGCATGGTGGGGTCAGTAGAGCGGGCGCAAGGTTCAAAAGTCGTGGACGGGTATCGTGTCCCATGGGACGAACGACGAGGCGGGCGCGGGCGCTGGGCGTGCTCGTGGCGATGGTGGCCGTGGCGACGTGTTTCGTGGCGCAATGGGATGATGGCCCTGTAGTCCCGAGCGTCGACGAGGAAGCCATCACCGTCGGCATGTCGGCAGGCCCGGATGACCCCGTGCTTTGGTACCGGCGCACGAACGCGACGATCACGGATCAAGGATATGATATCATCGTGAACGGTTCGGACCTGTACACGGCAGGATGGTACGCGCCGGACGGGATCGGATCGGGGTTGCTCGTAACGAAATGGACCACGGATGGAGCGTATGAATGGCGGGCGGAACTCGACCAGCTCTCCACGTCGGAGGCGTTGGATGGGGAGGAGATGGGGTACGAGGCGTGGTGTAATGGAAGCGGTTACGTGTATGTTGGCGGGTCCGGGACGGCGCTCGCGAGGGTGAGCGCGACGGGCACGATCACATCACTTAACGTGTCGAATTATGATCGGCTCACTGATATCGACGTGGCGGGCGGGTATATCTACGCGGGTGGTGGAAGGGAGAGTGGATATGGTGGAACTGAGGACGAAGGCTACCTCAAGAAATTCTGGCTGAACGGGACGCTTGTGTGGAAGCACGTGTATCAAGCGATACCGAATTGGGAAGCGGACGTGCGGGACGTGGAGGTCGACGGGGACATCATCCGGGGCATCCAGACGAGGACCTCGCCCGAGGCAGATTGTTCCTACCTGCTCGCGTGGAACGCGACGACGGGCGACGTGATCTCCAACGCGTCGCTCGGGGACGTGCAGCTCGTGGAGATGCAGCGGGTCGGGAGCGTGATCTATGCCGCGGGCTACAATGACACGTTAGGGCGGGCGATGCTCATCAAGATGTGGGCGAACGGCACGACCATCTGGAAGCGCATGTGGCGGGAACAGCTCACCGCCACGAAACTGCGCGATCTGGTGGTCGTGGACGATGCGATCTACGCGTGCGGGGAGATCTGCCACCCGGACGAGAGGCAGTACGAAGCATACGCGTGCAAGTGGTCGACGGACGGCACGCATCTCTGGAACTGCACGTGGGAATTCGGGAGCATCGATTACGCGAGAGGCATCGCCGCGGACGCGTCGGGGGTGTACATAACGGGTCGACGTCCCGATGCTCCGTATCCCGATCTGTACATCGTGAAGCTGCGCCGCGATGGGAAGATACCCGCGCCCGCCATCGGCAAGAACGTGTCGGGGGCGCCGCTGTCAGGCGACAGCATTTCGTTCACCGCTGGCGGCACGGTCGGCGACGGGCTCGGGTCGATACTCTGGAACTTCGGGGATGGGACCAATTCGACCGCGACGAATCCCGTGCATGCGTTTGCCACGGGCGGGACGTTCAACGTGACCCTGACCGTCACCGACGTGGACAACAGCACGGCCGTGGCGTCGGTGCTGGTCGCGGTCGTGCAGGACGTGGCGCCGGGGGCATCGTTCACGGCGAGCAGCACGTCGCCGTGGACGGGGGATGCAGTGCGGTTCGACCACACGGGCACGCCCGGCAACGGCCCAGCGACGTTCCTCTGGACGGTCGGGACGGGCGGCCCGACCAGCACCTTGCAGAACGCCACGTTCACGTTCGCCGCCGCGGGCACGTACAACGTCACGCTGGTCGTGACCGACGCGGACGGGGACGTCGGGCGGGCGAGCATGCTGGTCATCGTGTCCGACGAGCCGGTGGATCCCGGCCCGGGGTTGATCGTCGGGACGGTCATCGGCGCGGCAGCCGCCGTGGTGCTGATGATTGCGTGGCGCTCCAAAAAGCTCAGGCCGTCGTCCCGTCCCTCACCTTGAGATCCATTTCAAAACACGTCTTTTTACTTCTCTCAGTTCTTGTCGTTAGCTGGACGAGGCACACGCAAGCCTGCCGAGGGCGTGATCGGTTCCCCGGGTCCCTTTTCATGCACGTTTGTTCCCGGAATGACGGGATCCCTTTTTCTTAGCGTGAGATGGCGGCGGAGGGGAAAGGAACGAACGAGACGAAGGAAGCCGCCGTGGAGGATCGCTCCAACCTTTTGACATCATGACATTATCCCCCGGCTGGCAGCTGACCTGTCGCGATATTTCGAGGGCGAGGACGAGCTGGAGCTGCGGTACTGGACGTGGGCGCTCAGCAACCCGAAACTCGTGGAGGCGGCCATCGCGCATGGCCACCTCGATCACCTGGAAGCGAGGGGCAACGAGATCGTCAAGAGAGCGCCGCCGTCCCCCTAGAAGAACCGGAACATCCGGTACTCGAGAAAGGCGGCCAGCACGACCACGATGATGACCACCGCGAGCGTCTGGCTCCGCGTGCCGGCGGACAGCAAGCCGCCCAGGAAGTACACCGCGGCCATGATGGCGGGGATGCCGGCCAGGACGAGGAGGTTGATGGGCACCGGGATGGCCGAGTACGAGAGCAACGGGAGGGAGAAAATGACCAGTGCAATGCTGGCGAGGCGCCAAACGAAAACGATCCCCGTGCCCTTGCCCAGGCCGGCGAGCGGGTGCTTGCCCGCGCCCGATGCCGCCGGGGGTGCAGTGACGAGGTGCAAGAGGATCAGGTCGACGGCGAAGTTCAGGAAGAAGATAACCGTGTAGCACGCGAACGCGGAGTTGAAGATACTCATGCCGAACTGCAGGATCGCGCTGGCACACGCGTCGTAGGTCAGCGAGAAGAAAACAACCGTCACCCCGGCAGATGCCATCCCCGCGGCCCAATTACGGGCCTGGACATCATGCATCCACTTCGTGACGTCCAAGGGCGCGCCGGACTTTCGGACGAGGAAGAGTCTCACGGCCACGAGGAAGCCGAGCGATGCAGCCGGGAAGAACAGGAGGTACCCCCACATGACCGACGTGGCGCCGAACGCGACTAGCAAGCCGACCGCGAGGGCAACCACGAGCAGGCCGCCCAGGATCCCGGCGGCTTCCCGTCGAGAGTGGCGGGCACGTTGCGGGCCCCGATCCGCGGCCGCGGGTGCCTGGCTTGTCGTGGCTGCTGGCGCCGCGTCTCGGAACAGTATGAAGATTGCCAGGAAAAGCATGACCGCCGCGGCCACGAGCCATCCTGCTGCGGCGTCTGTAGATCCCGAGGGGATGTCCTGGATGGTGATGCCTGCCGCGCTCCCCCACAGCTCGGCCGGCGATGGCACGGAGCCGTTCTCGAGCGATATGTTCAACCACGCAATAGCGAGCGATAGGGATATGGGATCTTCCTCGTTGCCCGGGTGGTTCAGCCCGGGGCGGACGACCACGAAGTTGTCGGTATTGCCCGTGGCATTTGCACGATCCGAAAGTTCGAAGGAATTGCTCGGTAATATTTCTGTATCATTTTCACCGTGCAGGAAAAGGATGTTGCGCGGGAGCACGGCACCGATCCAGTTGATCGGGGAGCGTGCTTGCAGGCTTGCATCGTCGAGCGGGAAGTTGGGCAAGGCGCCAACCAGCTGGGCGATCTGGAAATCGCCCGCGAGGAGCGCCGCGAAGTTTGCCGGCGGGTGGTACACGGCCGAGGCCGCGACCCTGTTATCCTTGCATGCGGCCAGGACAGAGAACATGGCACCGAGCGACTGGCCACACAATGAGATCTTGCTGGAGTTGATGGCGGGGAACGTGTCGAGCGCCCACGTGATCGTGTCCGAGAGGTCGGCGGGCTCGTCGATGCCGAACGAGGCGATGCCCGACGAGTCGCCGTTGCCCCGCGCCTCGACGGTTATCGCGACGAACCCGTTGAGGGCGAAGTTATATGCCTTCCAGAGCATCGACTCCTTATGGCCGTTGATGCCGGGGCTCAAGACGGTCAAGGGAGTGGAGTTCGCGGGGAGGATTGCGAACCCGGCAGGGAGCACGGCGTAGGCGGAGAGCGAGTTCCCGTCCCGGAGGGGCACGCGCACCTCCTGGAACGTGATGCTGCTCGGGTTAGAGTCGTAGAACGGCCGGATCCCCTGGGCCTGCACGGCCACGTCCGCTATCGCCGAGCAGAGGAATGCCACCGCGAGGATCCCGAGCACCGAAACGGCGATCCTCCGGCCGTTGGGCCGTTCCGTGAACCCGACGGGCATGTCATTGGCTTATCTGCTCCGGGGTTAAAAAGGTTGGTGAGAGGCACCCGCCGGGGTGCCAGGGGAGGATCGTGCGAATGGCTATTAGGGAGCGGATGCGAGAGATGACCAGATAACGCAACTCAAGCGTAATCGAGGCGATCCCCCATTCGAGGTAAGAAAAGCGCCGGGCCCAAGATGAAGAGGGCGGAGAAGGCCGAGGCCGACCGCCTGGAGGCCGAACGCAGGAACAGGGCTGAGAGAGAGGCGCTGTTCGCACCGAAGCGGGTGGAGATCCTGGCAGCGCTCGAGGAGCGCGAGCGGGTGGCGCTGCGGGTTTTCAGCAACTGCATCGTCTCCGACAAGACGATC
>JAFGBX010000367.1 GCA_016932935.1 Promethearchaeota archaeon | reverse complement strand
GGACAATGCCGGGAACGTCGAGGCCTTCGGCACCCGCGTCGTGCGGCTCGACACGCTCCCGCCGAACACGACACTATCATACACCACGGCTTGGGCGCCAAATTTCGTAGTATCAGCTACGGTATTCACGCTGGGTGGATCTGATAACGCGGGTGGAAGCGGTCTTGCTTTGCGGTACTATGATATCAACGGCACGGGTTGGACAGCAGGTGACAGCTTCGACTTGACAAGCTGGTCGAACGGAAGCATCACGCTGCGATATTATAGCATCGACAACGCTGGAAATGTCGAATTGGCTGGTTTGAGAGTCGTCTTGATCGACACGATCGCGCCGGACGCGCCCGCGGCAACGAGTACAACCCACATCGCGAGCACGTGGTCCTCGGTTAACGTCGTGACCGTCAACTGGAGTGCGCCTGGAGATGGGAATGGATCGGGCATCGCTGGCTACGCTTGCTCGTGGTCAAGGGGCACTGGCGACCCTGGCACGACCATTACGCACGTGGGCCTAACGGCCACGAGCCCGATGCTCGCGGACGCGAATGACTGGCATTTCAACATTCGAGCCATCGATGGCGTCGGCCTTGCTTCCCCCTCGGTCTCCATAGGGCCATTCTTCGTCGACGTGACCCCGCCAGATGCACCGCTGGTATCGAGCAGCACCCACACGATCGGTGTCCCGTCGATGGTGAACATCATCAACGTCTCGTGGGTCGCCCCTGGTGATGGGAGCGGTTCTGGCATCGCCGGGTACTCGTACTCGTGGACGCGCGGCATCCAGGGCGTGGATAACTCGTCTGACACGACTGCGTTGTCCGTGGTAAGCACTGAACTAGACCCGGCCAGCGATTACTACTTTAACATGCGCGCGATCGATGTCGTCGGCCATGGATCCGTGGTCGCCCACCTTGGGCCGTTCTGGGTCACGGGCTCGTCACTCATCCCGACCGCTATGGGGCCTGCCGACCAGACAATCGTGCAGAACTCGGGTGACGTGATCCTTTCCTGGACATTCTTCGACCCATATGGTATCGGCGGCCACTACCGCATCCTGCTCGACGGCACGCCCGCTACGAACTGGTCCACTTGGACGACGGGCGTGCAGGTGAATTTCACGATCCACGCGACTGTCCTCGGGATCCGCAATTACACGGCCGAGTATAACAACACGCTCGGCTACAGCGGGCGTGACACGGTTATCGTCAAGATCGTGGAGCCAGCCCCGCCGTTCGATCTCACGCTGGTCATGATCGTGGCCGGGGCCGCAGCCGTCAGTGTCGCCACCATTGCCGTCGCGAGCAGCAAAAAGCGGTCGCGGGCAAAGAAGGCCAAGGATAAAGGCCACGGGGAACCGGCAATGAAGGTGCCCGCCAAGGGCAAGGTGGCCCCGACCGCGGCCGTGCCCGTGGTAGGCAAGCTGCCTGGGAAAGGCGCTGCTGCGGTCGCGGATCCGTATAGCGTTGCACCGCTGACCGAGACAGACCGTGCGGAGCTCGAGAAGACCGAAAAGGAGGTGCGGACGTTCGAGACGCAGCACATCTGCGTCGTGCACAAGGGGCCGATAGCTGGCGCCATTTTCTTGTGCCCGAAGTGCAAGGTCTTCTATTGCATGAACTGTGCCAGGGTTCTCAAGCAAAAGGGTGAGAAGTGCTGGTCTTGCGGCGAGGACATAGCGATCGACATCCCGCCAACAGAGGCAGGAGAATCCGCCGGCCACGGCGGTGTTGACGCTCCCCCACCCAAGCCAGTTGCGGGGCCGGACGATAAGGCAAAAGATGCTCCCGACCGGGGAGGCCCGGTCGATTCGCCGCAGCCTTGATCTCGCCATTCATGATACCGGAAGACGTGCTAAATCGTTCCCGTTTCTTTTCAACAAGAGGCCTGTCGCCCTATCGCACCGAGCGGCGAGCTTGCACGTTGAAACCGGCGGGTTCTTGCCTCTGCCCGTTGGCAGGCCTCTGAACGGGCGACGCGAGCAATCCCGTGATCCTCTCGACGATCTCGGCCTCCAGCACGCGCGGGATGCCGCCGGCGGGGTCGCCGAGGTGCTTCCCGAGCTTCTCCATGATCCACTTCAAGTTGATCATCTTGCCGTCGAGCTCGCCGATGTTGTCGGTGTCGGCGAGGGCGATGAACTTGATGAGCTTCTTCCCCCCGATCTTGAACGACCTGAAGTAGAGCTTCCTGTTGTCCTCGAGCACGATCGCCTTGATGCGCCCCTTGAAGTTCTCGGCCGAGAACAGGTCGATCGCGGCCAGGAACGGCGATACGAGGTCGTCGAACTCGGATCCCTCCTTGCCGTCCTGGTGGAAGGTGTAGATGGGGAGCCCGCTCTCCTTGACGAGGTAGAACGCTTCGATCATGCGCCAACGACCTGATACTTTCCCGATGTCAACTTGGGTCGCGATCTAAAAAAGGATGCCGATTTCCAGCAATACTAATCCCCCGGTTTGTGTACACGGAACTAGCAGCGCGCGGCTTGCCAAACGAGGCGCGTAGCAGCCGCCTCTTCCAAGAAGACGTCAGAAGGGAGCCCTCGCCCTCGCGAGAGGTGTGAATGGTTAAATCCACGCGAGACGGGAGAAGGCTATCACGAGCGGGTTCGACTGCCATGCCATCAATCGCGCACCTCTTCCTCGGCGGGATGGTCGGGTACTCGTTGTACCTGATCAGCGACAAGCGGTTCTCGAAGTACCACGTCATGATCCTCTTTCTGTCCAATTACCTCGGCCCGGATTTGGGGTGGGTGCTCGGGATCGGAGACTTCACGCACACGTACGCGGGCTACATCGTCTTCGCGTTCTTCCTCGCGCTCTTCTATTCCTACTTCACGAGGTTCTCGCCGGACTTCAAGCGGCGCACGCTTGTGGATTCGGGATGCAACCGCGTGCCGTACGCTGCTGCTTTCTTCCTGGCTTGTGCCGGGGGCATCATGCACATCTACCTCGACGGCGTGATGAACCACCGGGGCAATTTCCACCTCTTCCCCGAGATCGGCACCTTCGAGGAGACCATCGTGTCGATCAACGACTTCTTCAACTTCTGGTACGAGCCCCTCGTCCCGGCCAGCGCGGCCGTTTCCTTGATCGCCGGGATGGGCCTCGTCCTTGCGTTCATCCCGTTCTTCTGGTACATGCTGAAGAACCTCGACCGGTGGTTCGCGCTCAAGGTCGGCGCGTTCGTGGGGGCGTTCATGGCCCTGTACTACCTCGTCGGAAGCCTCACGACGCTGCACGCCGACGGCGGTGCGGTCTTGTACGTCGCGCTCTTCTGGGCGATCCCGTTCGGCTTGTGCGCCCTGGCGATGAAGTGGCCGCCGCCCCGGTCGCCCGTGGAAAGGAGGGCGAGGCTCAAGCAGCAGCTCGTCCCGGCCTTGCTCGTGCTCGGGCTGGTCCTGGGCGCCGCCTTCCTCGCGGCAGGGATCGCCTCGCTCGCCCTCGCCGACGCCCTCGTGGCCCTCGCGGCCGGGGCATGGGCGCCCCTAGCGGCGCACGCTGGCTCCTTGCACGCGCTCGCCGTATTCCTGGGCATCGCCTTCGCCTCCTTCGGATCGCTCTGCTTGCTCGCGACCGCCTATAACAAGCTCAAAAAAGACGTGAACGTCAACGTGCTGGCCAGCGAGGCTGTCACTTTTGGCGGCAGTTTCGCGTGCATCGTGCTGACCGGCATCGCCTTCACGTCCGGGGGTGCCCTCGTCGACATCGTCGTCGCCGAGTGGCCCGAGGCGCTCTCGATCGCCACCCCGGCGATGCTCCTCGCGGTGGTGGTAGTCCTCGGCGTCGTGTTCGGGGCCCTGGCCGGCTTCACCCTCGCCGTGGGGATCGGGCTGCTGCTGGAACGGAAGACCGCGTTTAGAATAGCGTTTCTATTCAACGCTGCGTTCGCGTGGACGATCATCGGCTTGTATGTGTGCTGTCTATTGAGCCAGGACGAGGTAAAGAAGGTAGCGACACTCGCGCGATAGACGGGAACCCATCACTGCCCGCGCATACCTTGGAACACGACCATGTGTTCCCGCGGGCCGAAGTTGAAGCCGTTCGCGTTGCACCAGATCGCGACCGCGGGGGCGTTCGCGAGGTATTGCTCCCGATCGCGCGACGCCGGCATGAAGTACGTGCGATGCTTGATCGCGTCGGGCATCGATTCCATCTTCCGTCCCCACGCGGCGAAGTCGTTCGAACCCGGGGCGACCACGTGCTTGAAGATGCTGCGCTCCAGGGGAAAGGGGCTCGGGTCGAATGACGGCAGCTTCGGGCTCACGTTAAAATAGACGCGCTCGTCATCGTGCAGCGCGTCCACGGGGGGGATCGTGCCATTCGTCTCGACGAACCAGTCGATGCCGGATCGGAGGCGGACGAGCTCCACGACCTCGGCTTGCTGCAGCAGCGGTTCCCCGCCAGTGATGACCACCGCGGACACGCCCGATGCGGCGATCTCCGCGTCGATGTCGCCGGCGGACTTCTCGAAGAACGATGGGCTTTCCGCGGGATCCCAGGAGTACCGCGTGTCGCAGTCGACCGGGCACTTGCTGCCGAGGTTGCACCCGGCGGCCCTGACGAAGAGGGCTTGCCGCCCGATCCCTTGCACCTCGCCCTGGATCGAGCGGAAGGTCTCGCAGAGCTTCATGGTCGATCAACAGCGGATGACGCGCTTCTCGGTTACGATGGCGGAGACTGGCTTGTCGTGGGGCGCGACCGGAATCTCGGGGAAGACCTGGAACTCGAACGCCATCGCGATGGCTGGTACGCCAGCGGGTATTGCCGATAGTAGCTTGTCGTAGAAGGCCTTCCCGTAACCCAGGCGGAACCCGCGGCGGTCGACGGCCAGGCACGGTACGATCACGAGGTTTACCGTCGACGGATCGATGATGTACTCGTGAACGGGCTCTGGCACGCCGAACGTCGATGGCCGCAAGTCGGCGAGGTCGTCAACGATGGACAAATCGATGCGGCCCTCTTTGACCCGCGTGATCGGGACGACGAGCTCCTTGCCGGGATCCGCGAGCACGGCACGGAGTATGGCATCGGTGGCGGGCTCGCGGGTCGATTCCTTGTGCACGTAGCAGCAGACCTCGCGCGCTGCCGCGAACTCGGGAGTCTTGATGACGCCCAGCTCGATTTTTTCAGAGGTACGTCGGTATTCGTCCAGGGCCATAACGTAACGCTTCTCGCGGATCCTCTGCCGCAGCTCCTCCTTCTGCTCGACGATGCCGCCGGGATCCGGGGCGGCCGCGTGCTTGCCAGCCGCCTTGATCGATGTGGAGTTCACGTCTCTCTTGACCATCGGCCCCGCGACGGGGAATGGGAGCCAGGTTGCACTAGCGTGGGGCATTCTTTAAGGTTTCCAAGGCATGCCGCGCAAGGGCGCCCGGAAGCGCGGGGCGGCTTCAACCGCGGGACAAAAAACGTCGCGATACCATGTCGAACTTCAAGACGCGCCGTTGGTCGACCGCTCGCTGTAAGAAAACGAGCAACTCGTTTCTCGTGGAAGGCTGCCGCAGCAGCTCCAGCAGCGTCCCGTCACTGCACGAGGGTACCGCGTCGCCGACAGTGATGCCGGCTTGAGCGGCATCGTCCATCCCGCCGGGCATCAGCGGGAACAGCAGCGGCAGAGCTGGCACCCCGGCCGGCATCGTTGCCTCCACCGCGATGCTCACTGCCTGGATCCATCGCAATGCTCCGGCCGGGCCGCCGGCCACGGAACTCGCCGTGTAATCGGACACTATGGCTTTGAAATCCAGGCCGGCAGACTCGTAGTGGGTTCTTGCGTGAAGCAGGGCTGGCACCATGATGCCGAGAACCGAGGCGACGGCTTGCGAGTCGGCTGGAACGAGCTCGGTCTCGAGCCATTCGGCAATTTCGTCAGTCATTGGCACGACGGTGATTCTGACCAGGTTTTCCTCTTGCATATCGAGCATCTGGAAAACATGCGCGATGGTGACCCGATCCGCGTTGAGGGCACCTACCAAGTCGCTTGCACTCTCGGTTCCGGGGGCTGGGAGGTCCCCCGCGCCCGCCCGGTGCAGCAAGACGGGGTGCAAACTGGACCCGCGCTTGATGACGCGCTGGCACGCTTCCCATGACCGGCTCGCTAGGCCCACGCAGCCGAGCACGGGCGAGGAGATGTCGCGGGGCATCCCCCCGAACCCGTCGTGCTTCTCGTGGTAGAGCACGACAGTGCTGTCCCGCACCTCGATGTAGACCGTGACGTCGGGCGTCGTGAGCTCAACGCGCGGGTGGGAGTCCTTTAGCGCCTCGAAGATGCTCGAACCAACGTCGCGGGCGAGGGCCTGGGACGTGAAACCGTGCTCCCCTTCCCTGGTGACCCTGACGGCGAACGACCCGCCTTCCCGGAGGAGCAGGCGGGAGAGGGCCACCGCGCGGTCGTGGATCGTGGGGAGATCCAGCGGGAGCGCCGTGCAGTAGCTGAACGAGCGGATCCCCGGGATCCGCTGCAAGATCTCGTGGACGGCATCCACGTCGCCTTGATCCTTGATGGCCAGGAACAAGCGCGCGTGCGTGATCGAGAGCGACGACCCTCGAACCTGCCTGCGATCGAGCTGGTTCTTGACGCACGCTGCCAGGCGATCGACGAGCCGCCGGCGAACCCTCTCGGACTTGATGCCGATCTCGCCGACGAAGCGGACCAGGACCGTGTCGTAGAACCCGCCGAGCACCAGCCGGGACGCGATGGATGCCATCGCGATGTCGAGTGCCGCGCCGATAAAAAAGGGGCGCCTTCACGCGATGGAGGTCGTGTATTAATCCGGCGATGAACGTCCTTAAAACGCCCACGGCCTAGGAGGATCCAGACACGCACGCCAAGCTGGAGCGACCGCACGTGACCGACGAAACCCTCGACCTTGCCATCATCGGCGGCGGGCCCGCCGGATGCACCGCGTCCATATATGCCACCCGGTACAAGTTGAAGCATGCCATGATCGCGGACGAGTTCGGGGGGCTCATGCTCAACGCGGACGTGGTCGAGAACTACCCCGGCTTCGCCTCAATCAAGGGCAAGGAGCTGATGGGCAACTTCAAGGCGCACCTGGAGGCGCTCGGTGGGACCGCCGTGCAGGGCCGGGTCGAGTCCGTCGCGAAGCGAGGGCGCGACTTCGCCGTCACGACGGGGACGCGGTCTTTCTTAGCACGCTCGATAATCGTCGCGACGGGGAGCGAGCGGCGCAAGCTCGGGGTGAAGGGCGAGGAAGAGTGCGCTGACGGGTACGGGGTGAGCTACTGCGCGATCTGCGACGCCGCGTTCTTCAAGAACAGGGTCACGTGCGTCGTCGGTGGCTCGGACAGCGCCGCCAAGGAGGCCCTCGTCCTCAGCAGGGTCGCCAAGAAGGTTTACGTGATCTACCGGAAGGGCAAGATCCGGGCCGAACCCGCCATGGCCGAGAGGGTCTACACCTGCGGCAACATCGAAGTCATACACAATGCAAACGTGAAGGAGATCGTCTCGGACGATGATGGCATGGTCTGCAAGGTCGTTCTCGATAATGGAAGCGAGCTCGAGACCAGGGGCGTGTTCATCGACGTCGGTTTCATACCCAGATCGGATCTCGCGAAGGGTCTCGGCGTGGAGCTAAATGACGTTGGCGAGATCGTCGTGGATGCTGATTGCAAGACCAATGTTGCTGGCATATTTGCTGCTGGCGACGTGACGAGCAACACGCTCAAGCAAGCCATCACGGCAGCCGCGGACGGCGCGAGGGCGTGCTGGGCCGCCTTCCAGTACGTGCAAGCGGCCGGGCGGACAGCGCATGCCAATCCCCGTAGGGCCGGCGCTCACCGCTTTATCTTCCCCGGCAAGTAGAAGTCGTAGGGCTTGCGGAGCAGCTTGGTCTTCACGAACCGGTCGAACCGCCGCAGGTTCTGGAACAGGACCCAGATCTGCTTGTCCCGCTTGTAGTACTTCTTTACCTCCTCGACCGTGAAAGGCTTGATGCCGAACTCGCTCGCCTCCGTCTCGAAGAACTCGTTGATCCTGGCCAGAACCGCGGGCACGGCCGAGGGCATCTGCTCCTTGTAGAAGTTGGCGATGAGGTCGTTCGCCACGAGGCGCCAGTCGTAGTACCGGTCGACCACCTCGTGGAGCATGCCCATGAGCATGCCCCGCAACAGGCCGGGGGCACTCCGCAGCAGCAACGTGGCGTCCATCGCCTCCTCGCCGTCCACCCGGTACATGGGGGTGCTCGTGTCGACGTAGGACAGCGGCTTGCCGGGATCCACCGCGGGCGACGCGCGGTCGTAGCCGGGCACCGACCAGTTCGAGACCTGCCCGTCGATGCCGATCTGGATCCTCGACTGCCGCTTGTTGAACGCCCATACTTTCTTCAGCTCTTGCATCACGCCCCAGACGAGCGACCCGAGGCCCGCCTCGTCCACCGCGTGGATCACCTGGTTCCCGATGGATGCGGGGTCGAGCTTGGCCTGGGCGCAGTACAGCACGACGAGCCGCCCGTCCGCGGAGGGGAACCATGCCGCGTCCGACCACGGCACGGCGATGCCGAGGTCGTCGCGCAGGAGCCGCGTGTACTCCTTGTAGGCGTTGACGTGCCGGATGACTTGCGACTCGTCGTCGAAGATCGGTAGCCGCTTGTACGCGACGGGGTGCTTGTCCCCGATGATCTCGAAGACGAGGCTTATCTCCCCGTAGCCCAGCACCTTGACGGGTATCTTGCTCCGCTCAGGGTGCGCCGTGTCGACCGTCCGCTCGAATTCCGCCAACAATGTTCTGTCGATCTCCACTCGCATCTCCTCCTTTGCTTGCCCCTATTTCGGCCTGGGCAGCGCCCCGAACGCCGCATTGAGCCGGCCCATGATAAGGTCGACCTCGTCCAGCGTCGTCACGAGGGGAGGCATGAGCTTGACCGTGGACTCCCTGTTCCCGCAGTAGTCCGCGAACACGCCGTTCTCGATCATCTTGAGCGTGAAGCCGTGCCCGTACCGATCGTTGACGAACTCCAGGCCCCACATCAATCCCCTCCCGCGCGCGTCGACCACGATCGACGGGGCTTCGTCCTTGAACGCGACCAGCCCGTCGCCGAGCCTCGCCCCGGCTTCCTTCACGTGATCGAGGAAACGGGGCTCTGATACGATGTCCAGCATCTTGCCACACACGTAGCATCCGAGCTCGGAGCCTCCGGTCGTGCTGATGTGGACGAAAGGGTCTTGCTCGAACACCTTCTCGATGAACGGCTTGTAGCTGCAGGTAGCCAGAGGATAATACCCCGCGGACATACCCTTCGCGAGCACGATGATGTCGGGGATCACCCTCTCGTTCTCGTGGACGCCGCCGTGGATCCCCCACAGCTTCCCGGTCCTGCCGAGGCCGGCCTGGACCTCGTCCGCGATGAGCAAGGCCCCGGCCTCGTCGCACAGCTCGCGCACTCGCCGGAAGTAACCCCCCGGTGCGATCAATATGCCGCCCGTCGCAGGGATGGTCTCCAGGATCACCGCGGCGACGGAATCGTCGATCGTCGCTTCCATAGCACCGGCGGAGCCGAACGGCACGTTCAGGAAGTCAGGGGGCCGCCAGCCAAACGGATCCTTGAACCGGGCATCCCCGGCCGCCAAGGCCAGCCCCGTCACGCCGTGGTAGGCGCCCTCCGCCGAGACGATCCGCTTGCGCTTGGTGATCCCGCGGGCGAGCTTGATCGAGAGGTCGATTGCCTCTCCGCCGCCGACGCAGAACGCCGTCTTCGTGATGCCGGGCGGCATCAGGCCAGCAAGCTTCTTGGCGAGCAGCGCGCGCTGCTCGCTGATCGCGTGGTGGTCGCCGATGTCGAGGCCGGCGTCGATACCGTCCTTCATCGCCTGGATCATTGCCGGGTGGCGGTGGCCCAGGTTGAACACGCCGCCGCTCGTCCGGCAGTCGATCAGCTCCAGTGGTGGTTGCCCCTTGCGCAGGCCCTCGAGCGCCTTCAAGTAGATGCCGTGCCGCTCTCCTTGAACGAACGCGATGCCCAAGTCCTTGAAAAATTGCGCCTTCGGGGCCGAAACATGTTCCGCGTAGAGTCGGACGATGTCCCGCTGGCTTGCCGTGCCCGTGATCCGCTCCATCCCGCTCATATGGGTCTCCCTTCCGGTTTCGTTCTACGAATAGATTCCAATTGGCAATATTAAATACTGCTTACGACCTTCTAAGATCAACAAACAAGTGATCTCCATGGGCTCCAACCTCTTGATCAAGAACGGGTTCGTCTACGACCCCTCGAACAGGATCGCCGGGGACAAGATGGACGTCGGCATCAAGGACGGGAAGGTCGTCGACCCGAAGGATGTCCCGAAGGACGCGACCGTGATCGACGCGAGTGGCAAGATCGTGATGCCCGGCGGCGTCGACATCCACAGCCACATCTCCGGCCCCAAGGTCAACATGGGCCGGCTGCTCCGCCCCGAGGATCACGTCAAGGATCCAGTCGCCCGCACCAGCGTGACTCGTTCGGGCTCCGGCTACTCTGTCCCGTCGACCTTCGTGACCGGGTACCGATACGCGCAGATGGGCTACACGACGGTCATCGAGCCGGCCATGCCCCCCATCAAGGCCCGCCATACGCACGAGGAGTTCCACGACATCCCGATCATCGACAAGGCTTGCTTCCCGCTGTTCGACAACAACTGGTTCGTCATGGAGTTCATCAAGAGCGGCGACATCGACAGCCTCGCGGCCTACGTCGCGTGGCTCCTCAAGACGACGAAGGGCTACGCGGTCAAGATCGTGAACCCCGGCGGCGCCGAGATGTGGGCGTGGGGCAAGTCCGAGTTCAGCCACCTCGACGACAAGGTGCTCCACTTCGACGTGAGCCCCCGCGACATCATCACGAGCCTCTGCAAGGTCAATGAGAAGCTCAAGCTCCCCCACACCATCCACGTCCACGGCAACAACCTCGGCCACCCCGGCAACTTCGAGATCATGAAGGAGACCTTCGAGTGCGTGCGGGGGATCGAGCCGAAGGACGGGCGGAAGTCCAACCTGCACGTCACGCACTGCCAGTTCAACTCGTACGACGGGAAGGACGCCGTGACCTGGAGGGACTTCGCCTCGGGGGCGGAACCGATCGCGGAGTACTTGAACAGCCACGACCACGTGACCATCGACGTCGGCCAGGTCATCCTCGGCGAGAACACGACGACCATGACCGCCGACAGCCCGTGGGAGCACGCCCTCTACCAGCTCGGCGGCGTTTCAGCGTGGGGCGTGAAGCCCGGCGTGAAGTGGGTGAACGGGCACTCGGAGGCCGAGTGCGGCTCCGGGGTCGTGCCTTACATCTTCGACCCGAAGGTCAACGTGAACGCGATCCAGTGGGCGATCGGCCTGGAACTCTTCCTCATGATAAAGGACCCGTTCAGGGTCTTCCTCACGACCGACCACCCGAACGGCGGCCCGTTCACGCGCTATCCCGAGGTCATCGCGCTCCTCATGGACAAGAAGCACCGCGACGCGGCACTCGCCAGCGTGGCGAAGGGCGCGACCGAGAAGACCAAGCTCAAGGACCTGACGCGCGAGTACACGCTCGAAGAGATCGCGACCATCACGCGGGCCGGCACCGCGAGGTGCCTCGGGATGGCGGACAAGGGCCACCTCGGCATCGGCGCGGAGGGCTCGGTCGCCATCTACGACCTCAAGAAGGAAGGGAACGTAGCGGCCGACATCATCAAGGCGTTCCGCGGTGCGTGGTGCACGATCAAGGAGGGCCAGGTCGTGTCCAAGGGGGGCCAGGTCGTCACGTCGGTGGAGGGCTCGACCCTCTGGACGGACATCACCCAGCCGGTCAAAAAGTACGACGAGCTCGTCGAGCAAGTCAAGCGGGATTGGATCGGGCGCTACACGGTCAGCTACAACAACTACCCCGTGTTCGACTCG
>JAFGBX010000366.1 GCA_016932935.1 Promethearchaeota archaeon | reverse complement strand
GTCGACATGCGCGACAAGTCGCTGCCCGCTTCAGGCTCGGTGAAGCAAAACGCGCCTATCTTCTCCCCCTTGACCAGCGCCTCCGTGGTCTCCTTCAGGTCCCGCGTCTTCCCGAACATGCGAGCGAGCAGCGCCGGGTACGATCCGGACAGCCTTGACATGTCCACGGGAAGGCTGTGGGTGCAGATGGCCTCGGACAAGATGAGCTCGTGCTTCAAGGTCAGCCCCAAGCCGCCATATTTCTGGGGAAAGGTCACCCCGCAATACCCGTGCTTTCCCAGGGCCTTCACGGTGGTGACGATGTCCTCCTCGCCGCTCTCTATCGCGTCGACGTGCGGGGCTAGTTCGGACTCCAAGACTGCCTCGACCTCCCTCTTCCACGCCTTTTCGTCGTCAGACAAGCCAGAAAAAATGCCGTGCATCGCGGATCCTCCCCTCCTCGGTTCCGAATTTCGTCACCCGTGACATTCAACCGAAGCGAATTTAAAGGTGAGCGGCCGATCGCAGCTTCCAGGGCCACCATACCGCGTGAAATGCAGCGAGGGCGAGGAAGGGGAAAAATGTCGGTTCAGTTCCTCTTCGCGGCCCTCTTGTAGTCGTCGTCGACGAGCTTGGAGGCGTCGGGGACGCATGTCGCGTCCCACTCGGTGCGGAGGCCGTGGTACCGGTCCTCGCCGGCCTCGATGATCATCTGGAGCATGTGTGAGTACGAGATGCCCGCGATCTTGCACATCTTCGCCAGGTGGCCATCCCAGCACCACCCGGGGTTGGGGTTCACCTCCAGGAGGTGTGGCTTTCCCTTGGCGTTCAAGCGCCAGTCGAACCTGCCGTAGTCCCTCACCTCGAGCCTTTCGAACAACTTCAGCGAGTTTTCCTCGATGATCTTCGCTGTTTCTTCCGGGATGTCGGCGGGGACGGACTTGAGCACGCCGTAGGGGTTGTCCTCGGACATGTCCCACTTGGCCTCGTACCCGCATATCTTCGGTAAGTTCTCCGGCAGCCCCGAGTAGTCCTCCTCCACGATCGGCAGCACGGTCAGGCAGTGCCCCGGGTTGCCGATGACGCCGAGGGTAAGATCCTTGCCGAGCAAGTACTCCTCGACGAGAATGGGCTTCTCGTAGCCGATGTTGTTGCGGAGGTTGGCGATGGCCCTGTCCAGTTCCTGTACGTTGTAGCACACGCTCTTGGCCGTGATGCCGTACGACGAGTCGCCGAAGTTCGGCTTCACGATGACAGGAAACCCGATGTTCAGGTCGTAGATCTGGTCCTCCGGCTTCACGAAGTAGCCGCCCGGCACGAGGATGCCCATCTCCATGGCGACGCCCCGCACGAGCGACTTGTCGTAGCAGTACGCGAGGCACTGCGCGTTCCCGCCCGTGTATGGTATCCGCAGTATCTCGAGGACGGCAGGCACGTGCAGCTCGAACCGCGGGTTGTTGTAGTAGCCCTCGTCGCACAAGTTGAACGCGATGTGGATGCTGTCCTTGATCTTCTCAAGGTCGTGGAACATCGTGTCGTGTCGGTTTATGTACGAGAACTTGTACCCGGGGATCTCTTGCAGCGCCTTCTTGAACGAGTTGATCGTGCTGAAGTCGTCCTTGTCGAAGGCGGCGCCCGGCTTGACCGGGTCGCGGTACTTGGGATCGCCGAACAGGACGACCACGTGCTTCTCGGCCGACACGCCCTTCTTGGCCTTCACGGGCGTCCAGGCCTTCTCGACGGTCGCCGTGATGATGAAGCGGCGCTCCATCATGCCCAGGTCCTGGTTCCGCTGCGAGTCGGTCTTCATGGCCCCGTGGAACTCGACGTTCGTGAACCCCGCGCCGTCGAGCAGCTTCGTGATCGACTCCTTCGTGTACAGCCGCTCGCCGTAGAACCGGTCGTCGACCACGCCCTGGTTCACGTCGGTGATGATCTCCCGCGACAGCAGCCTGCCGTCTGGCGAGAGCGACCGCTCCCGCACGACGAAGTACTGCCTGTCGATCCACTCCCACGACCGCGGCTGGAACGACGTCCGCAGGAACTCGCCGTCCGCGAGGTCGAGCAGCACCCTCGCCCCGGGCTTCAAGATGCGGATGACCTCCTTGAGCACCTTCGTGTCGTCGTTCTCGGTCTCGAAGTACCCGAAGCTGTTCCCCATGATCATGACCTGGTCGAAGAAGTCGACCGGGTAGGGCAGCTTGCGCGCGTCGCCCTTCTGGAAGCGGACGTTGAGGCCGGCCTTGCGCTGGGTCTCCTTGGCGTGCTGGATCAAGTAGTGGGACTGGTCGAGCCCGAACACGTTCGCATACCCGCGGCGTGCCATCTCCATGGAATGCCGCCCTTGCCCGCAGCACAGGTCGAGGATCCTGGCCTCCTTCGGGAGGCTCAAGATGTCCATGAACAGGTTGATCTCCGACTCGGTGATCTTGGGATCGTTGACCACGTCGCCGTCGGTCTTCAAATAATACGCATCGAAGATCTTCTTCCACCACTCCTTTGACACGTGCTTCCCGAGGTCCGTCACTGGGCCGAGGGTGGCGATCTTGTTGGTCACCTTGGCGGCGTGCTGTTTCGGCTTCTCCGCCGCGGGTTTCGTGGGCTTCTCCTTGGTTGTCTTCGAGGACATATGTTCTATCGACGCCTTGGGCGGGCCCCTTGCCAGTGTCGGCTCGCGGTGCCCGCCGGTTGAGAGGTTCCCGGTTTCGTGGGAAATCACGCTATAGTTGATATTGTATCTATTTAAACGTGACCAAAGATATAAAAGGCTTTTAAGCGCCCCTCGCCCCCGGAAGCAAAAAAACGTCGAGGAACCCCCCATCATCGACCGGGTGGTCGATATTAACTGCGAAATAAATCCCACGCACCGCCCACGAGAACGGATCCTCCAATCCACGTCGCCTGCCGGATCCCAAATCCGGCGGGTAAAAATAGAGACAGGGCCCGCTTATAACCGGCGGAGGGCGACGGCGACCGCTGCGACTGAGAGCAGCGCGACCATGGCCCCGATCGTCACGTAGACCCCCGTCCAGTTAATGGTCTCCCGCAAGTCATAACCCGTGATGGCATGGAACTCGTCGGTCATAGCACGCGTGGCGTCGATCCAGTCCCAGCCGTATTCTTGCGTCCACGCGATGTTCGTGCCCTCGTGCAGCTCGTTCCACGTCTCGACGTGCACCCACGCTGCCCCCTCGTCCATCACCTGGCGCCACTCTTGCTCGTACCGCGTGAAGTCCCGTGCCTTGTAGAGGGGCGTCTGGAGGGCGATCGCGCCGAGGTTGTAGAAGCCGGGGCCCACGGCAGCGCACAAGAGGATGCCCCGGGTCTGCGGCCTGACCACGCCGAAGCACGCGCCCCAGTTGCAGAGCCCGTCCGCCCCCGCCTGGTACCAGCCGTCGGGGCCGACGAAGTAGATCGACCGCCCGTACTTCGCGAGGCACTGCTGCCGGCAGAACTCGAGCACCTCCGTGCCCACGTCCGAGAACCAGCCGTCCCCGTACATCCACACGACGTACCGGCCGTTCCAGAAGTACGTGCAGTTGTCGTCGAGGAGCGCGAGGAAATCGTCGATCGAATCCCAGAAATGCTGTTGCCACGCGGGGTCGTTCAAATCGGGGCCCCAGCGACCCCCCGATGGAGGGTCCCACGGGTTGCCGGTCAGGTGGCACCAGAGCTGGCGCATGCAGGTTGTGTCGTAGAAGAGCGCGATTTTCGGGATCTTGTTCAGGGCATCGATGACATCCGATGCCTGGCCTTCGGCAACGAGCTTGGGAGCCAGCGCGTTCCTCGCGATGACGAGCGCTTCCACGCCCTCGATCGACCAGTCGTTGTGTATCCCGTTCCACCAGTACACGGGGATCAGCACGTCGATGCCCGCGCGCATCATTCCCCGCAGCTCCCACTCGTGCCACGTTTCGTTCTTCCAGTCGAACCACGTCCCCATGTGCTCCATGGTGCCGTTCTTCAAGCTCGCCTCGATCACGCCTCCCGTGGCGTTGTACTCGGGCAGCTCCGCCGGCGGGTGGTACGAGCACGAGTCGTGGTACCCCCACGTGCCGGTGTCGTTCTGGACCATGAGGGCCGGGTCGGTCGGCCCCGGCCAGCCCTCCGGGTAGTCCGAGGCGTTGGTCGGAACCTTCGGGGGATACGATGGGGCCGTCGACCATATTTCCGAGCAATGCGGGCTCGCCACGGGATCCAAGTCCGGCCCGCCGCTGCGGTACCAGTAGAAGTACGTCGTGAACACTGTCCGAGATCCCGGCGTGTTGAGCATCTCGACCTGGGCCGCCCGTTCGGGCGAGTAGAACACCGGGTTGGCGATGCCGACGACGGCGACGGCGATTATAGCGGTGCACGAGGCGAACACGACCACCTTGGACGCGATCGATGGACTTCGACCCTTGTTTGCAGTTCTGGATGCCATGAGTAAACGTGGTCGGGCCGGTTTTTAAGCGCGGTGCG
>JAFGBX010000365.1 GCA_016932935.1 Promethearchaeota archaeon | reverse complement strand
TCGCCTCCCCGAAGGCAGTCCTAAGCTCGGGGTGCTCGGCGGAGAAGTTCGTGCCCTTCACGGCGATGCCGTGGCGCGCAAGCACATCGTCGATGACGGGGCCGGCGCGCTCCGGCGCTTGTCCCATGAGCGCGGGCAGCAGTTCCTGCCTGATGGCCGGAGGGATCCTTCCCATGTTCTCCATGAAGAAGGCCTTGTAGGGCCCGGGGAGGTTGCTCATGAATTCCTGGATGCGCTGGACCATGAAGGGCGGCATTCCCATCCCGGCTATGCCTGTGGCGGGGCCGCCGGCCGGTGCTGCCGGCGACGCGCCTCTTGCCGATACTGCCACGTCACTCGCCGGCCCTCGCAACGATCCCTTGCCAGGCCCGCCGCCACGGCCGTTCTCGCCGAACCGGTAGCCGAACGATACGCCCGCGAAGGCGATGCCGGTCTCGGCGGGGAGCGGTCGCGGGTTCACCGGGTCGGGGAGCTCGGACTCCTCATCGAGCAACCCGTAGATGCGATCCGATGCGGCCATAGCCGCCTCGATGACCTGCTGGAACTGCATGAGCGACATGAACGGCTCGAAGAACTGGGACAGGAGGCCGATGAAGGTTGCCAGCACCCCCGCCGTAACCGGCACGCCCAGGAACACGATGCCGTTGATCCGCGCCGTGCCGCCGATGAAGAGCACGATGGCTACGAGGAACTGCGACATGAAGCCGATGAGCGGGAAGAACGTCGAGATGATCCGCCGCATCTTGAAGCCGACCTCGTAATTCTCCTGGTTGACCCGGTCGAACTCGGTCGCCGCCTTCCTTTCCTGGCCGAACGCCTGGACGACCTTCGCGCCCGCGACGTTCTCCTGGATCGAGGAGGTCACGGCGCTCATCTTCTTCCGCATGTCCTTGAAGACCCCCGAGGTCACCCGCTTGAAGACGGTCATGGCGACGAGGTACACGGGGAAGACGGCTGTGCTCACGAGCGCGAGCAGCGGGTTCAGGATGAACATGGCCGTGAAGATCAGGACGATGGAGATGAGACCTCGGACGATGTGGACGAGCTGGCCTCCGACCAGGTTGTTGAGTTGGTCGACGTCGTTCGTCGTGATGGAGATGATGTCGCCAGAGAGCTTCTTGTCGAAGTAGGCCATCGACATACCTTGTAGCTTCCCGATCAAGTCGCCTCGGATGCTGTAGATGATCTCCTGGCCGACCTTGCCCATGCCGCACGAGCCGACGTAGGTGATTATTGCCGTGGTCGAGGAGATGGCGATGTAGATCAAGGCCAGCGTCTCGAGCAGCTGGACGTTCTTAGCCTCGATGCCCTCGTCGATGATCTGCCGCGAGAGGAGGGACGTGAAGGTCATGGCGAAGGTGCCCGTGATGATCAAGGCGGCGTAGACTACCCACTGTACCTTGTGCCTGCCGAGGTATGAGAAGATCCAGCGCCAGAGCACCTTACGCGGGTGCTCGAGCTTCGCCTTGCCCGTCATGAAGCCCGGCGGCCCGCGGCCGCCCGGGCCGTGCATCAAGCTCGGCCCGTGCACCTTGTTCTCCCCGAGCTGCTGCTGTTCCTCCTCTTCATCGCGTGGCTGGCCGGGCCGGTCGGAACGGTCGCCTCTCGCCTTCATTGTCGGGTCGCCTCCTCGGCCTTTGCCGGCAAGTTCTTCTGCTTCTGGTGCAGCGTCTCGTAGATCTGCGTGTAGAGGGCGTTCTTGCCGATCAAGTCGCCGTGCGTGCCGAAGCCCACGACGCGACCCTTGTCCAGCACGAGGATGAGGTCGGCGTTGCGGATCGTGCTGATGCGCTGCGTGATGATGAAGGTCGTCGCGTGCGCGAAGAGCTCCAGGGCCTGCTGGATGCGGTACTCGGTCTCGACGTCGACGCTCGACGTGCTGTCGTCGAATACGAGGATCCGGGGCTTGATGAGCAGCGCCCTGGCGATCGAGAGCCGTTGCTTCTGGCCGCCGGAGAGGCGCATGCCTCGCTCCCCGACCATCGTGTCGTACTTCTCCGGGAGCGTGTCGATGAACTCGTGGATGTCGGCGACCTTGGCCGCCTCGATCGCTTGCTCGAGCGTCGCCTCGTCGTTACCGAAGCGGATGTTGTCGAGGATCGATTTGTTGAAGAGGAACACGTCCTGCGAAACGATGCCTATCTGCTTGCGGAGTTCTTCCAGCTTGTAGACCTTGATGTTCACGCCGTCGATGCGGATCTCGCCGGCCGACACGTCGTAGAACCGCGGGAGGAGGTTGATGATCGTCGACTTGCCGCTGCCCGTCGTGCCGATGATGGCGATCTTCTTGCCCGCGGGGACGGCGAAGTCGAGGTTCTTGAGCACGAGGTTGCTGGGCGTGTACCCGAAGCTCACGTCGCGGAACGCGACCTCGCCCTTGATGCCGCTCGCGGGCACCGGATCCGCCACCTCCTTGATGTCGGGGACGGAGTCGATGACCTCGCGGATGCGCGTGAGCGCGGCGTCTGACTGCACGAACATAGTGAGGATCTGGCCCATGATGATCAGCGGGAAGATGGTCTGGCCGGCGAAGGCTTGCAACGTGATCAAGACACCGATGTCCATCCCAGGCACGCCTTCGATGATCATCATACCGCCGAAGTAGAGCACCGAGACGAACATGATGCTGATGAGTACCATGTTCATCGGCATGAAGATCGACGATAGTTTTATCGTGCGGATCGAGGCGTCACGGAAACGAGTGTTGTTCCGCGCGAACTTCGCCTTCTCCTTGTCTTGCGTCGAGAAGATGCGCACAACCTGGGATCCGACGATGTTTTCCCGCAGCGTGTTCGTGAGCTCGCCGAAGGCGTCCCTCGTCTCGATGAAGACGGGGCGCAGCTTCATCGTGATGACGACGGAGGCGACCAGCGACGCGGGGATGGCCATGAGGAAGATGAGGCCGACGGGGTTGCCGAGGAGCAAGAGGGCCACGAGCACGCCGCCGAGGGTCATCAAACCCTGCACGCCCATGTTCAGCGTCATGCCGAAAGCCATCTCCGTTTGCTCCACGTCCGACGTCGCCCGGGCGACGAGTTGGCCGGTCTCTTGCTTGTCGAAGAACGAGAACGATTGCTGGTAGATCGCGTCGTAGATGTCCTTCCGGACGTAGTACAGTGCCTTCGACGCAACCTCGGCGTTGAGGATGCGTGCCCACCGGTTCAGCAAGAAGGCAGCAAAGCCGGACGCGATCGCGGCCAGCATCAGCACGGCGAAGTCCCCGATCGCGCTCGTGTCGCCGATGATGGCCTCGCTGGCGAGGTTCACCGCACGTCCAACGAGCGTGGGGGCGAGCAAGGTGAACACGGTCGACGCGAGCACGAGCACGATGCCGCCGATAAACTTCTTCTTCGTCATCGTCCAATAGTGGACGATCATCTGGAATGAATTCATGCGCAGGCACTTACCTCGTATCGTGTTTATTGTGAGAAGGCGTTCCCATATTGGTTTCGATTATGAGAAAGAGATGAAAGGCGGTATTATTCCGCGCGCAGCGCCTCGACCGGCGGC
>JAFGBX010000364.1 GCA_016932935.1 Promethearchaeota archaeon | reverse complement strand
GACTGCAGCGTCTTCCCCGTGTAGGAGGCGTCGTCGACGATCAAGCAGCTGCCCGCCCTGGCGCGCTCGGGCACGGCTGCCGAGACGCGCGGCCCGCGCAAGTACATAGCGATGAGCCGCGCCGGGATGAGCGCGTCCCGGGAAGCAGGGTACAGCTGCACGACCGTCATTCCCCTCTTCTGGACTTCGCTCGCGATGCTCTGGCACGCGGCGATGACCGTCTCGATGTCCATAAACCAGCTCCGGGGCGATTTCGATGCCACCGGACGAGCGCCTCGCCTCCGCTTCAGCTTGAGAAATGAGACCTCCTCGGGCATGGTTGACGACCGTGGATTCGTGGTTCCCGTTGGATGCCATTAAACCGGACGAACCTATAAAAAGGGCACGGAGATGGCCGGCCGGGCGAAGGGGGAGATCAACCGCCCTTGTTAAAAAATTCCTCGACGATGCGGGCATCCTCGCGGGCATAATTGATGTCACCGAAGCCGACCGCGAGGAAATCGACGGGCTTGATGCGTTGTAGGCACCACTCGATCCCCTCACGCGGTCTTAGGCGGCCCGCGGCCATGGGCTTGATGTTAATGACTTGCAGCCTCGTTTCCTTGATCCGGCGGGTGAGCGTGTCTGGGTCTGTGTCCGACTCGAAGCCGATCTTGTTGTGCGGCTGGACGACGACGGGGGCGTCGTACCCGTTGTCCTCGACGGCCTTGAGCGTCTCGACGTAGTGCGTCGACAGGCCCGGCACCATCTTCAGGTCTCGGATGCGGGCGGCTATCTGGGGATAGCCGTCGATCGTGAAGGCCGCCCTGTCCAGGGCCTTGTCCGTGTAGTCACGGTGCGGCGCGCACACCGACACCTCGTGGTCGGCGCACCACTGGATCTGCTTCAGCACGTCGGGGGGGAGCCCCTTTGCCGTGAGCCGCGTGCTCGGCGTGCAGACCCAGTGGTAGGGGCTGCCCGTCTCCCTCCGGACGGCTTGGATGGCCTCGTGGACAACGTCCCGAGGGGACGAGATGCACGCGTTCACGCCGTGCTCCCGGGCGAGGAACAGCATGATCTCGATCACCTTCTTGACGTCCTTGAACTTGTGCATGTAGTAGAACGTGCTGAGTGGCGAGCGATGGATGAGGCCGGGGTCGCGGACCCGGTAGAAGCCGCCGTAGACGTGGCTTATCCCGACGAACTGGTTCGTGCCACACAGTATGCGGGGCAGGTCGAGGTGCTCGAGCATTACCCTTGGAATCATGGGGGCATCCCACGTTCATTCGATTGCGGTGCCGCATAGGAACCCGTCCTCCGCGCACGGAGGGTGGGATCGGGGGCGTGCCACCAGCGATCTCGCCAGTTCTCGGTTATCGCTCTTTAAATAGATGCGGTCGATCCCGGGGCGAGCGGCAAGCGATCCACCACTTCCCAACCTATATCCTCTTCCTCCCGCGCGAGCCGATCGTTTGCCCCACCACCCCGCCGGCACGGCAAATGCCCATGCGGGCTCCTTTTTTTACACGGTCGAGCATGCGAAGACTTTAAATAGGCGATTGGGGATGGTTTCTTTAGGCCTCTGGAAGGGGTGCCTAACCATGAAGGGAGATCTCAACAGCCGGGTCATACCGATTGCCCCAATCGACAGACTCATAAGGAAGACGAACGCGGAACGCGTGAGCGAGAGCGCAGCGAAGGAGCTCGGGATCATCCTGGAGGAACTGGGGAAGGAAATTGCCCTTCGGGCCGCCGACCTGGCAAAGCACGCCAACCGGACGACCGTGAAGGACGCGGACATACGCCTCGCCTACAAGCAGTGGCGCGAGTGAACACCACCATCCCCAGTGCCTCCACCTTTCCGCTCTTTTTTCAAGCGACGGGCAGCCTCGGTTCCGGACGGCGCTTTTTATTGGGATAGGCCCACCATGGCGGCCAACTGGCTCGTGGCGATCCCTCCGAATTCGGCCTCCCTCGCCATCATCCTTTTCCGGGGAATAACTCGGCGAATGGTAATAAGCACCACGGCTTGAGGGATGGTGGTGCGACGAAAACCGCCACGACGTGATTCCATGCTGATCCAAGAGATTTTCGGGCTCACAGCCCAACTGGCTTGCACGGTACAGCAGCGATCCCACCTCGACAAGACCGAGACCATCACGCGGGAGTACATCGAGCGTGTTGCCGACGATGACGTGGCGATCAAGAACCACGTTGCCAGGGAGACGATCGTCGACCGTGTGTTCTTCGACGTATAGGACTGGTGGGAAGTGCGCCTGCCCAAAAGGCCGAATACCTCGAATAAAGGAATGCTGCACCACCTGGCCGACGTCCGCCTCGCGCGCGCCTGCCGGTCACGGGGGGCGGTCGATCTTCCGTGCGGGGTTGGCACCCGTGCAGGGCACCCCGAACTGGCAGAGCGCGCAACCAACGGGCGGTTGCGCTGGGGAATATATGCCGTTCAAGCGGCGGTAATGCGGCTTTAACAGCTTCCCGATTCGTTTTCGCATGTGTCGCTCGACCTTCTGGCCATGCATCCAGCACTTGAATTTATCGTGCCCGTCCTTCGTGATGGCACCCGCCGGACACCGTGCAATGCATTTGTCGCAGGTGCCGTTTGCATAGTGCAAGCAATTGGCGTGCGGGCCGTCGTACTTTCTCGGTGTGACCGGGAGCGGCGCGTTCGTGACCACCGAACCGAGCCGGACGTTGCATCCGGCTTCCGTGATGAGGGCCTCGTGCAGCGAGAACGTCCCGAGGCCCGCTGCGTAGGCGACATGGCGTTCAGACCAGTTGGAGAACATCCTCTTCTCGATCGTGACGTTGTATTGCTCCGAAAGCTCGCCCACGACGCCTTGGAACCCACGCTCTTCCAAGAAAGCGACCATGTCTTGCATCATCTTGAATATCAAGGCGTTTGCATAGTTCCTTGCCAGTGAATATGCTTCGGTCGGGAACTCTGTCGCGCGGGCGTTCTCGGCTTTGATTTTCTCGGAGAAGGGAAAGGCGACGGAGATCACTCGCAGTCGTGGTGCCTCGACCGACGCGTCCTGGTACCCCGCGAACTGCCACAGCTCGCGTGGCGTGATGTGGTCTGGCGAGATGAGCGTCTTGTACTCATCGAACAAGGGATCGTCACCCGCGGCGACCCCGATCAAGGGTTCGCCCATGAAGGGTTCACCACCATGTTCAGGTGGCAGCCGGTTCAACTCACTGGCCGACACGCCGCTCTTTATGAAGGATGCGAGCGCATCCAAGAGCCCCGCCCGGTCGTTCGATGCCGCCATGGTTCTCAGCCGTTACTTCGCCCGTCTCGATCGGTTCGCCTATTTCTTCGCCCGTCATGGCGCCTCGGCGTTCGCGCGGGCCTCTTCCTGCAAGTAGGCCAGGCAGATCTTCAACGCCCCCGTCATCGCCGAGGGGTCAACGTTGTCGATGGTGTCGTACCGGAGGTGGTAGAAGTGCGTGCTCCGGACGACGTCCCTCGAGATGATGCTTGCCGCCTTGATGCCGGCCTTCGAGAAGGCCGCCGCATCCGACCCCCCGGAGGCAAATCCGAGCGTCCGTTCCAGCTTTCCCGCGCCGAACCGGTGCGCGTTGACGCCAGCCGTCGCGGCCGCGTCCATGATCCGTTCCACCACTTCCTTGGAGTGCAGCGTCCTGGTCGTGGGCTCGTACTCGATGACGTGATACCTGGTGCCCAGTTCCAGCCCGTCCATGTTGACGACTTCGGCATTCAAATCCTTCAATTCATCGCCATGACGGGCAGCATACCGATAGGCTCCCCGCAACCCGGCCTCCTCGCAGCCGAACGCTATCAAACGTACCTCCACGTTGGGCGGGACGAGATCCCTGCGCGCGTGAAGGCACTCGGAGAGCCCCATGACCACGGAGATGCCGCTGAGGTCATCGATGGCACCCGGGACGACGTTCGCTCGGTCGCCAGGCATGATGAAGAAGCTCAGGAACCCCATGACCGGGATCCCGACGGAGAACAGCACCAGGGCGGCCGTGAACACGCCAGGCGGCACGAAAGTGAAGATGGTGAGGACGAGGGCCGCGATCGACAAGCACAACCAGGCCACCAGGATGCCGAATCCAAGGAAGACCACGACCCGCTGGAAGTTCTCGGATATCCTCGACAAGGTGAACTCGAACGCCGAATCGAGATGCGCGGAAAAGATGATCACCTTCTTTCTCCCTGCGGAAGCCTTGAACGTGCCGATCACGTTCTGGGATCCCTTCTCTTTGAACAAGCGGTCGAGGAACTCGCGGTAGTTGAAGAATTGGAACCACGTGACGATGAAGGCCAGGACGACAAGGCATGCCGCGACGGCCGTGACCGCGATCTGGACGGGCCGTGGCGGTTGGACGATGTACGTGACGATGAACACAAGAAAGGAACTCAAAACGCAAGTGATTGCCACGGGGATCCACAGGAACAGGCCCCGCGGCACGCACTTGAACTCCTCCACGGCGACCTCGTCGCAGCGCTTGCCCAATTCTTCTCTCACGAAATGTGCTGCCTTCCTCTCCGCGCTGGAACACGGGTTCCTCGGGCCGAACCTCTCGATCACTTCCTTGATGAAGTTGTACATGTAATCCGCGCGTTCCCTCGTCACGTCGATCTCCACGTCGGTCCAACTCGCAAGAAGTAATTAGCACCAGTGATGGTGATCTTCATATTTATAGGTGATCTGAATTGTCGTTTTCACGAGTGGACAGACCTCGCTCGAAAAGCGCACCCATCAACGGCGGGCCGTGTGGATTGCCATCCACCCGCACGAGAAACGGGAAGATCGAATCGTCCCGATCCTCCGCATGTCGGCGATCCGCGGGATTTCGGCATCTCATGACAACTTGGCAGGGGCAGTTCCGACGTACTCGGCCCACTTCTTGAGCACCGTATTCGGCTTGCTCCATTGCGCCCCACCGCCGTAGACGAGAGTTACGATTGCCTCGACCCGGGTAGTGTTTTCATCTATCCGATAGAAATTCATGCGATAACTCTGTCCCCAAGACGTGAAGCTAGTGGATTGCTCGATTGCCATCGTCCCATTCGACGCGTCGGGCGCGAGTCGAAAATCAGTGATGGTGTTCTTTATCTTCTCCCCCGCCCAGAATTCTTGTGTCATCTGCATCAATAAACCAATAGGCTGAAGCACCACATACTCGGCTATTTTCGCCATGCCTCTCATCCACCTTCAATAGCGGCACATCGTCCCACGCTATGAATAAAGAGCTCTCCCGGCCGAGATTTATTAAGTTGCGCGAGGAAGACGTAAAACCTTTTGAATGTGTTGTGGCCAACACAGCCAACCACCAGCTCCGAACAATCGAGCAGTAGAGTCGCCTGAGAATTATCTTCTTGAGCGCGGAGGGGAGCCACCCCCGCGAGGATGCAACTGAGAGCCATGGTTCGATAAAATATTGAATAACAACGGTTAACATTGCGAATACTCTTCATAAAATATACGCGTTTGTCATGGTTTTCCCCTAATGGCGTTATTTTTTTAAACACTTGATTCCGATCGCTCACCATAACTCGAACGTGAGAAGACCATGGTAAACTGCCACGATATGAAACTGAATGATGTCTACAAGTGCCCCGATTGCGGGTTGGAATTGAAAGTGGTGAAGGAATGCGTGGAGCACTGTTCCGATGACTCTTGCGAAGCCGACGCCTGTCCAGATTGCGGCTTCCAATGCTGTGGGAAGGACATGCTAAAAATCTGATCGTGTTTCGGGATCGGCCTCGTAGATTCGATCACCACCTTTTCTTTCCTACTATCGCGGTTATCATGATGCGGCACAATCTATGACCCCCCATTTTTATGGAAAGCGTGAACGTTCATCTGACGTTGACGCGACCAGTCGTGGTCGTTCTTGTGGGTCGGACTGACGTGTCGGCGGGCATGAATTTGGAAACGATCGTTCAAACGCCAACGGGCGAGGATTCAGGAAATCCGCGCTCGAAAGGGCATCATTCGCCTCGTGAAATGACGACGATTCGTCCCTTCTTTTCAAGAATTACGATGGATTGGCTTCAAGCTCGTTATATATAGTAGCCTTTGTGCCGATCTTCCAGATGATGCAAATGAAAGGCATCATCATCAAGAATATGAATATACGGGTGCGGTGTGGTTGGAACGGCCGCGCATAGACAGCCTACATATTTTTAAACATATGCTTTGCGGTTTTTTATTAATGCCATTTATGTTTTTGGATCTCTACCATAAAATCGTGAAAAACTGCAGAATCTTTCCTACGTTTCATATCCGTTAGATTCTGTCGGGTGACTATATTTTTACAGTCGGGATCAGACTTAAATGATGATTTTCCCTTAATTATTTCAAGTGTCGTGGGCAACAATTTTCTTGGAACCGACGAATAGATCGATCTGCACGATGCGAACACGATTCATGGCTGTGGGATAAACGCATGGAGATCCAACAATACGAGCCGTATCACGAGCCCGAAGTAATCGACGGGCCCATGAGGTTGCGGGAAAGCGGGGAACAACTGGACATCTTGAAGGCGCTCGCATCCGATACGCGGTTGAGGATCGTTAAACTCTTGCGTACCAAGCGGAACACGGCGGAGCGGGGCCTGGACATATCATCTCTGGCAAGCATGCTGGGCCAGACCGAGGCGAACATCTCGGCGCAGTGCAAACGCCTGGAAAAGGTCGGCCTCATCAAGATCGAGTACAAGCCCGGCGGTCACGGCGTGCGCAAGATCTGCCAGGTCGACTTCACGGCAGTCGAGTTGTTGCTCGACTAGCATCGCCTCCGTTCTCGTTTTCTCCCCGGCCCTCGTTGGCCTCGACGATCGTCAATCGGATGGAATAGGATCACATTCCCATTCAGAACGGCTATCAAGCGGGCGGGCACGGCAAGGCATGAAGTAGTCCAACCCTGCCGGATCTCGGCCGTTCCCCGACTTTTGCATGATGCCATGGCGGCCCTCGATATGATGGAGACTCTGGCCAATAGATGTTCGGGAACGTGACCCATCGGCCACGCCGGCGGGGCAGCGATCGATCGGCGGGACGATGCACTTCAACCCGACGAAAGGGGGGCGCACCAGGCTGCTTGGTTCGACGGGGTGCCCCTGGTGGCATCCTCGGCCGCTGCCCGATCGCCGCTGGGTCGGGGGGAGTCCTTAACATAAGCAGCATATATTTTTTACACCCCTTCTAGGCGACCATTGCCCGGTTCGGGAGCCCGGCCATGGATCGGCCGGGAGCGGTCGGGAGCGCCTGGGTGCCAGGACGTGAGTGGCCGGGGGGTCGGCCGCGAGCGGTCGGGCACCGGCGGTGGTCACCCACGCGAGTCCTAAATAGTCCGGCCGCCAACCACACCGTATCATGAGCACCACGAGCATGACTATGGAAAAGGTCGCGAGCCCTGCCCACGAGGTGGTTGAAAAGGTCGCTTCTCTCGTGAGCCTGGCAGTCGTGATCGCGTTCGCCGTGAAACTCTGCGCCATTTTTCCTTTCCTGGACTCCGAATTGACCTCTAGCGCTACGATCATCGGCGCTCTGACCGCGGGTCTCGTTCCACTCCTCGCGTGCATCGTCACGGGCCCCCTCTGGATCCACGACGTGCAGCGGAGGACGATGGTGCAGCTCGCCGCCTCTTGCTTCGCCCTGGTCTCGTGCATCACCTACATCTCCGACATGGCCGGCTTCACCGAGTGGATGGGCGCCCCGGTCGTGACGCAGCTCGGCCTGCATTACATCTACTCGTTTCCCGCGGTTATGGTCTACCTCTCATCCGTGTTCTTGACGTTCCTCGTCTCGGGTAGCGGCCTGTTCACCTCGAGCCTCGTCCAGGCCGAGAAGGACAAGAACGCCGTCCTGTTCATGGCGCTGGTCATGATCGGCGCGTCGTGGGTCGACATCGGCGTGCTCGCGATGTTCGGCCCGCTCTGGTCGCTCATCGTCGAGTTGGCCGTCCACGGCGCCCTGGTCGCCGCCCGGGCGGGCCAGCTGGTCGAGCTCCGCCTGCGCATCCCCGCTGCCCTGGCAGCGGGCTTGCTCGAGCCCGTGCGTGGCATCGACGCCCCCTCGAACCTCTTCCAGAACGGCCGGAACGGGCTCCTGCATGGCGTCCGCGCCGCCGTCTGGTTCGTCGTCGTCCTGGGCATGATGCTCGGCACGGGCACCATCCTGGCGAACGTGCTCATCAGGGCCAACTTCATCCCGCTCTGGCTCGAGTTCTTCCCCGCGCTCATGGCCACGGGGGTCGCCTGGGGCATCGTCTACAAGGTGACGGGGAGCCGGTTCGCCGTCCTCTTCGCGTCGGCGGCCCTGCTCACGATCGCGGGCGCCCTCCTCCTGTCCGATCCGTACGCGCTGCTCGATTATGGCCCCGCCGCGACTTGGATCGTGGCAGCCTCGCTCTCCGGCGCCCTGCTCTCCGGCATGCTACACGCGCGATCGATGGCCATCGGCCGCTTCTCGCAGCCCTTCTGGGGCTTCGGCACGTTGTTCTTCATCGGCGGCGGGCTGTTCATCGTGCTGCTCATCAAGTGGGACTACTTCTGCACCGAGTGCTTCGCGATCGCCACGCTTGCCGGCATCGTCATCATGAACCTGGTGGCCGGCGGGAGGCTGCTCGGCAAGGTGCCGGCCTTCTGGAACAAGGGGAAGCGGGCGCTGCAGGCCAGCGGCGTGGTGCCCGAGTACGCGAGCTACAAGGCCAGATCCCCGCCCGGCGGCCAGGCCTCGCCTCCGGCCCCGCCGGCGTCCCTGGCCCCGACCCAGCCCCAGGCCCACGGCCGTGCCTGGATCCATGGGCACCCGAGGGCGCTGCGGGCTCTCGTGTTGCTCGCCGTGGTCGCCGGCCTCTCGGTCGCGGGCTCGTTCACGGCGGCGCGGGCTTCCCTGGCGTCGACCGAGCGCGTCCTCGGCAGCTACGGCACGGACTACTACCTCTGGCAGGCCGATTCCTTGCGCAGCATCGGCGCGAACTACCGCCCGAACCTTCCAGCGTCTCCCGTGGACAGCACGGCGCGCCTATCCATGGCGAGGGGCGAGCACGAGGGCTTCCAGGCCGTGCTCACCCCGTGGCGGCTCAAGAGCTTGAACGTGATGGGCCTGGGGCCCACGGGCGATCTCGTGAACGTCGGCTCGCCGTCGCACCGCATCGGCGCCGGCAACGTCACCGCGTTCGTCGTCGACTACGTGCCGCAGCTGTCCTACCAGTACCCCGACCGGCTGCTGCCGTTCAAGGCACTCGACACGGCCTACTCGCTGGCAGCGTCGGGCCGCCAGAACTGGCCGTTCTACGTCGACGTTGGGATCCCGGCAGACGACTCGATCGAGCCCGGCACGTACCGGACGACCATGCTCTTCCATTGCCGGGACTTCCACGACACGCCGCCCGGCGTCGAGCGGGCGTACGTCGATCGTGACGTCTCCTTCATCCTGGAGGTCGAGGTCTTCAACTTCACGGTGCCGGTCGAGCGGCACGTGGCGACCGAGATCATCTGGGGCATCCCCGACACTCCTGCATGGCACGGCCTCTACGCCGAGCACCGGCTCGACTGGTACTTCTCGCCCCGCGCGGTCACGGCCGTCGACTTGACCCCCGGGGCATTGTCGATCACGTTTGACTGGCCTGGCTACCTCGCCAAGCTCAACGCGAGCTTCGCCGGCGGCATGAGGTACTTCCCCGTGGCCATCGACAGCATCCCAGGCCTTTCATGGGACACACTCGACCTCACCGACGACGAGGAGGCCGTGTTCTCGTGGTACCTCGGGAACCTGACCGCCTACTTGTCGAACCACACGACGCCCTGGGGCACCCCGTACCTCGAACACGCGTACTACTTCGTCCGGGACGAGCCGAGCCCCGAACTATACCCCGGCATCATCCGGATCGCGCAGACCATCCACTCGTACGCCCCAGACTTGAAGGTTATGGAGACCATGAACCACGACCTCTACACGTACCCGGACGCCTTCCTCGCCGACGTGGACATCTACTGCATCCACATCCACAGGTGGGAGCCGTCCTCCACGCTCCCCGACGACGGCACGCCCGACGGCTGGCCGGCCCGGATCAAGACGTACCTCGCCACGAACTACACGGGGCCGCGGGAGAAGGAGCTGTGGGTCTACCACACGCACAACCACTTCCCCACGACCGACACGGACGTCTACATGCAAGGCATCCTCCAGCGGAACTCGTTCTGGCTTCACTGGACGTACGGCGTGCCCGGCTGGCTCTACTGGTCGTTCAACTGGGGGCTGGACGGCGTCATCGGCGGGTACGGGTACGCGTACTACGGCGAGTCGGCGCTGGTCGGCTGGGGCGAGGGCGGCGACCCCGTCGGCTCGTTGCGGCTCGAGCGCGTCCGCGACGGCATCGAGGACTACGAATACTTCTGGCTGCTCAACAGCACGCTGGCCCCGCTGGACGCGTCGGGGCACCCGGCGGCGCCAGCAGCGGCGGCCTCGGCGCGGGCGCTGCTCGCGCGGGTCGATGGCATGTACGACCGGCCCGAGTACCTCGAGCGGCTGCCCGTCGCCGACACCGATGACGTGGAGCCCTCGTTCAGGTGGTCTTACGAGCCCATGGCCGCGCCCTACGTGCAGCTGCGCCACGAGATCGGCGTTCTGCTCGGGCAGATCGCGGCGCTCGGCGTCACTTGATCCCGGGCGGGCGATCACGGCGTTCCCTTTTCTTTTTTATCGCGCTCCCTTCCCCGTAAAAGTCTATTAGGGCACGGCGGGCTATCTACTGGTCATGGCTTTCGAAGCGTTCGGATGGTTCGGGGTCGCAGCCAGCGCTGCCATGGTCGCCGGGGTCGCCTTGTCGACCGTCAAGTTCACGGGGATGAGGCAAGAGCCGTACAGCATCCTCAACCACTTCATCTCCGAGCTGGGAGATCCCCGCTTCGCGCCGCGCAAGACCCTTTTCGCGACCACGCTCGTGACCAGCGGGGCGTTGATGCTACCCTTCGCCATCGGTATAGGGCTTGCCATCGGCACGCTGCTGTCCGGCATCGTTGCATGGATCGGCATCTTCTGCGCCATCACGTGCTGCATGATCGGCTTCGTTCCCGAGCACAAGGAGAAGGCGCACCTCGCCGTCGCCAGCTGCTTCTTCCTGGGGATCGCAGTGCTCATGACGTTCTTTACCATCGCTATCAGCATCCAGCCCGTCGCGATGTACCCGGCGTGGGTCATCTGGGCCACGGTCGCCGTGCTGGCGGTCGTTGCCAGCTTCATCGTCGACACGGTGCTGCTTCCCAAGTCGGAGCTGGCACGGACGACCAGGCCCTGGGATTGGCCTAACGGGCGGCCAAAATTCTGGCGCAACCCGTTCCTGGAATGGTGCTCCTTTTTCGCGATGATCACGTGGATCTCGCTAATCGCCATCCTTGCCTTGCTGTGAATTATTCACGAGCGGGAGGATCCATTCAAGATCTAGCCTGGACGAGAGGATCCCGTGCCTGTCGCACGATGGCCTCGACGCCGGGGGCGAGGCGGATCGACGCCATCTCGCGCCCCTTCCGCGCCACGACGACGTAGCCGCGGGATTCCAGGGCCTCCACCTTGCGCCGCACGTTCGACCTCGGCTCGTGCAGGGCAGAGAGCAGGCCCCCGAAGCTGGTCTCCCCGGCGGAGAGCAGCGCGGCGACGACGCTCTCCCTCCCACCGCGCTGCACGAACGAGAGCACCGGCACGGCTGGTTGCCCGCCGGGCGCGGCCTCGGGCACGGAGCCGGGGACGACGTACGACGCCTTCCCGTCGACGTCCATGGAGGTCACGTGGCCGAACCTCACGAGCACGCGGAGCTGGTCGCGGATGGTCCGCGGGCTCATGCCGAGCTGGCCCTTGATGCGGGAGAAGTGGATGCCGGGGTTGGCTGCGACGAGCGCCTTGATCCGCCGCCGGGTGTCGCTGTCCATCACGTTCTCGGCCGTGACGCCGTTCGGCCTGGCTACAGTGGCATTGCCGGGACGGCTCAAGCCCCTCGCGACCACGCCCCAGGCGACGAGCATCCCGGCACCGGCGGCGATAAGAGTCCAGGCCATCTCGGGTGGTAGAGTGCCGCATGACGGCCCAAACTCGTTGTAGAACGTCCTGTCTGGGAGGAAGCTCGGGTCGAACAGGTAGGCGAGCAAGAAGGCCAGCAGCGACGAAGACGTCACGAGCATGGCGAGGGCGACGCGCGGCTGCCCGAAGTATGGCTTGCCCTGGTTCGAGCGCGCCGCGGCGTGGATCACCCACGCGAGCGAGAGCGCAACGCTCGCGACCACGATGCCGAACGTGGCGGCCCCCACGGGCGACGAGAAGAACACGACCCACCTCGGCGGTCTGACGCAGTCGATCACGGGCGGTGCACCACGGATCCAAACGGGGGAACGCCCTAATAAACCACCGTCCAACCGGATCCGGTCATCAGGAAGAGGTTGGAGCCATCAACGGATCGCTCCTTAGGGCGCCGCGCGGGCAGGCTCGTTCGCGGCATGGCGGCAGCGTTCCGGCAATTCCGAGGCGCGTCGTAGTTCTTAAAAACCACGCGGCGGCCAGGTTCTCGCTGAAGGTTGTTTCGATGCACGGCCGTCTTGCATCCGTCCACGTGATCCGCTGCACCTTGCTCGAGCAGTTCCTCGAGAAGACCGACGAGGAGTCCATCATCGCATACATGCAAAACGAACACAATGTCATCGCCTTGTTCGTGCACGAGGTACTCGTCGCCCCCTCCTCGCCTGTCATTGCCTGTCATCAACGCTCCAAGTTGGATAGCGCCTTCATGCGGCGTGATGCGGTCGACGACCTCCACGTCCGAGTGCCGAGGCGCTCCATCGCCTTGGCGTACAGGTCGACGAGGTTCTGCTTGGAGGTGAAGCCACGGGCTGTGCCGTTCCGCAGCCGGTTCCGGAGGGGCTCGAGGCCCCCTCGAGCCCCCCTCACATGCCATCATTTTCATGGTGATCCACGGATGTCCAACATCGAGGCGCCAGCGCCGCATCGTGCGGGCAAGTTACGTGCCCGTTCCGGGGCAGCACCTATCGGTTTCTTGGTCACGAGCCAGGTCCCACGTTTATTCTGACGGCACGCGTTTTGGAACGATCGCCCGATCGCCCTTCAAACGGTCTGGGTCCGGAAAAAAATGACTGGTGTATGGATCTGATTATCCAGACTCACAAACCTATACCAAGACTCATGAAGTGGGTCGGTCTTGAGGATTTATGATTCTACCCCCCTTCTTGATGGCTCGACAGGCCTTCCAGGCACCATTTGGCGCGTGCCTTGCCGTGCCACCCGGGGCACGTTTGCGAGCCCGGCGGGGGCGTTCCGCGAGGCTCAACGGCGCCTTCCATGCCCCAGATGATACCTCGGTCATACCCCGTTTCATAATCTGCCACGGCATACCCTGTCTTGCTGTTGAAAACTCGAAAACTCGAAAAGAGGCACCTCAAAACCGAGAACGAAACCATGTAATTGTGCTGATTTAACCAATTTAACATTGTTATAGTATATACTCAGTATATACTATCATTCAGAAAATCCATGAACGGCACTGGATCCGGCACCTTTATATACTCGAGTATATACTATCATTGTGCAATGGCGAGCACGACCCCCGATCCCGATGCCTCGATCCTGCTCGACACCGTCTCGCGCCGCGAGCCGATCAGCATCTACGACCTGGCACACGAGGTCAAGTGGTCGTACGGGAAGACCGAGCGGAAGGTGGCCGAGCTCATCAAGGGCGGCAAGCTGCACTCGCGGGCAAGGGTCGAAAGGGGGCGCAATAGCAAGCTATTGTCATTACACCCTATCCCTAGCACGGACACAAGCGATACCAAGGCCAGCAGCTCGGGCATCCCGCCGGTCGTCAAGGACGCGTTCGTGCACCTGTACGGCATCTTCCAGGAGCTCAACGAGGTCGGCATCGACCCAACGACCGCCTTGCTGTCCTACGGCAACAAGCAAGGCATGACGTCCGATGCCATCATCGCGCTGCTGGACGAGGCCAGGGGATCGATCCCCGACGAGTGACGCCACCCGATCGCCATCCAAGATCCAAGGACAATCCACAAGACCAGAACGAGTGCCAATGAGCGACATCTTCAAGGTCGCGGTATGCGAAGGATGCGGCGGCCAGTTCCCCGAGAAGCAGATGAAGCCTCACGAGGGGCTGCTCTACTGCAAGGCTTGCCACAAGGCGAAGACCACGAAGGTGTGCGAGGGGTGCGGCAAGCAGTTCCCCGAAGCGAAGATGAGAAGGCACGACGACCTGCTTTATTGCAAAACGTGTCACGACGAGATCACGTCTGAAACGCAAGGAGGGAAAGAACTCGCAAAGCAGGTCGAATCGTTTCCATCATCGCTGGCCGTGACCATCGGAGCCCCCGACATCGCCGACGCCATCAGCCGCTCGGTTTCCCAGGCCTTCGCGAATCCCATCAAGGTCGAGTTCGCGCCCATCAAGCTCGAGCTCGTGGGCGGCGGCGCCATCACGGTTCCCGTGCAAGTCCACGTCCCCGCGCCCGCGCCGGCCGCGACCCCAGCTCCAGCGCCAACTCCTACGCCTAACTATGCACCAGTGAAAGAACCAGCGCCGAATCCATTTCCTGCCCCGGCCCCAGTCCCCCGCGCCGCACCCTCGTCCCGCCCAGTCGCTCACGGCCGCCCCTACGTCGAGGCGTCCATCCTGCGGGTCATGGGCGCCAAGCGCCGCAAGTGGCGCCCCGCCGAGCTCGCCACCGAGCTCCAGCTGCTCGACCAGCCCGTCGATGCCACGGAGGAAGACGCGGCGCGCGCGCTCGAGCGCCTCGCCCGCCCTGCCGAGGGCGCCGCGCCCGAGGAGCAGGTCGTGCAGTTGTCCACGAGGTATATGCGGCGCGATCTCTTCGTCGTGGAAGACGAAGTCGACTTCGTCGACTTGCTGATCCTCAAGATCCTCGCCACGGCCGGCCACGGCGGTGCCCCGGCCACGACCATCCACGCGGCCGCCGAGCTGTGCAATCTCGTCCCAGTCGCCCTCCCGACCGCCCTCAACCACCTGCGTGCGCTCAAGGCGCCCGGCTGGGAGCTCGTGGAGAAGGCCGGAACAGGCTTGCGAGACAACTACAGGATCACGACGAGGGGCTCCAGCCTGCTCGCCGACGCGGAGGACGCCGCCCTCGGCGGTTTCTCTGGGGATTGGCGCGAGCGGCTCGATCGAATGGGCGTCTTCACCACGGCGAACGCCCTCGCGGACAAGGGAGACCTCCTCGTGTCCAACATCCGCGAGGTCATCGTGCAGCACGCGGCGAAGGCCGACAAGGCGCTCATCGTCGCCTATATGGAGCAGCAGCTCGACCCGGCGCTCGCCCGGGCGCATGGCAGGAAGGTCACAGCCTTGAAGATACTCGGTTTTTAACACGAGCGTTACCTCCCCATGCTGACCCTGGCTCAGTTCTACTTCTGAAACTTCTGAATGGTCTTCTCCATTTCTGCAGCGTCGACGCAGCGCACGTCGTGCCCGCTGAACGACGTCACGGCCGACGCGAAGCTGCGGGCGAAAAGGAAAATCCGCTCCGACTGGCGCTTCAGCGGCACGAGCGCTATCTTGGCGAGTAACGGCTGGAGCAAGTCGACGGGTCTCACGTTGTCCGACCATTCGCACTCGACGCATGTCATGGTCGCGCTCGGCTCGTCGTAAGCGACTAGATCGATCTCGTTGTCCTTCCACCACCATCGGCCGATCATCGTGAACGGGAACGGCCGTGCGGCGATCAAGTACTGCCGCACGGCGTCCTCGAACACCGCCCCGAGGAACATGTCGAACCGCGGCTTGATCGTCGACGCGCCAAGGATGCGCTGTTCCAGGGCGCTCTTGTTGGGCAAAATGCAGCGGTACCAGAAGGCCATGAACCGGTCCTTCACGAAATACCGGCCGTTCCGCGACCTCGGGCCGTCGGTGATCGGGATCTCCTTGGTGATGAAATCGACCGACAGGAGGTTGTTGATGTAGACGGTCAAGTCGGTCGTCTTGAGGTTGAGGCGCGTGGCGATGTCGTTCATGCGGGTGCAACCCGTGGCGACCGCGTCCACTATCCGCATGTACGTGTCGGGCTTGGTGAACTCGTAGCGCATCAAGAAATCGATCTCCTGGTCAAACAGACAAGTGGGTCGGTGCAACTCGTCATCCAGCCACGGCCAGAATCCCTTCGACGCGTCTATCATGTTCATGTAGTACGGGATTCCGCCCGAGAACGCGTAGACCTCGAGCAACTCGGTGATCGAGGATCCGGGGAAGAACGCGAGCAGCTCGGTGAAGGACACCGGCCCGAGCTTCAACGCTGCGGTCTTCCGCCCGTAGAGTGGCGAAAGGCTGGACAGCACGTGAGTGTTCATCATAGAAACCGAGGAGCCGATGATAACCAGCTTTAGCCGGCTATCCTTCAACTGCCCGTCGATGACCGCCTGGAATACCGTGGGCACGCTCGGGTATTCGCCAACGAGGTATTGGAACTCGTCGATCACGAGGACATCGAGCTTGTCCTTCATATACTCTATCAGCGTGTGGAAATCTGGTTTTGTTTTCGTGATGTCGGGTAGAACATGTGCGCACGTGCTGATGAACCTCGGCATGTTTTCGATGACCTCCGAAAGGAAATACACGTGCTTCTTATGCTCGATGGCCTTCAAGATCAGCGCCGTTTTTCCAACTCGCCGTCGACCGAATACCACGAGGAACTCGAACTTCTCCGAATCCAAGATCCTCGCGATGTCCCCGAGTTCCACCACCCTGTTCCTGAATCCGCCCGCCATGGTCGCCACGACGCGTGAGCTCAGCTATATTATCCTGATTATGATAATCCAGATTATATAACCTTTTTCTCGAAGTCTTTGTGTCACGTGCGTGGTGGCGGGCCGACGGAGGTAGGATTAAATGCCGCCGAGGCGAGTGTCTAACGAACGGCCCCTCGTGATGCGGATGAAGAGGTTCCTCGCGCTGGTATGGCTCGCCTTCGCAGCGGGTGAGGCGAGCTTGTTGCTATGCATCGTGCTGGCCCCGCAATCCTACGATCTTTCCGCGCGGTTCCACCCGATCTCCGACTTCGTCCAGCCCGTCTCGCTCGTGGCCGGCCTGGCGATGTTGGTCTACACGTTCGCCCGCATCCTCCATCGATACCTGCAATCTCCGAGCGACGTGCGCCTGGTCGTGCTCGCGGCGCTCCTCGCCCTCATCGCGACCTTCGCCTTGAAGCTGGCCATGCTCTGGACGCGGTTCAAGGAGAACCTGCTCAACCTGTACTTCTTCAACATGACCACGCTGTTCGGCGCGCTCGCGGTCTTCTTCATGGTGGTGTTCGGGTTCACGGTGCTCATCAAACCAGGCGTCAAGGGATCGGCCTCCGCGTGGAGCACCGCGACCGTCGCGTTCTTCATGGGCACGTACGGGGTGTACGTCCTCAGGACGGCCATCGACATCATGACGGACAGGGGCCTCGACTCCTTCCTACCGGTTCTCATGCAGCTCTTGCTCTACGCGTTCCTCGCCTACTCCACGACGTTGCTGGTCGTGATGACCGCGCGAAGCCTGTCCCTGTCGAGGAAGGCTACCGAGGCGCACGTGAAGCGCGGGATGCTGTCGTTCACCGCGGCCTTCGCGCTGTTCATCGGCAGCGTGGTCTGCTTGCTCGTCAGCGAGTTGATGAGTTACGTCAGCGTGCTGGAAACCACGGCGGTCGTGTTGGCCGTCGTGGCCTTCTATTTCGTCTACGAGGGGTTCGTGAAACCGGCGTCGCGTGCGAGGCCGGCGCCGCCGTGAGTGTTGTCCGAGTCTATCGTTGCTTCCAAGAAAGCAAGCCTGGGGCTTATAGGATCGAACGAATCATGCAACTCATTCGCCCTAGAAGAGCTCGTTCCCACAAAGCTCTCGGACGCTCTCCGCGAGCCTTGAATCCCACAGTCGGCTGTCGGAATGCCGGCCGCGCAAGTCGAATTCGATCTTTTTGGTGAATTTAAAGAAGTCTCTCGAGTTTATTCTTAATCTATGAGCATCATGGTCAACATGTCGTATGCCCAGCGCGCCCTCGGCGAATAACATCGCCAGGAGCTCCCCGAGGTCGTGTCCTTGCGGCACGTCCTGCCTCGCCACCTCGCCGAGCTGGGCCACTCGATCGTCGATGGCCTTGATGATGCCGTCCTCATCGATGTCGTCGTTGGCGTAGCGCGGGTGGTTCGACAAGACTTCCACGACTGCCTGGGCGATCCATCGCTTGAAGGCGTCGACTCGCGGCCGCCCGTTGACCAGATCGACGTAGGCGGTGATTTTCTGGAGCACGTCCTCGTAGAATGGACCTTGCGGTTGGGGCTCCTCCGGATCGGGCTTGCGCTTGATACGTTTGTCATGCATGAGCAGCCGCACACCGCCGTAGAATGAAACGAGTTCGTTGCACGTGTCAAAGAACTCTCTTCCATATTTCCAGCTTTTCGCGTCATTGATCGAATCCTTAAGGAAATGGTCGAATGTTTTTACGTTGTAGAACGCCTGGGTTTCCAGGTCGTGTGCATCGCAGAGGAAGATGCTCCACAGCCATGTTTCTTTATCAGGCCTCGGCCCTTTCTTCTGGATCCGGTCGAAATCGGCGTCGAGCACCGCAATCACTCGGCGTAACCGTTTGTACGGACAGCCATTCTTGCAGCTATCGGCACTGCGGCATCGGATGCCCTCGCACCCGGCCCTTGCCTTCTCCTCTTGCATGAAGTCGATGATCGTTTGCTTGTGATTTTTTTTGCCCCGATAATACTGGATGTAATCCCCACAGAACAACTTCCGGTAGACTTTATAATCCGCCTCGCCCTCGACCAGCACCAGCCGCACGTTCGGGTCGTCGAGCATCATCGAGATCGACTGTCTCCACGCGTCGACCGTGACGAACGGCGTGTTCAGAGATTGCTCTGCAGTATCTGCCATGTTGGCCTCATCACTCGTCAGGCGGGCCGAGCTTGAAGCACAAGTCGCCCCGGTTGTGGATGATCTGGGGTGAATGCGTCGCGATGATGTAACGCCCGCGGGTAGACGCCTGGATCGCCTTGATCGCCTCTATAAAGCGCATCTGCCACCCGACGTGGAGCGAGATCTCGGGCTCGTCGATGAGAAACGTCACCCCCTCGGGCGGTTCGTAGCCCCGGCTTGGGACCGTCAGTAGCTTGGTGAACAAGATGATCAAGTTCTTCTCGCCGGAGGAGAGCTTGTCCAGCGTGAGAAGCTTGCCGTTTTTTTGCTCGACCAGGTATCCTTCGATGGGTGATGGAACCAGCTTCTTTCCGACGAGGAAGTTATTCACGATTTCGAAGAACTTGTCAAGGATGGAGGCATTGCCTTCCGTCGGGTCGGAGGGCGAGGGCATCTCGTCTACATGGAGAGGGGGCGAGATCATGTACCTCGCAAGAAAAGCCTGCTTCCTCGCAAGGTAGTCGGTGGGCAGGGAATAGAAGCGCCTCTCGGGTTGGAGGAGTAAACCGTTGACGTTGAGGGTGGCAATGATCGGGAGGTCGAATTTTGGCGGGTATCGCGCCCCGCCTAACTGGTGTTCCCTGTAGAGATACTGTCGTATGTTGTCGAATCTCTCTACCCCGCCCGCGTTTAATATGCACTTCTCGATGAGATCGATGACAGCCTTCCAGTTCCCGCGGGAAAGAGTCATGGTTTTCTCCTTGTTCGGCACGGTGATCATTTCTTTGAGCGGGAAAGCCGGATCCTCGATCTCTTCTCCCTCGAGCCCTTCCTCTTGCTCGGCCGGTTCTGGTTGGTTCTCCAGCCAGGAAATAAGTCTCCCCAGGCCTCCCGCGGGATCGTCGCCCAGGTCGAACCTATCCTCCTCCTTCTGCACGAGCACGCCGTGATCGGCCAGGAGCAGCAAGGCCTCCCGCTCCAACCGGGGATCGAGCGTGATCAGGCCCATCTGGCGCCGTGTTCCGAGGTAGGCTGAAATGATGTGTTGCTTCCCCCTTTGTGGCTTGCCCTCCCCCTCTTTCAAGCAGTCCTTGATGGCGGCCAAGACGCGCCCCCACTCCTCCTCCGACATCCTCTTCAGTTTCCCCAGGTGCCGGAATCCCGTGGTCTCCGGGGTTGGGAGCGGGGCTTGGGCACTCGGGGGCATGGTGCCCCCAGGCCCGAAGGTGAAGGTCGTTGTCGGGGTATCACGTATAACATCGAAGACCTTCTTCGCGACCAATGAGTCGAATAGGCTCTGCCGGTCATCTGCCGTGAGTGCCGGGAGGGCCTTTGCAATCTTCTCGTCCAAGAAGGTGGTCAGATCCATCCCCCTCTCGGTTTGATTCAACCCTTCCTTGAATCTAATGGCTTCGTGTAGGACAGCAGACTCGGCCTCCGTGAACTGGACGAGGGCGAGGAGTTGTAGCGGCTTTTGAATGATGCGGGCATTCCGCTGCAGTAAATCGTTCAATAGCTCGTTCTTGAACTCGGACAAGAAGTCAGACTGTCGTCCGTCACCTCTGAGGCGATCCTGAACTCGGCGCATCACCCCCTCGACATTCAGATCCCTGATGTCGTCGTCAAGGCGCTGAGCCGATATCAATCTCGTTGGGAAGTGATCGTCGATGAAATTGCATAGCCGCGCTATCCTATCGTCTTCCCGGGGCAGTCGCAGCCCTCGCTTTTCTTTGAGGCCCGGATCCTTCTCGAAAAGCCCGCCGGAGGTGTCGACCTCGATGCCGTCTATCTCGCCCCCTTGCTTCAGAATGGTCACCGCGATCCCTGGTGGAACAGCGCCGTCCTTCATGGCCTTTCCCTCCAGCTCCATCCTGAACGAGGCGAGGTCTACACGCGTTATGTCATCGATCCAACCGCGGGAGAACGAGTCGATGAGGTGGGAGAGCGAGTGGATGAGGTGGAGGATGGTCGTCTTCCCCGTCCCGTTGATCCCGTGCAGGAAAAGGATGTGATCGGGGTTATCAACAGGTATGTCATAGTCCAGGTACCCGAACAAGCCCTTGATGGTGACCCGCTTGAGCGCTAGAGACATATCATCCCCCTTGCACGATATTGCTCCCCCGATTAAAAACCTTCCAGCAGCCCGTCGTCATGCCAGGCCGATCCTCGCCATATTGATCCAGCGGGCATGGCGAGCCTGCCCCTACGAGTCCTTGATAATCATTTATTTCCTCGGAATTGCTTGGACGCCGAGGAACCGATGATTAACCGCCTTCGCTGGATCTGCCTTCAACGGGATCATGTTGTGGGCCGTCCTCGCTGCCGGATGCGACTGCCTCATGGCCGGTATCCGTGTGGTCATCGTGCAGCTCGACCCGGCGCTCGAGCGGGCATATGGATGAACGGCAGCGGCCTCGAAAATGCTCGGCCTTTAAATGGGGTTCCCTCGTTTTGCCATCATCATGCATAAAAATGATGTCACGATGTTAACTTCGATCATCATGAATGGATCAAATGATGCGATCGTCAACAAACGCGGCATGGTGACCATTCCAAAGGCCATCCGGGACAAGTTCGGCCTCAAGGAGGGCTCGAGGATCTTCTTCATGGCCATCGACGGCACCCTCGAGATCATCCCGTATCGCACCATCGAGGAGATAGAATCTGCTTGCACGGTGACGAAGGAGGAGATGGGACGAGTTTTTGATGAAGACCACCAGACTGAACTTCGGCTCGAGAATGAGAAGCAATGAAGAAGATCTGCCTCGATGCCGGCGTGCTGGATCTTTACCTGTCTGAAACTCGCACGAAGCAAGTCAAGATGCTTTTTGATGACGTGAAGAATCGCACCGCACATGCGCATGTAGTTAATCCCGTCTTGAGCGAAGTATTCTTCCACCAGTGCACGACACGCGGGGCAAAAGAGGCCGCCATACAGCTTAGAAACGTCCTGGACAATTACCCCATCGAGCTCGTCGAATTGGATGTGGATTTGCTCTTCAGCGCGGGCAAACTCCGCTGCCAACACGCGTCGACGCTGTCGTACATCGATTGCATGTCCATCGCTTATTGCTTGCATTCTGGTGCCGAGTTCCACACGACGGAGAAGACGATCAAGCAGATCCCGCACAACACGCTCGCCCGGCTCCGCGTCGTCCGGTACGCGTGGTGACGCCTTCCAGGCCGCCAGCGGCTCAAGCGAGCATGAGGAGCGTCCCTATCCAGTTCAGCGCGCCCCCGATGGCCAGCGCGATAGCGATCTCGAGCAGGGCGACCTTCAGCGCGTAGCGCCACCCGGATTCCCTCGCCATGACCACGACGGTCGCGACGCACGGCACGTAGAGCATCGTGACCATGCAGAAGACCAGCATCTGTAGCGGGGTTAAAATGTCAACGATTGCGAACCCCATGGACGCCGCGAGCACCTCGAGCAGCACGAGGGTGAGCTCCTTCCGCAGCACGCCGTAGACGAGGAACACGCCGGTGATCAGCGGCAAGCCGAGCCACGCCACCGTTATGGGCGATAGGACGATGTTGAAGGGGTCGAGCAGCCGGAACATCAACAGCACCTCCATGGCCACGCCGATGGCCACGATCATGGGGATCGACTTGAACACGAACTCCTTCGTGCGAGCCCAGGTCTGCTTGAGGATGACCGCCGTGTTGGGCTTGCGGTACTCGTGCATCTCCATGATGAGCTCGGTGCACTGGCCGGGCATGACCTTGTTGAGCAGCCGCCCGACCGCGACGATCACGACGAAGTTGACGGCGAAGAGGAACGCGACCCAGCCCGCGCCCAGGTACCGGCCGACGAGCCCCATGACGACCACGAGCACCGCTGCGCACGGGACGAGGGAGCTGAGCGCGAGGGCGATCTTCTTCTCTCGGTAGGTCTCCATGATCCGGCACCCCGCGCAGGCGGGGACGTTGCAGCCGAACCCGAGGATCATGGGGATGATCGCCTTCCCGTGGACGCCGATCACATGCATGAACCGGTCGAGCATGAACGCGGCGCGCGGCAGGTACCCGGAATCTTGCAGGATCTCGATAACGATGAAGAAGGGCACCACGTAGACGAGCACGCCGCCGACCGCCCCGATGAAGCCGCCCATGGCCCCGTTCCAGAAGATGAGCACGTAGGGGTTCTCCTCGCCGAAGGCGACGTAGATCGAACCGGACCACGTCCCGAACAGCTCGTCGAGCAGTCCCCCGAGCAAGTCGCCGATGCTGAACGTGAACGTGTACGTACCGTAAAGGACGAGCCCTAGGATGACGTAGCCCCAGAAGGAGTGGGTGGTCAGGTGGTCGAGCGCATCGAGAACGGCGGCGCGGCGCCTCCCCTTCTTGTCGGGGGGCCTCGTGGTGAGCACCCGGTCGACGAGCCCGTGGATCCGGTTGTAGATCTCGGCGGATATCACGGTCGAGATGTCCTCGCCGTGCAGGTCCTCCAGCTCCTTGCGGGCAGATTCGACCCGCTCGATGACGGCGGCCCCGCCGGGGGCGGCCTTGATCGCCGGCACGATCTCCTCGTCTCCCTCGAGCAGCTTCTCCGCGACGAACCGCGCGGGGTACGGCAGGGCAGCCACCCGGCCGGCGCTGGAGACCGCGCCGGCGATGATGGCGACCCGCTCCTCCACCTCCTTCCCGAACGAGAGGATGGCGGAGCGGTCGGGCGGCTGGTACCGCTGCTTGAGCCGCCGCGGGTCGACCGCGGTGGCCACGGCGGCATCGGCGTGATCGTGGCGGACGAAGCCGTTCGGGGCGACCCGGTGGCGCTGGAAGTCGCCGTCTTGCACCATCTGGATGACCTCTTCGAGCAGCTCGTGGACGCCGCGGCCGTGCACCGCCACGACGGGGATGGCGGGAACCTTCATGGCATCTTCGAGCACCGCCAGGTCGAGTTCCATGCCGCGCGCGCGAAGGACGTCCATCTGGTTGACCGCCAGCACGACGGGGATCCCCAGCTCGAGCAGCTGGAACGTGAAGAACAGGTTCCGCTCCAGGTTCGACGCGTCGACCACGTTGATGATCACGTCCACGTCGTCGGAAACGATGTACTGGCGGCTCACGATCTCCTCCATGCTGTAGGTGGACAGCGAGTAGATGCCTGGCAGGTCGACGATGTTGAACTGGTTACCCTTGAACGTCAAATAGCCTTCTTTCTTCTCGACGGTCTTGCCCGGCCAGTTGCCGATGGTCTGGGACACGCCGGTCAGTTGGGTGAAGATGACCGACTTGCCCACGTTCGCGTTCCCGGCCAAGGCCACGTTGATCAAGCGCGTGCCGGCCGGCGGCACGGCGCAAGACTTCGAGGCCCCGCCCGCCACGTCACTCGACCTCGTCGACGACGACGATCTTCGACGCGATGCCCCGCCCGATCGCGAGGATGGAGCCCCGCACCTCGATCACGACCGGGCCATGCATCGGCGCGGCTTGCTTCTTTCGGACCACCACCCCGGGTACGAGCCCGAGGTTGGCGAGCCGCCGCTTCGCTTGCATCCCGGCGTCGACCCTGCAAATCCTCAACCTCTTTCCGTTGGCCGCGTCTGATAGATACAGCGGGTGCGCGTCGCGTTCCATCGATCTGCCCATTCGTGCTGTTGGTCTAGAATAAGTGCTTCCTCGAGGACTAGATCGATGCCCCCTATTTATACTCTTAGGTGCACCTAATTATGGCGCAAGATCCGCGAGGCGATACCCGACCTTTATAACACGAGCCCGCGAGCTATACCCATGAACGTGCTCCGCGATTACTCGTACGAGCTCCTGACGGTGGGCGTCGGCCTTGCGGCCTTCTTGTTCTACGGCATCATCGCGTTCTCGCCCTTCATGCTGATGATCTATGGCGAGGGCAACGACTTTCCCTTGGCGGTTATCATAATCATCTTGAGCCTGGTCATCGCCATGGTCCTGGTCTCAGCGTACAAGGGCGACAAGGCGGCGATCATCGCGCGGGCGGCGGACGTCGCCGCGGCGGTCTTCGCGATCGTCGTGATTGTCGCCTACATGGGGTTCTCCGGCCACACGTGCGAGCCCTGGTTGACCCAGGGCGGCTGGTTCCTGCGGTACAACGGCGGCGTGGTCGGTTGCTTCCTGGGGGCGACCGCGGTGAAGGTCGTCGCGGCGCTGTCGTTCCTCATCTCGAAGTTGGCCGAGGGCGGGGACGTGGAAGGGGCACTGTCGCGGAACGCGGCGTCGGCTCTGGTAGTCGCCGTGGCGTTCGGGACGCTCGGCGCAGCCTTGCTCCTCTTTCAAGCGTTGAACTTCCTGGGCCCGGCCTTCCTGTTCCTCGCGGCGACCGTGGCGTGCCTGGCCGTCGGCGCCGCCGAGACGCGGCCGGGCACCACGGCGGGGAACTTTCTGCTCGAACCGATGGTTGCAGACTCGGATCCCACGGGCACCGTGCCTAACGGTGCCGGCCTCCTCCAGCGCCTATCGCGGCGGCTCGCGGCGGCGGGGACGAAGCCCTTCGACTTCTGGGTGTTCTTCGTCCCGATGCTCGTTTTCGGCGGGATCGCCATCGCCGGTGCCATCCTGTACCCGGCCGACCTGACCTTCGTGCTCGACTTCGTCCTCCAGGGGAACCGCATCCGCACAGTCCTCCACATTAACGAGGTGCTGCCCTTGGCGACGCTGCTGCTTGCGTTCCTCGTGTGCCCGTATTTCGCGTACCTGGGCATCGCCCGCGGCAAGCTCCACTTGTCAGTCGTCAAGGGCATCGCCAAGAAGCTCCAGATAAGCACCGTGGGCTTCTTCGATGGCTTGCGGTACGTCCTCACCACGCTCGTCTTGTCGCTCTTCTTCTTCTACTACGACTACGAGCTGTTCTACCCGTGCGTCATTGGCACGTTCGCGATGTTCGCGGTCGCGGGGGCGGGGATCTACTGGGCGCTGGCGCGTGTTAAAGGCGCCAGGCACGCGTTGGCAGCCCTCGCGGTCGTCGTGTTGATGGTGAACGTCCTGCTCATATACGAGAACGCGGCGAACAACGGCTTCATCTTCTATGATGGTGCCTTCGACGTGACGTTCACGTTCACTTTTTTGCACGGCATCGAAAACCTCGCGTGCGTGGGCATCGCGGCGGGGATCTTGTTCTGCGACCTCCTCAAGGACTCGGGCTTCGACCACGCGGGGAGCGGGGGAGACTCGACCAACCGCGCCATCCTGATCGTGATCTCCTTTTTCGTCACCGGCATCCTCGTCATCCCCGTCGGGTACGCCCTCGACCTCCCTGGTGGTGACCCGGTCTGGCCGACGGGGCAGGTCGACCCGTCCGGCGTCGCAGGCGGCGTGTTCTACTGGGTGTCAATCGGGTGCGGCGGGGCGCTCGCGGCCATCTGCATCGTCAGGGCGGTCACGGGCTGGATCGTGCCAGCGGTCGCGAAGGGGAACGCTGCTCCCCGATCCGTCGCGGTTGCCGCAAGGCCGGCGAGCAGGGCGACGTCGAGGCACGTCCACGCTGTCACACTCCTTGCCGTCATCGGGTGCTCGGCCGCGGCAGCCGCGTCCACTATCATCGCGTTCCAGGCGACCCAGACGAAACCGATCATCGCCTATTCCCAAGGAAACTATTGCATCTGGCTGGAGGGGAGCGCGTCGAGGGTGAACAAGGACGTGTTGGTAGCCGACGATCCCGCCATGCACGTGTCGGCCGTCAACGTCACGATGGCGCGAAACGAGTACCACGCGTTCCAGCTCGTCGTGAGGCCGTTCGCGAGCAGCCTCAACGACTTCTCGTGGAGCGTGGCCGACTTCGACCACGTGTCCGTCCCGTCGACCAGCATCCCCGCCAGCGCGTGCACGATACGGTACGAGCAGCGGGTGCTTGAGGGCGAGTACCCGGACGTGCTGGTGCCGTTCAGCAGCATGGATCTCGCCCCCGGTACCAACCACCTGCTCTGGGTCTCGCTGCGGACGCCGTACGACGCCATCGCCGGCCGTTACCTCGGTGCCATCGACTTAACCTTCGGCGCCGGCCAGCACGTGCGAGTCGACGTGTCGGTCGAGGTCTGGAACTTCACGATCCCCCGCACGCGGCACCTCCGAACCCAGGTCGGCGGCGACTCCGGATCAGCGAGCGTCGTGCAGAACTTCGTCGACCACCGCATCAACGACTACGGCATTTCGATCCCTTGTAGTTGGACCGGCACGAACTGGACGTTCAACTGGGCCCCCTGGGATACCAACATCCAGTCGAAGCTCGACCGCGGGGCGAACAGCTTCATCCTCTCGGGCGGGCCGGGCTGGACTTACGGCGACGGCCGGACGCCGTTCGTTGACGACCCTGGTAAGATGCACCAGCTCGAGAACTGGCTGAAGGGCGTGCAAGAGCACCTCGTCGCGAAGAACTGGACGCGGTACGGCTACATTTACTACGTCGACGAGTTCCAGATGTTCATCCCCGAGAAGTACAACTACGACCGCGAGGCGTACTTCGCCGACCTCGAGATGCAGCTGCAGGCCATGAAGGCGGCGGCGCCGCTCGTGCGGATCATGACCACCACGCCGCCCACGGGGGAGCTGGAGCCGCTGAGCGAATACATCGACATCTTCTGCCCGATAGCGTCCGATTACGACGAGCAGCGCTGGGGCGCTTATAAGGCGGCCGGCTTCGAGTTCTGGATCTACTCGTGCGTGCAGCCCTGGTCGCCGTGGCCGAACTCGCACCTGTACAACCGGCTGCACGAGACGAGGGTACTGATCTGGCAGGTGTGGCACTACCAGCTCCACGGCTTCCTCTACTGGTCGGCGCAGGCGTACTACCACGGCAAGAACGGCCTCGGGTACAACGGGTACGGCGATGGCTGGTTCTTGTACCAGAACGGCTCGCTTTATGACAGCGTTCGGTGGGAGAACTACCTCGATGGGCAGGAGGACTACGAGTACGTGTGGCTGCTCAACGCGACTATCGCGCGGCTCGAGGCCGACGGCATCTTGACCAGCGCGCAAGCGTCGGCCAGGCGTTCGACCCTCGATGCACTCACGGCAGCGGTCACCCGCGACCGCTGGCACTACTGCGACACGCCCGACCCGATCTACCAGAGCCGCGCGTCGATCGGCGCGATGCTGCACGAGCTATCGGCGTACACGAACGTCACGGCCATCGGCGAGGCCTACTGGGATCCCCTGGGTTGAGGATTATAAACGTAACAGAAGGATAGATGAGTTAATCCAGGTTTTCACTTTCTTAACGAATCGATGCCAAGTTGAAACCGTGGCTTAGAAATCGACGAGTGTATCGGAATAAATCGCTCGGTTCGGATACCGGTTAGAATGTAGAATCGATGATAGTAATCGATGTTAGTCGGGCTCGTGTGGCTTTGTTTTGTCCTTCAAGCGCTCGATCTCATTCTTGAGGCGCTGGTTCTCGGCCTCCTTCTGCTGGAGCGTGGCCTCCTTCTGCTGGAGCGCAGTTTTCAGCTTCTCGTTCTCGGCTATCTTGGCCAACATGTCCTTCCGAAGCTCCCTCGTTACCTTGTTCTCCACGCCGAACAGAAAACCCTCCTCCAGTTCCTCCTCGTCGATGTCCTCATCATCCAGGAGTTTCGATTCAGCGTGATCTGCCATCTCGACCAGCTCTTTGACCAACGCGTCGACATCGGCCTTCAGCGTTGCCGCCCGTGCGACCGCTGCCGGCAACCGCAAGAAGCCAAGGAAAAACGAGCAAGGGCGCGATTTTATACCTTTGCACGCCCGCAAGAAGCTGAGCCACCAGACATCGCGACCCGCCACGTCTCGTTGCACAAGCCGGACGAATCGCCGGATGAGCGCCGCCAGCTCGTCGTGGTGCTTCACCTCGCGCGTCTTTACCTCGTGCCTTTTTCCCTGGATGTCGACGAGATCGAACCGTCGGCG